>CAYFUO010000120.1:0-5802 GCA_964346255.1 uncultured Actinomyces sp. | reverse complement strand
GCGACCGCAGGCGCGTTGCCGAACAGGGAGTGTAGCCAAGGAACAGTCCAAGCCGACTCCGGGTAGGGCGTGGAAAAGACTTCCAAGCACCCGGTGGCGTTCACCGCCACTAGGTTCCCGTCGGTCGCATCCATGGCCGTGTCCACCGCGTAGCGCGCGCCGAGTGCCTCCCCGCACCCTTGGCAGGCGCGGTGACCCGAGGTGAGGGCGTTCGGCCGGTTGGGGTCGGACTGGATGGCGCGGTCGATGACCTCAGCCAACCGGTTCCCAACCGCGTAAGACCCAACCTGATAGAACTTGACGTTGTCTCTTGCGGGGATTTCCGTTTCCCTTGTGGTGGGAATACCCAAATCTACTTTCATCTGTTTTTCGCCCTACTTCGCTAGTTGCGCGTCCGTGCGCTCTTTAGCGGCCCGCACGACGCTCTCTGCACTGGGCCCACTACGACGGTTCTCCGCTTCCCGTTTCAGCTCTTTGTCCACCAACTCTTGGTCGAGATCTAAGAACGTCAAGTCCCCCAGTTCACCGGCCTCAGCCTGGTCAAGCATCTTCGACAGGGAACGCTGAGTGATGGGGCGGCCCCCAAGACCCGCAATCACGTTGTAAAGAGGAGTGTCCGGGCTGGGGAGGGTGGGTCGAACGTGGGGTCCCACAATGCCACCAACACCCAAGCTGAACGCCTTTTCAACCACGATCACGCGTTTCGCGCCCTTGAGGGCTTCTCTGATTGCCTCCGTCGGGAACGGCCGGAACGAAATGATGGAAAGACCACCGATCTTATCCCCCGCGTCGCGGCGCTTGTCGATCACGTCTTTGATTGTCCCCATGACGGATCCCAAGGCGATGACCACAGTGTCCGCGTCATCCAACCTGTAGGGACGGACGAGGCCGCCTGAGTCGCGCCCAAAGATTTCCTCATACTCAGCCTGCACTTGGGGGATCAGGTCCAAAGCCTGCAGCTGTTTGTGGTGGGCCAAGTACTTCACTTCAGTGAAGGCTTCCGGGCCGACCATCGCCCCAATGGAAACGGGGTGGCGCGGGTCAAGCATCTGCCGCGGGTCGTAGGGGGGTAGGAACTTCTCAACCTTCTCCTCGTCAGGCACATCAAAGATCTCGGTCGCGTGAGTGAGGATGAAACCGTCCATACACACCATGACGGGCACCGAAAGTTCTTCAGCGATTCGGAAGGCTTGAACATGCAGGTCCAACGCTTCCTGGTTGGTTTCCGCATACAGTTGCAGCCAACCGGAGTCCCTTTGACTCATAGCGTCAGAGTGGTCATTCCAAATGTTGATCGGTGCACCCAAAGCACGGTTCGCCACTGTCATGACTATAGGTAGTCCCATGCCGGAGGCGTTGAAAACCGCCTCAGACATGAAGAGGAGCCCCTGGGAGGACGTCGCTGTGTAGGTGCGGGCACCCGTCGCGCTTGCCCCAATGCACGCGCTCATCGCCCCGAACTCAGACTCAACGTTGACGTACTCGCAGCCCTTCAAAATGTCTTTTTTCACAAGCGCGGAGAGTTCTTCCACAATGTGGGTTTGGGGGCTGATTGGGTAGGCAGCGATCACCTCAGGTTTGCAGTGCGCGACCGCCTGCGCCACACCAATGGAGCCCTCAAGCTGCTGTTCCATCCTCGGTTCCTTTCACGAAGTCATGCGCGGCCTGAGCGGCGTCACTGTTGGCTTTCCCAATGCGACCTGGGAATCGTTGGCCGATTGCCTCTTCCACGCTTTCAATGTCAACAATCCCCGTTAAACCCGCGAGCGCGCCCAGCAGCGCGGCGTTGGGTAGCGGCCGTCCCAAGTGTTCCTTGGCTATGTCGGATGCGGGGACTGTCTTCACCTTGTCACCATCGGTGATGTCTAGCAGCCCCTCCAGCCCCAAGTCTTCAACTGTTTTAGTGGTGTTGATCAGCGCGTACCCTCCCGGCTTCAAACCGGAAAACACGTCCATCACGGACAGCAGCGTCGGATCTTGAACAATGATTATGTCGGGTTCAAGGATGGGTTCACGCGTCCGGATTTCCTCGTCTGACACACGGCAGTAGGAGACGACGGGTGCACCCATCCGCTCCGAACCGAAAGAGGGGAACGCTTGCGCATGGTGACCCTCTTTGAAAGCTGCCATCGCCATAAGGTCCGAAGCGGTGACGACCCCTTGGCCCCCTCGCCCATGGATTCGAATTTCGATCATGCTTTCATACTAGGAGCGTTACGTCCTAGGATCGCTCCTTTCAGAGTTTGCTGACAGCAAAGTGGCCCCCACCTGCGCGTTAGCGACATTAGGGGTGGTGAAATATACATTTCTGGCACCACACGCTTCCGCTTTCCCACCCATAAACAAAAGGTGGCTGTAGTGAAAGTGAAAGCGCTGTTCGCCCTCCCAAGCGTTTTCACACTCGCGCGAGGTTCGCGAACCGTGTCTGCATCCCTTGGAACACGACGGGAATAACGTCCGTGGGGCCACTACGGTGTTTGGCGACAATAATGTCGGCCTCTCCCGCCCGGTCGTCCGGATCGTAGTAGTCGGGCCGGTGGAGTAAGAACACGACGTCCGCGTCCTGCTCCAACGACCCGGACTCACGCAGGTCTGCGAGCATCGGCCGTTTGTCGCTGCGCTGCTCTGGCCCACGGTTCAACTGGGCCACCGCAATCACTGGGACCTCAAGCTCTTTCGCGAGAAGCTTCAAGGACCGTGAAAACTCCGAGACTTCCTGTTGGCGGGACTCAACTTTCTTCCCACTACTCATCAACTGGAGGTAGTCCACAACGACTAGGCCAAGCTGATGTTGCTGCTTCAACCGCCTACATTTCGAACGGATCTCCGACATCGACATGTTGGGGCTGTCATCGATGAAAAGGGGTGCGGAAGAGATCTCCGCGATCCGACCTGTCACCGCAGTCCAGTCTTGGGCGGTCATCTCACCGGAACGCATCTTTGACAGCCACACGCCCGTCTCCGCCGCCAAGAGGCGCATGGAAATCTCTGACCTGGACATTTCTAGGCTGAAGAGGGCAGCAGTTATGTTGTTGTGGATCGCCGCGCTCCGACAAAAGTCTAGGGCGAGGGTCGACTTCCCCATCGCCGGTCGAGCAGCGATGATGATCATTTGGCCGGCGTGGAGACCCTGGGTGAGCCGGTCTAAGTCTTGGAACCCGGTTGGGACACCTGAAAGTTTCCCCTTGTTGTTCGCGATCTCCTCCAACTCTCCCAAGATTTCTTCGGAGATCTCCCCCAAACTCACGTAGTCCTGCGACTGCCGGTTTTCGGACACGGCGTGCACTTCTGCTTGGGCGGCGTCAAGGATCGCGTCGACCTCCCCGCCCTCTTCCGAATAGCCGAGTTGCACGATTCGGGTCCCAGCAGAAACGAGTTGCCTCAACTGCGCTTTTTCCCTAACAATCTGCGCGTAGTAAGCGGCGTTAGCGGCGGTTGGGACGGAAGAGTAGAGCTTGTGTAAGTGGTCGGCTCCCCCCACCCGGGTGAGGTCCCCCAATCGGGACAGTTCACCAGCGACCGTGACCGGGTCAGCGGGCTCACCGCGCGCGTACAAGTCCATGATCACGTCGAAGATCGTCTCGTTTTGGGGCCTGTAGAAGTCTGAGCCCCGCAGTATCTCAGTGACCTCGCCGATCGCGTCTTTGCTGAGCAGCATTGATCCGAGGACGGAATGCTCCGCCTCCACAGACTGGGGTGGGGTGCGGTCGAACGCGTCTGAAACCTCTGAACCGTCAAAACTATCCACTTTTTGCCCTCTTCCCCCGCCTCTTGGCCACGCCACCCCCAAAAAGCTGCCCGCCGGGGAATATGCGCTGCGGTTGGCACATTATGCGTCCGATCCACCGAAATCCAATCCTCAATGTGGACAGAGTGTGCAAAACTGTCTGTCCTTGGGGTCTCACCCGTGGATGGGGTGTGGACTCAGTGGGGAAAACGCTGGGGCAACCCGGAAATCTGGGTTCGCGCTCGCCCACGTAGTCTCAGCGCGTTGGGGCGAGAAGCCGCGGCAACACGCTGTCCACAGTCCTGTGCACAGGATGTGGACAGAGATTGGGGAGAAATCGGTGGACGAAAAACGCGACACGCCGCAGGGTGGCACGCCCGACCTTGAAGCCTCGCTTCAAGGTTCAGCTCCCAGCCAACCTAGCCCCAAACCTCACGAGTCCCACCCCCACGCCCCGTTGGCGTCGGGGGGCCCCGTTGGGGCGAAACAGATTCTTTCGCTAGCGGTCCCCGCACTTGGAGCCCTAGTCGTTGAGCCCCTCCTACTGCTCATCGACTCCGTCATGGTCGGCTACTTAGGCACCGCACAGCTCGCGGGCCTTTCACTCGCGTCCACGGTGCTACTCACCGTCGTCGGACTATTCGTGTTCCTCGCATACTCGACGACTGCGATCACAGCGAAAGCCCTCGGAGCGGGCAAGCAGAAAGAGGGAATCGAGGCTGGGATTCAAGCGATATGGTTAGCCCTCGTCCTCGGCGTCGCCCTCGCCATCGGACTGTCTGTCGGCGCCCCACAAATCGTGCAGGCCTTGGGTGCGGACCAGCAAGTGGCTGCTGAAGCGGCCCTCTACCTGAGGGGGAGCGCGCTGGGGGTGGCGGGAATGCTGGTCGTCCTAGCTGCGACAGGCACGCTGCGAGGCCTGTTGGACATGAAAACTCCACTGGCTGTTGTGTCCGTGGGGGCGGTAGTCAACGTTGCCCTGAACTTCCTACTCATCTTCGGTTTGGGCCTCGGGATCTTGGGTGCGGGGATGGCCTTGGCCATCACCCAAACTGGGATGGCCATCGCCCTCGTCGCCACTATTTTGGTGAAAAGCCGCCACCTTCGGGTGTCTTGGCGCCCAGCGAGAAGCGGCTTGTGGGAAGCGTTTGTGGCTGGCTCTCCCCTACTCGTCCGGACGGTTTCTTTGCGGCTCGCGCTGCTCGCAACGGTCGCCGTCGCAACGTCGGCGGGGACGGTTGTGCTCGCCGCCCACCAGGTTGTGAACTCGGTGTGGACGCTGGGGGCGTTCATCCTCGACGCGCTGGCAATAGCCGCGCAGAGCCTAGTTGGGGTGAGCGTCGGCTCGAAGCAAACCGGCGCGTTGAAGGCTCTTACGCGGACCCTCACACTGTGGGGCGTGGGTGCGGCAGCAATGTTGGGGGTGATCGTGGTGGTGGGAGCCCCGTGGATTCCTCTCGCGTTCGGAACGGATGCGCAGATGCACGAGGTCGCAACAGCCGCGCTACGCGTAGCCGGAACTCTAATGCCGATTGCGGGGGCCGTCTTCATACTGGACGGTGTCCTCATCGGAGCCTCCGAAGGTAAGTACTTGGCTTACATGGGGGTCGTCACCCTCCTCGGATACCTTCCCGCCCTCTGGTTTCTCCACCACAAGGTTGTGGTCGCTGTAGCGAGTGGGCTGCCGGTGGCTTCGTGGGCGTTGCCTTGGCTGTGGGCGGCTTTCGCCGGCTGGTTCATGGCGTTGCGCGCAGCCACGAACAGTGTCCGAGCTTTCTCCCCAACCCTGGGGGCCCACTAGGCGCGAAGGGTGTGAAGCCCTTCCCCGACTCGTGCCCCGCGAGTTGGCGGCCGTAGAGGTCTCTCGACGGCCCGTCATGGTCCTTCACGGAATCCACAGGTCCCAGTTCATGGTTCAAACCACAATCGGGCACCTGACGGTGGAGGAGGAGCGTTGCAGTAAGTAGAGTGGACGCTTGGGTTTGCTTGAGAACAGTGAGTTTTCAAGTTCCCGTACGCGAAACACTCCTGCCACGGACCGTCCGTGGCCGCCAGACCGTAGGAGGTATGGATAT
>CAYFUO010000119.1:0-5928 GCA_964346255.1 uncultured Actinomyces sp. | reverse complement strand
CGCGCTTTACGGTGACTCACTTCGCCAGTTTATCCATGCGTCTTTCCCTTTTCGAACCTCCCCCCAAAAGGTGGGGTCCGCACCACTTCGCATAGACTGGCGGATGTGAAAGCGATCAAGAGATTTACGGTGCGCACGGTCCTCCCCGACGAACTAAAGGTCCTCGACGATTTAGCGAGAAACCTGCGGTGGACGTGGCATTACCCGACCGTCCAGTTCTTCGCTTCCCTTGACCCGGAGGCGTGGGAGAAAGTGGGGCACGACCCAGTCGCACTACTGGGAGAGATCAGCCCCGAGAGGTTCTGGCTGCTCGCCGCCGACCCCGCCGTCGTTTTTGAGGCTGAAGAGTTGGCGCGTGACCTCGAGAACTACATGAACGAACCCAAGTGGTATCAGGACAGTTACGACGTGGAGGGGAAACCTGCGGGGATCGCCTACTTCTCAGCCGAGTTTGGCTTAACTGAAGTGATGCCCCAATACTCTGGGGGGCTCGGCATTTTGGCTGGCGACCACCTGAAGTCCGCCTCCGACCTGGGTGTCCCGATCACTGGGGTGGGCCTACTGTACGGGGCCGGCTACTTCCGCCAGTCCCTCTCCCGGGATGGGCGCCAGCAGGAAACCTACCCTCTGCTCGACCCGAACAACCTGCCGTTGAACCTTCTTCGGGACGAGGACGGAAAACCCGCCCTCGTATCTATCCCCTTCCCCGACGGTCGCACACTGTACGCCCAAGTGTGGGAGGCGACCGTCGGCCGAGCGCCCCTCTTGTTGCTGGACTCTAACGTTCCCGAAAATGACGCTGCCGGCCGCCAAGTCACGGACCGCCTGTATGGGGGGAGCGCCCAACACCGTTTAGAGCAAGAGCTCCTCTTAGGTGTGGGTGGGGTGCGGGCGCTGCGCCTCTACGAAAAACTGGGGGGAGCCAGCGCCCCACAGGTCTACCACTGTAACGAGGGGCATGCCGGTTTCCTGTCCGTGGAGCGGCTACGCGAAATCATGGAGGAAGACGACACCGTGAGCTTCCGCTCCGCAGTTGAAGCGGTGCGTTCAGCGACCCTCTTCACCACGCATACGCCCGTGCCCGCGGGGATCGACAGGTTCGACAAGAACGTGGTGCGCCAGTATTTGAACGCGATGCCCGTGCCGGGCGTGGATGTTGAAGCCGTCCTCGACCTGGGGAAAGAAACGTATCCGGGCGGGAACCCCCACGTGTTCAACATGGCTGTCCTGGGTTTGCGGATGGCGCGGATGGCTAACGGCGTTTCCGCCCTCCACGGGGAAACGTCGCGGAAAATGTTCCATGCGCTGTGGCCGGGTTTCGACTTGGAAGACGTGCCCATCACGTCAATCACGAACGGCGTGCACGGGCCGACGTGGCGCGACCCCAGGTTCCAAGAGCTCGCCTACGAGTACATGACTGAAGCCCAGGACCGTGAAGGCTCGTTCTGGCTGCGGACGGGGGAGCAGGGGGGAGTCCCCTCCGCTGAGCTTTGGGACAAGCGGGGGAAGATGCGCGCCCGCCTCGTCGATGAGGCGAGAGTCCGCATGCGCGAATCTTGGCTGGAACGCGGCGTTTCACCAGCGGAAGTGGGTTGGACCGACCAAGTGCTGGACCCCGACGCCCTAACGATCGGGTTCGCGCGGCGCGTCCCCACCTACAAGCGCTTGGCGCTCATGCTGTCGGACCCGGAGCGTCTCACCCGCATCCTCACTGACCCGAAGCGCCCCGTCCAACTCGTTGTCGCCGGCAAATCCCACCCGGACGATGAGCAGGGGGTGTCCCTCATCCAGAGGCTCGTCCAGTTCTCTGACAACCCGGAGGTGCGCGACCACATCGTTTTCCTGCCGAACTACGACATGGGGATGGCGCGAGTCCTTGTTCCCGGCTGCGACGTTTGGTTGAACAACCCGCTTCGCCCCTTGGAGGCTTCCGGCACTTCGGGGATGAAGTGTGCGTTAAACGGCTCTTTGAACCTGTCCATTTTGGACGGGTGGTGGGCGGAAATGTATGACGGGTCGAACGGGTGGGCGATCCCAACGGCGGACGGGGTGGAGGACCCGGTTCGCAGGGACCAGATCGAGGCTGACGCCCTCTACGACCTGTTGGAGCAGACGGTCATCCCCAAGTTCTATGACAGGGACGAGGACGGCATTCCCCGCCGCTGGCTAGAAATGGTGCGGAGCACACTGGCGACGTTGGGCCCGAAGGTGCAGGCGACACGCATGGTGGAGGACTATGTGAAGGAGCTTTACACTCCTATCGCCCGCGCGTCAGCCCAGTTGGATCGGGCCCCCTACGAGCACGCTAAAGACCTCGCTGCGTGGAAAGAGAAGGTGCGTACCGCTTGGCCGGGCGTCGACGTTTCCTTCGTGGAAGCGGACCTAGGTGACGTAGTGCGCCTAGGCGACAACGTCGCCGTGTCGGCGACCGTGGACTTGAACGGTTTAGAGCCCGACGATGTTGAGGTTCAAATGATTTTGGGGAAGGTCACGACCGACGACGACATCGTTGGCGGCCAGACCATCATCTTGCACCCGGTGGGGGACACAAACCGGTTTGAGGCGACGGGTCGCCTGAAGGTTGCGGGCGCCGTTGGGTTCGCGGTGCGGGTCGTGCCGCACAGGGACCTCATGGCCAGTGACGCGGAACTGGGGCTGGTGGCGAACGCTGAGACGATGGGGATGGACGCCAGCAAGGAGGACGCTGAGGCGGGACCCCACTAGGACTCCCAGTGGGGTCGGGGGAGGTCGCCTCCCATATCCACGGAGGCGACCGGGAGCACCCCTAGTCCCCAGCCCACTACAAAAAGTGGGGTCGACCGAAGTGTGACACCACGAACAACCCGTTGACTCCAAATAGGTCGATCCCCACTGCGGCGCGGGCGCATGGTCGCCGATACAATGCGTAAGGAACCATGGGTCACACGACGAAGTGGAGACTGTGAGCGGTCTACCCGGACCTGATGGTAAAGAAGGGCACTCTTGTGAAACTTGTTGTTGTGGGTGGCGTCGCCGCCGGAGCTTCCGTCGCGGCTAGGGCGCGGCGCCTTGATGAGGATGCAGAGATCATCGTTTTGGAGCGTGGCCACCACGTCTCCTTCGCGAACTGTGGACTGCCTTACTACATAGGCGGGGTCATCAAGGAACGTGATCGTCTGCTAGTTCAGACCCCGGAGTCCCTGAGAGAACTCCTGAACCTAGACGTCCGCACGGGACATGAGGTCGTGGACCTAGACCGTGAGGGGAAGACCGTGACGATCCGTGACGTCGACACGGGGGAGGAGTATACGGAAAGCTATGACTCTCTAGCTCTTTGCCCCGGGTCAGAGCCGATCCACATCCCAATTCCGGGCGTCGACCTGCCCCAAGTGCAGGTGCTGCGGCGCATTGGCGACATGGACCGGATCAAGGCGCTAGTCGACAAACGCATAGCGGAGCGTTCTTCCGAGGGCGAAAAGATGAAGGCCGTCGTCGTAGGTGCAGGCTACATCGGCCTCGAAATGGCGGAAAACTTGGCGCATCGCGGAATCGAAGTGACCGTGGTTGAAGCAGCTGACCACATTCTTCCCCCCGTGGACCACGAACTCGCGATGCCCGTGATGAACCACTTGCGTTCCCGCGGCATAGACATCCACTTGTCCGCGGCGGCAGCCGCAATTGTCCCCAAGGGTGAAGAGCGGGTCACCGTTGAGTTGAAGAACAACGTGGACTTGGACGCCGACCTCGTGATCATGTCGGTTGGGGTGCGCCCGGTGACTGACTTGGCGGTCGGCGCGGATTTGGAGTTGGGCCCGCACGGTGGCATCAAAGTCGACAAGCACATGCGGACTTCAGACCCAAGCATTTGGGCGGCGGGAGACGTCGTAGAAACTGAGCATCCCGTGCTCCCCGGAACCTACCTGACGCCGCTGGCGGGCCCAGCGAACCGGCAGGGCCGCGTGGTGGCTGACAACATTTGTGGCAGGGACTCTGTGTACGAGTCAACGCAGGGCACATCGATCGTCAAGGTCTTTGACATGGTCGTTGGTGGGACCGGTGCGACTGAACGGCAGCTGGTAGCAGCCGGAATCCCGTATCGGGCCGTGCACATCCATCCCTCCGGGCACGCCGGCTACTACCCGGACACGGCGATGATGAACGTCAAGATGCTATTCGACCCCGAGACTGGTCGGGTGTTCGGTGCCCAGGTCTCCGGCTATGACGGCGTGGACAAGCGCCTAGACACGCTCGCCATGGCGGTGCGGCAGCGGATGACGGTCTTCGACTTGGAGGAAGTGGAGCTGGCGTACGCTCCACCGTTCGGTTCAGCGAAAGACCCGGTCAACATGGTCGGGTTCGTTGCGGCTAACACGATCCGCGGTGACCTCAAGCTGTGGTACCCGGACCAGTTCCCCCAGATCGCGGAAGACGCGATGATCGTCGACGTGCGGACCCCCGAAGAGTACGACCTGTGGCACATCCCGGGGGCCATCAACGCTCCCATCGCGCAGTTCCGTGAACAGATCAAGGATTGGGATCGCGACAAGCACATCCTCCTCTACTGTGCTGTCGGCTTCCGCTCCTACCTTGCCTACCGGATTTTGGTGCAGCGTGGGTTCACGAACGTGCAGACCCTGTCAGGTGGGTCGAACACGTTCCGCGCCTTCTTCGACATCGACAATGTGGGGGCGGCGCCCCAGAAGGCGGAGGAGACATACTCCAAGGTCGACTTGTCGACGACGCCCGGTGCGCCCCCAGAGGAGATCGAACTGGACTGCACCGGATTGGCTTGCCCCGGCCCAATCATGAAGCTCTCCCAAACCATGGCGGACCTGAACCCAGGTGACGTCGTGGAAGTCACCGTGTCGGATCCTGGCTTCGCGCAAGACGGGCCAGCGTGGGCGAAAGCCAACGGGAACACGGTTCTCAGCCTCGTTCCTAAAGGGCCCGGCTACGTGATGAAAGTGCGTGCCGGTGGGAAGAAGGACGTGGTTGACGTTTCCGTTGACGCGGACACCAGGGAGGGCATGTCTTTCGTCGTGTTCAGCGGCGACATGGATAAGGTTTTGGCGGCGTTCATTATCGCTAACGGCGCCCTCGCCATGGGGCAGCCGGTGCGGATGTTCTTCACCTTCTGGGGGTTGAACGCGTTGCGCAGGTCTAACCCACCGAAGACGGAGCGGAAGGCCTTGGACAAGATGTTCAAGATGATGATGCCTTCCGGGCCGGACGATTTGAAACTGTCCCAAATGAACATGGGTGGGGCGGGGACCGCCATGATCAAGAAGGTCATGAAAGACAATGACGTGCAGTCGATACCTGAGTTGATCAAGTCAGCGATGGCGTCGGGCGCTGAGATCACTGCGTGCACGATGACCATGGACCTGTTGGGGATAGCGCCGGACGATTTGATTGAGGGCGTGCACTTCGGCGGCGTCGCATCCTTCATCGCCGCGAGCAACAAGAGTGCTTCCACCCTGTTCATCTAGTCGACGGGTCTGGGGCTAGCCTTCAGAAGGGGTGGGCTAGCCCTGGGGGAGCGAGTGGTGCGATGCTCGGTCGTGATGTCAGCGACCGAGCCGCGCTCGCACACTGTTGGTTGTCTCAGGTCGCGCGTCTAGGGCCGAAGCTTCCAGACCGAAGCGACGTTTGCCCCTATTCGCTTCCCTACACGGGCCGTGAGTGAGGCGCCCGGAAACCTGGGACTGAAAGCGTTTGAGTTTGATCAACGGCGCGTCGTCTGGGTTTCCGGGGCGCTAAAACCGCCCGCCAAATGACCGCCGTGCGCGCATGCACGAGCACTAACGGGGAGCAACATGCCGCCACCCACTTCGACTCGGACGAAACCGAGACAAAACCAGTGACCTGGCCCAGAAAGGTTCCAAAACAGCCGGTCGCCTAGTGCCATTCAAGGAAAAACCGGCGAAAGACGCGAATGCACCCAGCAAA
>CAYFUO010000118.1:3558-5978 GCA_964346255.1 uncultured Actinomyces sp. | reverse complement strand
ATGACTGCACGTGTCACAGCCCGCCCCGAGTGCGGAACTGAGAATCGGGTCATTGGAGCGCAACCCAAGCGCGCTTTCGCCAGGCAGATCGAAGCCCCGATGCCTGAACGAGAGTTGTAGGCTAGCCCTGTGATCACGCGAGAATTAGCTGAGCGATTGCTGCAGTCGGCGCCGCGCTGGCAGCCGACTAGCGGGGACCGGTTCATCATCCCTGACCGGGACATGGACGAGACCGTGTTCGTGATCTCGGAGATGACGATCGAGTCCGAGGACGTCCCGGGCGGCCAGATCATCAAGTTCAACGGAACCACCGAGTGGGCTTTAGACAGCCTCCCGCAAGAAGCCGTGCTTTGGTTGCCACGCGAGGATCAACTCCGCTCCATGCTGGGTCAAGCGTTCGACCGACTGGAGGCGCTCGAGGGTGGCTTCGCCGTTGTTCTGACTGACGGCGGCAGGCACATCGACATCGACGCGGAACGGGCGTACGCGCGCGCTGCGATCGCGCACTTCGAGGGCTAAAACCCCCTGCTTCGCAGCGCCTCCCAAACCTGCTCAGCATCCACGGGGATGATCACCCATCCCGCCCCCAGCAGGTCCCTACGCATCTCTTCGTCCAAGTCCACGTCCAATGCGATCTTTGGTTTCGCCCACCCGATTGGCACGCCCGAGCCGCCGGGCCCCGCTGCACCCACTGTGGGCAGCGGCAGGTCGGGTGCTTCGCTCATCAAGGTTTCGAGGGCTTCCTTCTCCTCATCGAACGTGTCCTCAAACAGATGTTGCCAGCGAGCGTGAACATCCGCGCTGACCTGCTCTCCACCGGTATCTTCCCCACCGGCGGCGCGTTCCCCGTCGACCGATTCCCCGTCGACAAGTTCGCTTGGGGCTTCGGCGGTGGGCGCCTCTTCTGGAACGAGGAACGCTTGTGCGAACTGGTCCCCGTGGTCCTCTTTCAGGCGGCTAGTCGTGGTGATGATGGTGGGATCCGTGCGCCCGGCTAGCAGGTTGGAGATGTGCAGCCAGGACCGCCACGAATCCTCGTAGCCTGGCCCCACGTGTTTCGGCCCGTCCTCCAAAAGGACAGCGATCTCCATGGTCTCGGGTCCCAAGGCGCGCACCCCAACCGCCAAGGCCCCATCCACCCACACGTAGGCGACATCGTCGCCAGCCTTCGGGGAGGAGGGCGGTTGTGAGCTGACGGCGGGGGAGAGCCTCCGCTTTAGCTCGTTATAGTTGACATCCAATAAGGATTGCCCGGGTTTCACAGCCACGGCGACACTCCCCGGTGCCGCCACAAAGAAGGCCGGCAGCCATTTGGCGACCTGGTCCGCTTGGAGGCGGGCTCCGGAACTCGACATGTAATCCTGCAACAAGTGCAGTGCGTCCATGCCAATGATCTTGAAAGACCCAGCGGACAGGCCAGGGATGTTGGCTTTGACAAGACTCTGTGCTGCTTTACGGGTGAACCACTTGGGTGCAACACCGTTCCCACCACCCGAACGGGTCGCTTCTTGGGCCTCCTCCACATCCCGCGCGGTCACAGCAAGAACCCGGTAGCCCGCGTCCCTCAGGTGCTGCCGCTTCATCGCGTCGTCGCCTACCCGGTTGTACTGGCCGGAGGCGAAATGGTACTGGCGTCCATCCGTGTAAACGGCTGTCTGGGGGACGTTGGGGTCAGCAACATGCAGGAGGAAGTCCGGCGTAGTGACCTTCGCGGACACTTGCGGGTCAAGTCGCCACTTCAAACGGCTCTTCGAAAGCACGAGGGCGTCCCCACCGGGAGCTGGCAACGCTTTCACGCTCCAACCTTGAGCCTTGAACATTGCTGAAGCCGCTTCCCGGAACGCCCCCTCTAAGTGGCTTTCAATGCTGAAACCGGTTGGGGGCTCCTCGGTTCGACCCGGCCAAGGATCCTCTCGGGCGGCCTCCAACCGCAGTTGGAGCGCTTCAGCGTCGACTTCAGAGTCTTCACCATCCTCGGTTGACGGTTGGCCCAAGACAAGTAGCTCACCGAGCAGTCGGACGGCAGCCTCCCTCGACAAGTACTTTTGGCTTGCGTGGGGAGCGTAGGGGAGTAGGCACTTCTCGCAGGCGGAAAGCTCTCCATCCGCGCACGGGCAGACGCTCAGATAGTCGTAAGCGTCTTTCAAGATTTGCCAGAGGACGTGAGGTTTCCCGTCATCGCTTAGGGCAGCCAGCTCGCCAAGGTAGCCGGTGCCTCCAGGGACCGTGTCATAGATGAGGATGCCGGCGCCTACGCCCTCCCCCGACGGGTCCTTACCCTCAGTCACAGCCAAGTGGTCAGCCCGACCCAAGTGCCGTTCAAAGGCCAAGCGCACCGCGGCCATCAGGGAGGGCAGAGCGAAAGAGTCCCCAACCGTCATCGACCGTGGAACCCTGATCAAGAGGCCCTCGCCTTCAAG
>CAYFUO010000118.1:0-3458 GCA_964346255.1 uncultured Actinomyces sp. | reverse complement strand
GAGGGATCCATGTCAGCCATGTCAGCCATCTCGAACCAAGCGTTGCGCCGCTCGGACATGGTGTCGCTGATTTGTGCTTTGTCTCGGCGCATCACCGCGGAGACCCGCTCCAGCTTCACAACGTGAATCTGTTGAGCAGCGTCCCCGATGCGTTCGTCCCCACAGCGAGGACAGCTCTTCGGCGCCTTCTCTAAAGTCTTCGTGCTCCCGTCCTCGTTCGTCTCATCCTCACCTAGGGAGACACCGAGGGGTTTCACGAACCCGCATGCCGCACACAGCGCCCACCTCTCCACCGCGTCCCGGTTCCGCCCGAGGTCCACTGCATCCACGTCGACGGCTAGGCCGCGAACGTAGAAGGTGGCTCCGGGCGCGAAGTCTCGTAGGGCTTGGGCGGAGCCGCGGGTGATGTCGAACTCGCCCTCCTGCCACTGTTGGGTGTCCGGCTCAATCCAAGACAGGGTGACATCCAAGGTGACGGAGTCATCGAGCAGCGTGTAGTTCGGGAATAGGCCCGCACCTTCCAAGGTGGAAACCCAGTACTGGCCGGTCAGGTCCGCGCGCTCCCGGTAAGCGAGGGCTCGAGACCCCCGGGCAGTCCGCGCCGCCACCATGTCTTCACGCGTCGCGGCAGGCGCGCTTGCGGCCTTTTCCAACGCGGGGAGGGTTTTCGCTATTTCGTCTGCACGCCAAGTGAGTTCTTCGATGCGGCGCTCCCACCGCAGCGCCGCCTCTTCGCATCGCTCCCACAGGCCACTCGGGTTTTCGATTCCCACTGGCTCATCGGGTTTCGGCGCTTTCACCCAGTCGCGCAGCGCCTGTTTAGTGTGTTCGGTGAGGATCTGATCCCCCGGAGTGAGGAACATGGACAAGAAGTCTTCAACCACTTCTTCTTCTCGGCCCAGTTGTACGAGGGCGTCCAAGTAGGTGTCCTTACCGCGGGCCATCGCCTCTTTAGATGAAGTGGGGTGAGGAGCGTTCTTGTCTCGTGCCAACCGGTCGGCCACTGCTGCTACGTATTGGCGTTTCAGGATTTCGAGGGCGCGCAGGAACGTCGCTGGGGGAACCACTTCGCCATTGATGGTTTCCAGCGGTTCTTGGAAGAGGCGCAACTGTTCGCCGCGGGTTGTTACGAAGGCAACGGTCAGTGAGTTCCCGGTCAGGCGACCGGCGCGTCCAACTCTTTGTAGGTAGGAGGCGACCGTCCGGGGTAGGGAGGACAGCATCACCGCCGACAGGTCCCCGATGTCGATTCCCATCTCCAAAGTTGGGGTTGCAACCAAAACGTTGGGGGCGTCGGGGGAGGGGTGTTTGGCCTTGAACTCATCCTCGTACTTCACCCGCAACTCGTCGGGCAACAGGGACGTGTGTTCACGAGCCACGACTTTGAGCAGCCCTGAGTCTCGGTACAGGTTCTGGTAAAAGTTCGGCTCCACCGAGTGGGGGTGCAGGGTGCCCGAGCATCGGGCCGCAAGACACGGGCCGCCCACTAGGTGTTCGGTGAGGCCCACATCCCCGAAGAGCGTCTGACCGCACATGTCGCACTGCAGTGAATAAAGGCCGCTTTCTGCTTCTTCCGCACTCAAGGACCGGACCAACACGTCTTCAGGTCGCAGCGCGTACGTTGAAGCACCGGAGGCGGTTTTCCGTGTCTCAATGAGATCTTCGGCTGCCAGTTCTTCGAGTAGTTCTCGGGCTAGCGTGCCCCGCTCGTTCGTAGGTGCGCCAAGTGCTTTGCCGGTCCAAGTCCCGTACCAACCCGCTGTTGCGGGTGTTGGTTCAAGGCGGGGGTGCTTCTCCCGGGAGGACTTAGAGATCGGGAAGCGTGGCGTGCCAATACGACCGCCGAAACCCGGCATCCCTTCGCCTCGGGCTCTACCTCCGGTCAACCACCAAGCGTTGCCGTCGTTGTCGCGATACTTTTCGTACCACTGGTGAGCGACGGCCCCGGAGGTCCGCATGTGGTGCAAAACCCCATGAACCCATCGGAGCAGGTCAGCGTCTGACACTGTGAGGGCATCGGAGCCTTCGGTGTCTGAGCTGCCGCCATCTGAGCCTCTGGTGCCCGAGCCTTGGTTGTCCGAGTCGGAGGCCTGGTCGCCACCGATCGTTCCGGTCATGTACTGGCCGGCGACCCTCTTCGCCACGGCCAGCAAGTGCCCTTCAGGCTTGTCGACCATGACGGTCGCTGTCCCTGTGTTTTCTAGGGTGCGGCCAAGGTCGGAGCGCAAACCGAACTCCAACCCCACATCGAACGCGAGGCGTTTACGCATGTTGCGGGTCGCCGCGTTCTGCTTCCGGGCACCCGCCCCCTTCCAGAAGGCTTCGAAAGCCTTGTCGTCCTCAAGTTGGGGAGGCAGCAGAGCGAAACGAGCCTCCGCGGGATCCTTGCTCTTGTCCGCAGCAGCCAAGATCGCTCCGGACAGGTCCGTGGAGGGGACGAAGTGGGACCCTAAGGTCTCGCGGATGGCGGTGCGCAGGGTTAGGGCGTGGCTGCGGGCCTGAATGAAGCCGGCGCGGTGAGCGGCATCTTGAACGGAGTCGGTGAACACAAGTGCTTTGCGTTCCGCCTCATCCAAGTGCGGGGTGCCAAGCAACCCGGTCAAAGACACGCTGAGTAGGGTTGCGGCCGCCGAACCCAGGTAACGAATGGAGTCCTCAGCGCCGCAAGACGGACACGTCTGGTCCTGGGCCCTCGCATCCCCGTCCTTACTCAGGTCCACGAACACCGGGATGCGTTCGCCAGCAACGTAGCCTTCAGCGGGGTCAGAAGTGTTGGGAGACTCGAAACTGCGCGCCTCAGACAAAAGCCACATATAACGAGCTTCATGCTGGCCAGGCGCACGTGTTTCTCCCTCGGGAGTGCGTTCTTCTTCCGCTTCAGCCTTGGCGTGGATCAGAGCTCGAGTTCGCGGATCTTGTGATGCCGAGCGTTTCCGAATGGTCGCATCATCCATGTCGAGGTCCGTGCCAGTCGGCTGCAAGGCGATCATCCAGCCCGTCCGCCCACAAGACCTACAGTAAATCGCGGGCAGCGCCGCCGCCGCCTCCGCATCAGGCTGCCCATCGTCCGCCCACCGGAACCTCGGCACGTCCCCACTCAAGATTCGGTCGATGCGCCTCACTTCCCGAACCCAAATGTGTGTGTCAACGGAGAGGGCTTGGCGCCCAATCTTTGCTCGCAGGTGAGACAGCGTCGTGAGCAGCACCGACACATAGGTGATCGGGTCGAAGTCCTTCTGACCTGAGGTCAGCCTCGCCCCGAAGAGACTCTTCGCCAACGAGTCCAAGTCGGTGGCTTCGCTTGCGGCCGCCTGCAAGGCTTCAAACACCGGGTGCGCCTTCACCAGGTTGAGCAGGTCTTCGTCAGACCATTTGGTGAAGTCAACGGGTTTCGGCTCATCCTCTTCGCCCGTGTCCACCGCCGTGTAAAGGCGCTCAAGCACCAGCCGCGTCGTCTT
>CAYFUO010000117.1:0-6166 GCA_964346255.1 uncultured Actinomyces sp. | reverse complement strand
AGGTGAAAGACCCCCGCCTCGGTTTCATGACCATCACGGACGTGAGGGTCACCGGCGACTTGCAGCACGCCACCATTTACTACACGGTCCTCGGGGACGAGGACGAACAGAAAGCGACACGCCGAGCGTTGAACAGCGCGAAGGGTCTGATCCGCTCCGAAGTGGGCCACGCCCTCGGCACTCGCCTCACCCCAACCATCTCTTTCGAGGTGGACTCAGTGCCGGAAGCGGCCGCCTCTTTGGAGGAGGCGTTGCGTCTCGCTAAAGAACGCGACGCTGAGATAGCGCAGCGTTCGGAAGGGAAAACCTACGCGGGCGGGGAATCCCCGTACCGGGATGACGTGGAGAAAGACTCCTAGGTGGGGAGCAGCTGCTAGTGGGCGGGAGATCACCCGAAGGGCTACTCCTAGTGGACAAGCCGTCTGGGCCGACCAGCCACAGAGTGGTTGCGGTGGCGAGGAGACTGCTCGGCACACGCAAGGTGGGACACGGGGGCACGCTAGATCCTCTCGCCACGGGCGTCCTCGTCCTCGGCATTGGGAAGGGAACAAGACTTCTCACCTACGTGTCCGGGGACGACAAGGAGTATGAGGCGACTATTCGCCTCGGTGTCTCCACAGAAACGGATGACTCTGAGGGTCTGTGGACCTCTTGGAGTGGGGCGTCGGGGATCGGCGTGGAAGCAGTCCGCCACGCAATGGCCGGGCTCACCGGCGACATTGAGCAGGTCCCTTCGAGCGTGAGTGCGATAAAGGTGGGCGGCAAACGATCCTACGACCTGGTGCGCGCGGGGAAACCCGCAGCCTTGAAGGCTCGCCCCGTCACCGTTTCCAAGTTCCAGATCGTTGGTGGGCCGCGGGTAGCGCATCTCCCTTCGCCAGCCCCCACTGGGGAGGACGCCTTGGGGGAAGACGCGGTTGGGGTGGTGGACGTGCTGGATGTTGACGTGGTCGCGGAGGTTTCGTCGGGCACGTACATTCGCGCTCTCGCCCGCGACTTGGGGGAGGCTTTGGGTGCGGGGGCCCACCTCACCGCTTTGCGCCGCACTAGGGGTGGGCGCTTCCCAGTTGACAAGTGCACCAAGTTGGAAGACTTGGAGAGCCTCGCTGAAAGGGGCGAAGCGCTGCCGCTGCTGTCACTCAGTGAGTCGGCGAAAACCCTGTTCCCAACCCTCGTGGTTTCGTCCGAGGCCGCGCGACGTTTCGCTCACGGCACGGCTCCCAGTCCGGGCGAAGTGGAACGGATCGTGCCCTTGGCTGGGGAAGAGGAGCGTGGGGGAGCGGTCTACGCGGTCGCTGAGCAGGGCTCCGACAGTGTCCTCGGGCTGGTTGCGGAGGAAAGGGGCGGCGAGGCACGCCGCACCCGCTTCAGGACACTGAATGTTTTTGAGGCTGGATGACGTGAACTGTGCGGGAACTGGAACCCGCGGGAAGGGAGAGCAGTGAAGGTTTGGGAGGAGCTGGATGAAGTTCCAGCCGGGACGCGGTCCGTGGTGACTATCGGCAACTTCGATGGGATGCACAAGGGACACCGGCGGGTGGTGAACGCATGCGTGGACCGGGCGAAGAAGAGGGACGCGGACGCGGTCGCAATCACATTTGACCCCCACCCGTCAGCCGTGCACAAGCCAGGCGAAGAGTCTTTACTGATCACTTCCGTTCCCACTCGACTGGAAATGTTGGCTACGACAGGGTTAGACGCGACGCTTGTGGCGCCCTACAACTCTGACCTGTACAACTTGAGTCCAGAAGAGTTCGTCACCAAATACCTTGTCCAAGGGTTGGGTGCGGTTGAGGTGATCGTCGGTGAGGATTTCCGTTTCGGGAAGGACAATGCGGGCTCAATCGCGACACTGCAGGAACTGGGCGCAAAGCACGGTTTTTCGGTGGCGATGGTCACCGACATTCTGTCCCCAACGGGACGCAGGTGGTCCTCCTCGTGGGTTCGCGAGCTTCTGCAGCAGGGCCGGGTGGATGAGGCGGCTGACATCCTCGGCCACCCGTACCGCGTGGTGGGAACAGTTGAGCACGGCGCGAAGAGGGGCCGCGAACTCGGATTCCCCACCGCAAACCTGTCGGGCGGCAGGGGAGTGCTGGCGCCCGCTGACGGAGTATACGCCGGTTGGCTGGTGCGCGAAACGAAGAACCAGGACGGCGCGCAAGAGTTCCTGCCCGCAGCGATCTCTGTGGGTAAGAACCCCCAGTTCGAAAGTGAAGAGCGCACCATTGAGGCCCACGTCCTCGGACGAAGCGACTTGGACCTGTACGGGGAAGAAGTTTCTGTCCTATTCACCAAACGGCTGCGCGCGATGGGCAAGTTTGAGTCCGTGGAAGCGTTGAAGGGCCAAATGGATGAGGACCTGCGTCAGGTGGCGGCAACTTTGGGTGCGCGCGTCACGGGCCGCGTTGATCCGAGTGCGGTCACCGCTGGCCTGTGAAGTGGGGACGCTGGCCAACCTGCGGCGCCGATAGTGAGATGTCACCGCTTTCGGCGTGCATCGGCACTCAAGGGGCCAAACGGTGGCGGCCGAGTGGTAGCGTGTACCTCGCCGTTGATCGGCCACGGCCTGTCTGCCCGGGTGAAAGGGCCCCGACGCTCCGTGCAACGACCGACTGAGAGGAAGAGCAAGTGGCTTTATCGAAAGAGCAAAAGCAAGGAATCATTACCGAGTATGCGACGCATGAGGGTGACACTGGCTCCCCTGAGGTGCAGGTCGCTTTGCTGACAGCGCGGATTAAAGATCTGACTGAGCACGCAAAAACACACAAGCACGACCACAACTCAAGGCGTGGGTTGCTGCTGATGGTTGGCCGTCGTCGCCATCTCCTAGACTATTTGCAGGAGATCGATGTTGACCGCTATAGGACGCTGATTGAGCGTCTTGGACTGCGCCGCTAACTGAAGGTTGATGAGCCCGGCTCTTGGAGGCGGGCTCAACCTGTATTTGGAGGGCTCACACGCACCCACGCTGGGTGGCGGGGAGTGGGCTCGAGAAGAAGAAAATTGGGACTGCCGGGCGCTGCAGGGGATATTGCCGGTTTTCGAGAGTGGCTTACGGAGCGAGAAGGAAAGTTCCGTGGGCTTCCATCGAAGGCCGACTCTCTAACTGCGCAGCCGGTGAGTTGCCCAGCAAGGAGCACACAGAAATATGACAAACATTGAACACTATGAGCCGAAGGTCGCGTCAGCTGAGGCTGTTATCGACAACGGCCGCTTCGGGAAGCGGCACATTCGCTTCGAAACGGGCCGTCTGGCCCTACAGGCCGCCGGCAGTGCGGTCGCCTACTTGGATGAGGAAACCGTTATCCTCTCCACTACTGCGGTCAGCAAGGGACCGAAGGACCACTTGGATTTCTTCCCTCTCACGGTTGACGTTGAGGAACGCCAGTATGCGATCGGCCGCATTCCCGGCTCGTTCTTCCGCCGTGAAGGCCGCCCGGGCACTAACGCGATTTTGACTGCGCGCCTTATTGACCGTCCTCTGCGCCCCGCCTTCGTGAAGGGGCTACGCAACGAGGTTCAGGTTATCGAGACCGTCCTGTCAGTTGACCCGGATGACCCTTACGACGTGTTGGCGATCAACGCCGCCTCACTGTCCACCCAAATCTCCGGGCTACCTTTTGAAGGTCCAATCGCGGGGGTCCGCATTTCTCTGATCAACGGCCAGTGGGTCGCGTTCCCGCGCTACACGGACCTTGAGCACTCAGTGTTCAACATGGTTGTTGCGGGCCGCATCGTTAAAACCAAGGATGGTGGCAGCGATGTCGCCATCATGATGGTTGAGGCTGGCGGCGGCGACACCCAGTGGGATCTAATCGAGCAGGGCCAGCCGAAGCCAACTGAAGAAGTTGTTGCTGGCGGTCTAGACGCGGCCAAACCATTCCTCCGTGTCCTGTGTGAAGCTCAGCAGGAGATCGCTGACCAAGCATCGAAGGAGACCAGGGAATTCCCGCTCTACTTCGACTACACGCCGGAAGAATATGACGCGCTGAAGGAAGAGGTGGGCGACAAGATCAAGGAGGCCCTCCTCACCGACGGGAAGCTCGCTCGCATGGAGGCAATCGACAAGGTGAGGGATGAGGCTCTCGAGGCTCTCGCTGAGAAGATGCCTGACTCCGAGAAAGCTTTGAAGGCCGCGTTCCGCGACTTGGAGAAGCAGACGATCCGCCAGCGCACCCTCGCCGAGGGCGTCCGCATGGACGGCCGTACACCCACGGAGATCCGCTCTTTGGGTGCTGAGGTTGAGGTTCTGCCCCGCGTGCACGGTTCCTCCCTGTTCGAGCGTGGCGAAACCCAGATCTTGGGCATCACCACTTTGGCGATGCTGCGCATGGAACAGCAGATCGACGACCTGAGCCCAACCACGCACAAGCGCTACATGAACCAATACAACTTCCCGCCCTTCTCCACGGGTGAGACGGGCCGGGTTGGTTCCCCGAAGCGCCGCGAAATCGGGCATGGGGACTTGTCGGAGCGCGCTTTGCGTCCCGTGCTCCCCAGCCGCGAGGACTTCCCGTACGCGATCCGTCAGGTGTCCGAGGCGTTGGGCTCTAACGGCTCCACGTCAATGGGTTCCGTTTGCGCCTCCAGCTTGTCCCTCATGCAGGCGGGCGTGCCACTTCGCGCCCCAGTTGCCGGCATCGCCATGGGCTTGATGACTGGCGAGGTCGACGGCGAACAGAAGTCTGTGACCCTGACTGACATTTTGGGCACGGAAGACGCGTTCGGCGACATGGACTTCAAGGTTGCTGGCACGGAAGATTTCATCACCGCCCTCCAGTTGGACACGAAGTTGGACGGCATCGACTCTGACGTTCTGGTTGCAGCGCTGAAGCAGGCGCGTGACGCGAGGCGCATGATCTTGGATGTCATGAACTCCGCGATCGACAAGCCGGACGAGATGGCGACAACTGCTCCCCGGATCATTTCGGTGAGCGTGCCGGTGGACAAGATCGGCGAGGTCATTGGGCCAAAAGGCAAGATGATCAACCAGATCCAAGAGGACACTGGCGCTGAACTGACCATTGAGGACGACGGCACCGTCTACATTGGTGCCGCCACCGGCGAGTCCGCTGAGGCTGCCCGCGACATGGTGAACCAGATCGCGAACCCCCAGATGCCTGAGGTTGGCGAACGGTTCGTTGGGACTGTCGTCAAGACGACGTCCTTCGGCGCGTTCATCTCGCTAACTCCCGGCAAGGATGGTTTGCTGCACATTTCTCAGATCCGTCGCTTGGTTGGTGGGCGCCGCATCGAGAACGTTGATGACGTGCTGCAGGTGGGCCAGAAGGTAGAAGTGGAAATCGCTGAGATCGATGACCGCGACAAGCTGTCCCTCCACGTTGTCGTCGACGACGAGGACGAGGGCGAAGGCGAAGGCAAAGCTCCCGCCCAAGAAGGTTCGCGCGATCGAGCCGAGAATCGTCGTCCCCGCCAGCGCACTAGGCGCCGCCGCAGTGACGATGATAGAGAGTAGGTCCTAGACCTTTCGGACTGTTCCTTTGGGTTTCAGTCCACTGGGAAACCTGGGCGACCATCTGGTTGGTCCCCAGGTTTCTCGTTTAATGACCCTCAACGAACCTCAGAACGAATTGGTGGGCTCTCACAGGGCGCGCTGTCACGGGGCGCGATCCTTCATCTAGGTCCCATGGCTCTTTTTGATTGTTAGGCTTTTCAGTCGGGGTTTTGGCGCGTTCTTGCGGTGGGGCTTCGGTGAAACGGGCATTGACCGAGTCCTGGTGGGTGACCTTCGGCGGGGCAGACTGCGAGCTCATTTCGACCGCTGAGGTCCATGAAGCAGCGGTGGAACCGGCTGCCACCGACGCGGCTGCGCTGCAACCCCAACCGAACCCACGCGGCTGGTTTCTCACCCCAACCGAACCCACGTGAAGAAAAACGGCGTCACGACGCTGTAAAACACGCCGTGCGTTCGGTCGGGGGGAGTTTGGGGGCGTGTGTGTTCGGTCGGGGGGAGTTTGCGGGCGTGTGTGTTCGGTCGGGGAGTCCCCTGACCAACGACGGAGGTGACAAGTCACGGTCGCCCTCAAAACATGATTAGTGACCTGCCAGGTTGCGGGGCTGGTAATGCGGCGGCAAGGAAATCCCCACGTCGCGCGTGATCCAAGGTTGGTAGCGGCCACCACAACCACGGGCCGACAGCGCTGAC
>CAYFUO010000116.1:0-6167 GCA_964346255.1 uncultured Actinomyces sp. | reverse complement strand
CACCCTGGCTAACCAACCTCTGGCAAACCCCACCCACCAACACCACCTAAAACCCGCAAGGGGGGTCAACTTTCACCCGACCAAAGAGGGGCAAGATTCAGCCGCCGCCGACACGTTCAGACCGCAAAGCGGGCCGAAAGAGGTGCTCAGCGCTGCGCTTCGCCGACGAGGCAAGCCGCTGACCGCTGCCCACAACAGACCTCAAACTGGATTCGCCACCTGTGATCGGACGAATCCCCAATCACCTCTGGGCTGCTATTCACGGCGGGCCAACCTGCCCGCGTATCGCACGACTGGCGAAAGCCAGCATCCGAGCCACACGTGGGCCGCGGAGTGGCGTGCGCAGCCGGTGGGGGAGCCGACTCAAGAGGGCGGACGCCCCGACCCAACAGAATGGGGCGGCCCACCCAAACAGTGGACCGCCCCAACCTCGGATCTTTCGCCCGTCAGCCTACTTCTTCACAGGCCTCAAGAACGTGGCACCCAACGGTGGCACCCGCAGGGAAACCGAGTTCTCCCGGTTATTCCACGGGATCGGCTCAGAATGGAGAGTCCCAAGGTTCACCACGCCCGACCCGCCGTAAGCGACATCGTCAGTGTTCAGGATCTCCTCCCAGTCCCCAGCGAACGGCAACCCAACCCGGTAGTTCTCGTGAGGGTTCCCAGCGAAGTTGATGACACACAGGATGTGCTCCACCTCGTCGTCCTCGTTCGGGCCCTGCCTCACGTAAGAAATCACGTTGTGGTCAGCGTCGCCCGCATCAATCCACTCAAACCCCGTGTAGTCGTCATCCCACATGGCCGGCGAAGTCGTGTAAACCCGGTTCAAATCCGCAACCAGCTTCGCGAGGCCCCTATGCTCCGGGTTGTCCAGCAGCCACCAGTCGAGGCTGTAAGACTCATTCCACTCACTTTCCTGCCCGAACTCTTGCCCCATGAACAACAGTTTCTTGCCGGGGTGAGACCACTGGTAGGCGTAAAGGTCACGAGTGTTCGCCATCTTCTGCCACTTATCACCCGGCATCTTCCCCACAATCGAGCCCTTACCGTGCACGACCTCATCATGAGACAGGGGGAGGATGAAGTGCTCAGAGAACGCGTACACCAACGAGAACGTGAGCTCCCCATGGTGCCAACGCCTGTTCACAGGGTCCTCCTGCATGTAACGCAGAGTGTCGTTCATCCACCCCATGTTCCACTTGAACCCGTAACCCAAGCCGCCACCATCAGTGGGGGCAGTGACCCCCGGCCACGCCGTCGACTCCTCAGCGATCATGCAAATACCCGGGTTGCGGCGGTAAGCGGTCGCGTTGGTTTCTTGGATGAACTGGATGGCCTCCAAGTTCTCGCGGCCACCAAACTTATTCGGATGCCACTCACCCTCGTTGCGCGAGTAGTCCAAGTACAGCATGGAGGCCACCGCATCCACCCGTAACCCGTCAGCGTGGAACTCCTCCATCCAGTAGAGGGCGTTCGCAACCAGGAAGTTGCGCACCTCGTTGCGGCCATAGTTGAACACGAGGGTCCCCCAGTCGGGGTGCTCCCCACGCGTCGGGTCACCGTCCTCGTACAAGGGTGTCCCGTCGAAGCGGGCGAGAGCCCAAGCGTCTTTCGGGAAGTGGGCGGGAACCCAGTCCAAAATCACGCCAATGCCACCCTGGTGCAGCCTGTCAATCAGGTAGCGGAAGTCGTCGGGGACCCCGTAACGGGAGGTCGGAGCGTAGTAGCCGGTCACTTGGTAGCCCCAGGAGCCGCCGAACGGGTGCTCCATGATGGGCATCATCTCAACGTGCGTGTAACCCATTTCCTGCAGGTAGGGGACCAGCTCGTCAGCGAGCTCCCGGTAACCCAAACCCTGCTTCCACGACCCGACGTGCAGTTCGTAGATCGCCATCGGTTTCTTAAGTAGGTCGGTCTTAGCGCGTTTCTCCAGCCACTCCTCGTCATTCCACTCGAACTCAGAGTGGGTGACCACGGAAGCCGTCGCAGGTGGCACTTCAGCGGCCCGCGCCATCGGGTCAGCCTTCTGGAACCAGTTCCCCTCCGGGCCTTGGATCTCAAACTTGTAACGTGACCCGACCTTCACGTCTGGGATGAACAGTTCCCAAACGCCGGAGGAACCGAGGGACCGCATGGACGACCCTGTCCCGTCCCAAAAGTTGAAGTCACCCACGACACGGACTGCGCGCGCGTTGGGCGCCCAAACAGCGAAGTCGACGCCCTCAACGTCACCCATGGGCCCCGACATTTCTTTCCGGTGAGCGCCGAGGACCTTCCACAGTTCTTCGTGGCGGCCCTCCGCGAACAGGTGCAAGTCCACGTCACCCGGGAACGGTAGGAACCTGTAGGGGTCATCCACCGTCACTTCGGTGTCCCCATACTTCACCTTGAGGCGGTAGTCGGGGACCGTGGTGTCTGGCAGTACAGCGACCCAAACCCCGTCCTGTTCGTGGGTTGCTGGGAACTCACCGTCAGGCGTCACAACAGTGACGTCGTCAGCTAGGTGACGAACAGTCCGGATGGTGACACCGTCATCGGTGGGGTGCGCTCCAAGAACGGAGTGGGGCGAGTGGTGCGTGCCGTACGCGACCGCATTGAGCAGGTCAGGTGCTACTGGAAGAGGAGATGTGTTCATGACATAAGTCTCTCACGATCAGCGAACCCACGGACCCTATTTGTCTTCCACCAGAGCTTCTGAGCGGGCCACTAGGTCGTCGAGTGCCGATAGGGGGACGTCGAGACGCTCAGGCCGGAACGTCGCCTCGTATGCCACTTCGTAGATTGCTTTCTCAAACTCGAGGGCGGTCAGCAACACCTGGTCGGCTTGCGCCATTGGCTGCCCACCCAAGTACCCATCGAGGAACGCTCCCCGGGCGTCCTCCAACCACGTGCCATCAGCGTTTCCGCCTTTTTGGAGGGCGTAGTCGAAGGAGCGCAGCATCCCAGCCACGTCACGCATCGGGGTGTCCGGCTCAACCCGCTCCTCCAGGGGGCGCAGGGGTTCCCCTTCGAAGTCGAGCACCACCCACCGGTTGTCACCGAGCAGGGTTTGGCCGAGGTGGAGGTCACCGTGAACTCGAGTTGTCTCCCACGTGGTGTCTTCAGCGACCGGCAAGCGTTCCGTTAGTTCCCGGATCGTGTGTACGAGGGCGTCTAGGGTCTCAGCGTCATCAACGTGGGGTGCGGCAAGACGAATGTTTGGGAGTGAACACAGGACCCTACGCTTGACCTTCTCCAAGGGGAGTGGTTCCCCAGTCCCCAACTCGGCCTTCAAGTGCGAATGCATTTGTGCGATTGTCTCGCCGAGGGAAGTGGCCGCCGGCTTCGGGTCTTGGCGGCGCTCAGCGAGGTCAACGAAATAGTCGAAACCGTCTGTCGCACCCTCGATGGCCTCTGAAACCACTGCCGTGCAAGCGTTTTCCCCACCGACCGGGATGTCCCAGTATGCGGCCAGTTTGGGCACCCCCTCGAAGCCAGCTTCGGTCAGGGTTTTCGGTAGCTGCGCTTCCGGGTGGTCCCCCGGGTGCAACACCCGGAATGTTTTAGCCACGAAGGGCTGGGCTCCGCCGCGGAGAAACACTGAGCTGTTCGACTGTTCCACCCCGAGGGGCACTACTTTTGTGGCGGCCTCTTGCAGGGCGGCGCGGGAGGCGGACACGACGTCCGCTTCCTTCCCCCACCTCACCCAATAGTCGGGTTCCAAGACGCCATCCAGCAGCCTGTGGGTTCGGGTTTCACCGATCACCACGGAAGGCGCGCGGCCCGCATTTGCGCTTCCAGCATCCGCGCCACCACTGGAAGTGTCTGTGCCGGTCGCACCCTTC
Organism: uncultured Actinomyces sp.; assembly: GCA_964346255.1. Classification (GTDB taxonomy): domain Bacteria; phylum Actinomycetota; class Actinomycetes; order Actinomycetales; family Actinomycetaceae; genus Scrofimicrobium. The sequence continues at coordinate 2,343 of CAYFUO010000116.1, read as the reverse complement.
GGCACCGCCAGCATCGGGACTTGAAGTAGGGGGCCCGCCTGGTCCTGTTGAATGACCAGTAGGCAGGCGACCGCCCCGCCACGCGTGGTTTCCCCCAACTGGGTGAAAGACAATCCGGTCGCCTCGTGCTCGCCGGTTGCGGGGGAGGGGCACCACCTCTGCTTAGCAACCCAGGGCCAAACAGCGCGGGTCACGTCTTCCACCAGCGTCGGGCACTCTTCACCCAGTTGGGCCACCATGGTTCCCCCTAGTCCCTGCTTTTCACCCAGAACACGTGAGCGATACGAGTCCAAGGGGAGAGTTGCACGAAGTTCTGATCCCCCCACTGGTACTCATCCCCACCCAGCAGGTCGACCAGTGTGAGAGACAATGGGTGGGACCCATCCCAAGAGCTTTCCGGGAAACCGAGGCGTGTCCTCGTCGTCGGCTCGAACAGGGCGTGCCGATCCAAGTAGATCGTCGACTCCACCAAGTGGTGTGGGTCAAGGCTCACAACCAGGATGATCGTGTCCTCCTCACCTGTCGGTGAGAACTCTTTCGGCACGTGCTTCGAGAAACACATGACCTGATCGTTGTCCGCGTGGTGAATGCTGATCTGGTGCAGTTGCTGCAACGCCGGGTGCTCAGCGCGCGCCTTGTTCAACTGGGTGATGAGGGTGGCGATACCGAACTGGTCAATGGTTTCCCACTCACGAGGACGGTACTCGTACTTCTCGTTGTCAATCTGCTCTTCAAAGCCGGGGCGCTGAACGTTCTCCACCAACTCGTAGCCAGAGTAGACGCCCCACGTGGGAGACCCGGTCGCCGCGAGGATCGCTCGAATCGCGAAGATCGCGACCCCACCATCAGTCATTTGTTGGGTCAAAATGTCGTGCGTGGTGGGCCAGAATGACGGGCGCATCACGTAAGACGTGTCTTTAGCGACCTCGCTGAAGTACTCCTCCAACTCGTGCTTGTCGTAACGCCAAGTGAAGTAGGTGTAGGACTGTTGGAAGCCAATCATGCCGAGCGTGCGCATCATGGCGGGGCGAGTGAACGCTTCCGCCAAGAAAATCACTTCAGGATGAGTGCTCTGCATGTGGGCGAGGAAACGCTGCCAGAACGGGATTGGTTTCGTGTGAGGGTTGTCGACCCGGAACAGTTTCACCCCATGGTCGATCCACTTCTCCACGACAGCCAAGATCGCCTGGTAGATCCCCTCAGGATCGTTATCGAAGTTGAGGGGGTAAATGTCCTGATACTGCGTGGGGGGGTTCTCCGCGTAGGCGATCGTCCCGTCGGCCCTCGTCGTGAACCAATCGGGGGGCTCTTTCACCCAGGGGTGGTCGGGGGAAGCCTGCAACGCCAAGTCGAGAGCGACTTCCATCCCATGCTCGTTAGCTTTCGCAACCAGCGCGTCGAAGTCGTCGAAGTCGCCAAGATCAGGGTGGATCGCGTCGTGGCCGCCCTCGTCCGACCCGATCCCATAGGGGGAACCAGGGTCTCCCTCACGTGCCTCCAGAGCATTGTTGCGGCCCTTACGGAACGTGGTGCCAATCGGGTGGACTGGCGTCAAGTAGAGGACAGTGAACCCCATGTCCGCAATATGCTCCACGTCCTTGGCTAGCCCCTGGAGGGTCCCGGACTCCCAAGTCCCATCATCGCGTTGGAAAGCGCCGAAGGAGCGGGGGAAAACCTCGTACCAAGAGCCGTACAAGGCGGCCTTCCGGTCCACTTGCAGCGGGTATTTCGCGGTGGTCTCGATGTAGTCGCGCAGCGGGTAGGTGTCCATGATTTCTTGCACCCGAGAGGAGGTTGCGGCGGCGAAGCGTGTGCGCGCGGGGACACTAGAGTCCCGCAGGGTCTTCGCAGCGAGGAGCAACTGTTCCTGCTCTTCCTTGTTGGGCTTCGCAGGCCGGTAGGGGGGTGCTTGTGGGGGGCGGTTCGCCACGATGAACGACCCGGTTGCGGCCCGCTCGAGGACGCGCGCGCCTTCCTCACACATGAGCTCCTCATCGACGCCCGCCGCGATCTTCACGGCCGCCGCGTGCTTCCACGTGGCCCAAGGGTTCGCCCACGTTTCTATCCGATACGTCCAGTTGCCTGGGTGGGAGGGCATGACCCACGCTTCCATCCGGTCCAAACCGACCGCCACCCCATACATGGGGGTGCGTGAGTGGAGGCGGCCCTTCGGCGTTATCAGCGCAACGTCAGCGCCGAACAGGTCGTGCCCGTCACGGAACACGGTGGCGCTGATCGGGAACGCTTCACCCTCCGTAGCCTTAGCGGGGAGGGTCGTGTTCTCAACTACTGGGAAAACTTCGATTGCGGGAATGCGACTTATCAAACGCGCTTTACGGTGAC
>CAYFUO010000115.1:0-6233 GCA_964346255.1 uncultured Actinomyces sp. | reverse complement strand
CCAAAGGCTCGTATTCGCCGTCGACTATCGCTTGCCGCAAGAACTCGTATCCTTGCTCTGGGCCGTAACCGCGGAAGGTCTCCGCTCGGGCCTGTTCCTCCACGGCCACATGCAACGCTTCAACGACGACGGGTGGCAACGGTCGGGTCACGTCTCCGATACCTAAGCGGAGCAGTGGCTGGTCGGGGTTGGCCTCCTGGTAGGCGGCGACGCGCGCAGCGACCTCGGAAAACAAGTACGAGGGCGGAATCATCCCGAAATCAGTGTTCAACATGGCTGGTCCTAAAGGTCTTATTGGTTGGAAGCTGAAGTCTTGGTTTCGACTTTGAGAGGCGGCGTGTTTCAGTCAGTCGAGCAGGTCGCCCATGTCGTAGAGGCCGGGGGCGGCGCCAGCGACGAACCGTACTGCTTCCAGTCCCCCAAAACCGAAGACTTTGCGGGATAGGGCGACGTGGCGGATTTCCACCATCTCGTCCTCGAGCAGGAAAGACACGGTGTGCTCCCCCACCACGGTCCCCCCACGCACAGCGTGGATTGCGATCTCGTTCCCCCGCTCGCCGGGAGCGTCAGGGCCACGCCCGTAGACGAAGGGCCGGTTGGTTCCCGTTGCGTCCCGAACCGCTTGAGCTAATGTCAGCGCCGTTCCACTCGGTGCGTCCACTTTCATCCTGTGGTGGGTTTCCACGATTTCAACATCGACGTCGCCAAGCATTTTGGCGGCGCTTTCAGCGAGCCTGCGGGTGACGTTCACACCCAACGACAAGTTGGTGGAGCGCAGGATCGGGATTTTCAGGGAGGCCCTCTTCAACCGGAGCAGTTGGCCATCGGAGTGACCGGTGGCGGCGACGACCAGCGGCAAGTCGTTCGCTAGGGCGAACGAAAGAGTATCCACCAGCCCCTCGGCGCGAGAAGCGTCAAACAGGACGTCAAATGGTTCGGTCACGTCACCGAGCGTCTCGTAGACGGGAACACCATCCACGATGACTGGCGGAGCGCCTTCTCCTGTCAGCCCCTTTTGTCGGGCCGCGTCCACTAGGTGCTTGTCGACACCTGCGACGATCTCAACCGGGTTTCCGCCAGCCGCGTCCTCGTCCTGCTTGGTTTGCGCGGCGGCGATCACCGCGCGCCCCAGCTTGCCCACACCGTTCAATACGACTCGTGTCACAGGGACCTCCAATGATCCGCGCCCCCGCAAGGCGAGTGGGGGCCAGCGTTTAGGATAGCAACGGGTGAGGGAGCTGTGCTTTTCATTTCACTTAGAGCCCCGGAAAAGGGTGGTTGACCGGGAGAGGATGGTTGAAAGGGGGGTGGCGTGGACGCTTCACTGATCGCAGGACAAAAACCTCTGCCACTCGAGTTTTACCGCAAGCCAACGCTCACTGTCGCAACCGACCTGATTGGGTGCTACTTGCACAGGGTTGTCGCCGTGGATTCCCTACCTGAGGGGGCGCGCGAAGTCGCCCTAGAACAGGCGGTGGATGGCCGCGTGGAGCTCGTTGGCCGCATCGTGGAAACTGAGGGGTATTTGGGGGCGAACGATGACGCCGCCCACACCTACCGCGGGCCCACGCCCCGCACCCAAGTTATGTTCGGCCCTCCCGGCCACGCCTACATCTACCTGATTTACGGGATGTACTGGTGTTTGAACATTGTGACGGAGGACCCGGGGGTGGGTGAGGCCGTCCTCGTTCGGGGCTTAGAACCGGTGCGAGGGCAGGAGGTCATGCAGGCGCTGCGTGGCGGCCGGAAACAGATAGCGGACGGCCCCGGGAAACTGTGTCAAGCGCTCGACATTACGGGGGCTCTCAACAAGGTGAGCTTGCTCGGTGACCAGCTGTTTGTGACGGGCCGGACGGGGCCCGCGTCGTGGGAGACGACTCCCCGCATCGGCATCGACTACGCCCAGAAGCATAGGGATGAGTTGTGGAGGTTCGTCGCCACGTGAACGGGTCGGCGGGCGAACGTTACGCGAAAACTATGGTTTGGTTCCCGTTGCGGATCACTTTGTCTTCCGCGTGCCACAACACTGCCCTAGCGAGAACCTGACGTTCAACGTCGGCTCCGCGCCGGGTCAGTTCCGCCACCGAGTCCTTGTGGCTGACCCTCACCGTGTCCTGCTCAATGATCGGACCCTCATCTAAGTCTTCAGTCACGTAGTGGGAAGTCGCGCCGATGACTTTCACGCCCCGCTCCTTCGCCTTCTTGTAAGGGTTCGCCCCAATGAAAGCGGGAAGGAACGAGTGGTGAATGTTGATGACGGGGACACCCAACTCTTCCAGGAAATCGCTGGAGAGGATCTGCATGTAGCGGGCGAGAACAATGAAGTCCACGTTCCCCTTCAACAGCGCGAGCAGCTTCGCTTCCGCCTCAGACTTGTCCGGTCCCGCCACGGAGGGCACGTGGAAGAACGGGACACCGAAAGAGCGGACGTCCTCAGCCGACAGGTCGTGGTTCGAGATGACCATGGGAATGTTCACGGGTAGTTCACCGCGCCTGTGCCGCCACAAGAGGTCCAGTAGGCAGTGGTCCTGTTTGGAAGACAGGATCGCCATTCGTTTCGGGACCGACTGGTCACGCAACTCCCACTCCAAGCCGAACGGTTCCAACGTCGCCGCAATATCCTCTTTCAAGTCGGGTAGGGCCCCCGCCAAACCTTCCTTGTGGAAAACGACGCGTTGGAAGAAGTTGCCGTCGCGGTCATCGGACGCGTACTGGTCGAGGGACACCACGTTGCCCTCGTTGCGCGCCAACATGGTCGTCACCGCACCAACAATGCCGGGCGAGTCCTGCCCGTGCACAATCAGACACGCGTGGTCTTGCGGCAGGGAGAAGGGTGTTTGCATCATGGGGCTATTGTGCACGCCTGACGGGAGAAAAGGGAATCAGGGTGTCCCCGACCTTCCGCGCCCCACTTCTTTCCTAGTCCTGTAGACCAGGTAGGCGGTGATGACGGTCGCGCCCAACAGGATCGCCACAGTCCACTGCACTGGGGGAGACGCCCCCCACAGGGGCCCAGTCAACCCGCCGAACAGGTAGGAAGCGGCCCCAAGGACCATTGTGATCCCCAACCCCGTTTCCCTCTTGCCGGCAACGAACATTGAGGCCACCAAACCGATTAGGGCACCCACCAAAGTCATCCACACGATCGTCATGCCTGAGCCTCCCCCGCCGCTTTCGGGCCACCCTCGCTTCGCTGTTCGTCGTCCCGACTAGCCAGCCACACAGCTCCCGACACTAAACCGAGTCCCGCAAGCTCAGCAAGTGAAGGTACCTGCCGCAGCATGACTAGGCCAACCAAGGTTGAGGTCGCTGGGAGCAGGGCGGTGAGCAGCGCGAACGTGGCAGCACTGAGCCGACCGAAAGCGATCGCCTCAATAGAGTAGGGAATAGTCGTGGAAAGCACTCCGACAGCCACCAGCGCTGCCACAAGCCCCCAAGAGAACGGGAAGTCGAAGGAAGCGCGCCCCAAGAACGGGAGGAAAAGGAGGCTCGCAACACTGAGTCCGAGGGCGAGCGAAACTCCAGGGCTACCCTCATCCGACAGTTTTGAACCCATGAGGATGTAGCCCGACCAAGCAGTCGCAGCCAACAGGGCGAACAAGAACCCGTGCAGCGCTTGCGGCTGTCCGAAGTCAAGTCCCCACCCGCCGATCAGCACGACGCCCATGAAAGCGAGGGCCGCAGAAACCTTGGAACGCGCGCCCTCGCCCCTGAACACAGCGACCGCGACGGGTCCAACGAACTCTATGGACACAGCGGTCCCAAGCGGTATGCGGGCTATGGCCTCGTAGAACGCGAGGTTCATTGCAGCCAACCACACCCCAAAAATGGTTGCGTTCAGCAGGGTTCTCCGAGTCCATTTGGTTCGCCACGGGCGCCACAGGACAACAAGTCCCGCCGCGCCGGCAGCCATCCTCCACCAGACGACGCCACTGGGGGCGACAGTGTCGAAAAGGGTGACCGCTATTCCCGCCCCAACGTATTGGACAAGGGCGGCAACGATGAACAGTGCGGGCGCGGGCACCCGCTTCGAGGACGCCCCGCTAGAAGTTTCAGCCAAGTTCACCCATGTTTGGGCTGGAATGAGAGGGCTGCGGAGTTCATGCAGTAACGCAGGCCCGTCGGGGTTTGCGGTGCGTCTTCGAAAACGTGGCCTAGGTGGGAGTCGCAGTGAGCGCAGCGGATTTCCGTCCTCGGGTAGCCGAGGTGGTAGTCGACGTCCTCTACGACAGCGCCTGGGTGCGGTTCGTAGAAGGACGGCCAACCGCACCCGGAGTCAAACTTGGCGTCCGCCTTGAAAAGCGGTGCTCCGCACCCCTTGCAAGAGTATTCGCCTTCCCGCGCCTCGTGCAGAAGTTTTCCTGTGCCGGGGCGTTCGGTTGCCGCTTTGCGTAGCACGTTGAACTCGAGTGGGGTGAGTCGCTGTTTCCACTGGTCTTCTGAAAGTTGCATGCCCGTTCTCCCTTCCTGTGGGGTGGCTGGGCCCCATGGTGGCTGCCATACCTTTATCCATCTTTCCACGTTAGAGGCGACCCCCACTTTTCAGCTCGTCACCGACCGTCCAGCCTTCTTCTAGGAGCCGCTTGAGGCTGCGCTGTCGGAGTTCGCGTCTGCCACCGCGCCTTTCGGTCGCGTGGAAGCGTCTTCATCTGGTTTCCAAGTGGTTCCGTCCGCGTTGGTGAGAGGGAGGGACAACTCTTGTTTACGGCGCGCCCGCCTCCTAGCGATCCTCTGACTGAAAACTCCGAGGCCGGGACCCTTGTAGATCGACCCCATGTCCTCTTTCGCTTTCGAACCGGTGAAAAGCATGCTGCCAGCGTCTTTGTCAGCTATCTGCTGGGGTGAAATCTCACCGCTTTCCACCTTCGGCATCTGTTTCACTTCCTTGACGATCGCCTCATCAGGGTCGGCGTGCATGAGCTCTAACTTGTTCACTCTGCCCCCACCGGTGCGGCCGGAGAACTGTGGTCCCTGCAGTTGTGAACTGACGACTTCTTCCGTGGTCATGGTCGGCTGGAAGTCCTTTTCGGGATCCACGATTATGCGGTCGCGTGGGATGGCCCAGTCAGCGTTCTTGGTCACCCAGTCGACGAGGTTTTCCCGCAGGTAGGTGCGTAGGTCCCACGCTTTAGCCCAGTCTTCCGCCGACACGATGACCTTCACAGCCACGTATGGGCCGCTCACCTCATACACTTGCACGCCCCAAACCTTGCCATCCCAGTTGGGGGACGCCTCCAAGAGGCGCCCAACCTCGGCCCTGATCTCCCCGACCGGCGCCCTCCAGTCCAGCTGCATCTGGAAGGACGCTATTTGCGAGGCTGACTCTCTGGTCCAGATTTCAAACGGCTTGTTAGTGAACACGGTGGAAGGGAGTATGAGTCGGCGGCCGTCCCGAATGCGCACGACAACATAAGTGAGGGTGATCTCCTCAACTTGGCCCGGTTGGTCTTGGCCTTCAAGCATCACGGTGTCCCCCACCCGGATGGCGTCCGTGAACGCCAACTGCAGGCCAGCGAACATGTTCCCCAAGGTTGTTTGCGCCGCGAGGCCCGCGATGACGGAAACTACGCCGGCGCTTGCTAACACGGAGGCCATGGGGGCCCGCGCTTCGGGGAACGTCAACAGGATGAACACGACGGTCATGACAACCACTACGGCACGGAAAGCCTTTTGTAACACTTGGGCTTGCGTCCAGTACCGTCTCGCGTCCCTGCCCGTGGACACGTTTGTCAAAATGGTGGGGTCTCCCATGACGCCGAGGGCGGAGAACCACAGCCAGCCACCAAACGCCAACGTTAAGATGAGGAGACCGTGAGCGATCTGTTGATACCAGTCGGTGGGGTCATCGGGCTTGTCGAGAACAAACCCAACCCAAGCACCTAGGAAGACCAGCTCTATTATCAGTGGGAGCCAGGTGAGCCTCACTAGGCGCGCCATCACTGCGGAACGCTTGCCTGACACCACCCCCACGGCGATGACCATGACCGCTAAAGCGAGTCCGATCAGCAACCCCAGGATGGGGCCGATGTCCGCGTCCAATGTTCCCGTGCTGCTAGCTATGTCCATGCCCTAAGACTAGGACGTGAAATGCGAGTTGCGATAAGAATGTCACAAGGCCTAGCGCAACGATTGTGTGGATGCTTCCCGTGGAGTATCATTTCAGAGTCCGATCGCGGCGCGGTCGGAAGTCTGGCCCCCATCGTCTAGAGGCCTAGGACACCGCCCTTTCACGG
>CAYFUO010000114.1:0-6275 GCA_964346255.1 uncultured Actinomyces sp. | reverse complement strand
CTAGCCCAAGAGGCAATGATGAGGGCGCCCGCATCTATGGGGCCGCCCGCTTCCAACTGGGCCAAAATGGTTGGCAACACGAACTTCGGGATGCGGTCGGAAGTTTCAGCGGCTAGGCGCGCGATCGTGTCGCGGACCGCGGGGTTCGCGAACCGCTCGAGGAGCGTCGCCTGATACTCTTCCGTGTCTATCCCCGGTGCGGAAGGAACAGTTGGGGCTGCTTCCTCACTCATGTACTTCGCTAAGAAGTCGATGAACTGCGGGGCTTGGGCGACCTCGTACGAGTAGCGGAACCCCGCCAAGTGACCCAAGCAGGCCATAGCCTGGTGACTCCCGTTGAGCATGCGGATCTTCATTAGCTCATACGGCTCAACGTCATCCACAACCTGGACACCCACCTCTTCCAACGGGGGCCTGCCCGCTGGGAACTTGTCTTCCACCACCCACTGGGTGAATGGTTCAGCCACGACCGGCCAAGCGTCCTCAATCCCATGGTCAGCTTTGAGCGCCGCAATGTCTTTGGGTGTAGTCATGGGGGTGATCATGTCAACCATGGAGCAAGGGAAAGCGACCTCTTCACTCATCCACTCACCCAACTCGGGGTTGGAGAGCCGAGCGAAACACGTGATCATCTTCCGGGCGACATCCCCGTTCCCGGGAACGTTGTCGCAGGAGGCGACCGTGAACGGGGGCACCCCATTCTCGCGACGCCGCCGCAACGCCTCCGTTATGTGACCGAACACCGTCGTCGGATGCAGTGGGTCTTTCAAATCGGCCGAAAGCGCGCGGTCAGACGTGTCCAGCTCCCCCGTCACTTCGTGAACGTGGTAGCCGCCTTCAGTGACTGTGAGGCTGACGATCTTCGTTGCCGGGTCCGTAAGAACATCTAAGACGGCTTCCGGATCATCCGGGGCGAACAAGTAGTCGACGATGGAGCCGACTGTGCGGGTCGTGGTTGTGCCATCCGGATGCTTGGTGACCACCGTGTACAGGTGGTCTTGGCTCTCGAGGGCGTCTCTCATCCTCACGTCCCCGGGCATCGCGCCCACACCTAAAATGGCCCAGTCCTTAGCCTTCCCTTGGGCCAGCAGGTCGTCGATGTAGACGGCTTGGTGGGCGCGGTGAAACCCACCTACCCCGAAGTGGACGATGCCTAGTTTTAGCCCTCGCCGGTCGCATTCGAGTTCGGGTTTTGTCATCGGGCGTTCCTTTACTCTCACTGTTCTCACAACTAATGCGAGCCCGCCTCGACGCAGCCCCTGTCCAATCATCGTCATGTGACCGTCATTACCCGCGTAGGTTGCGCGAGAGAGGACGGTGGCTCGTTGATGCGGGTTCCTTACACCAAGAGCGAGAGAGGGCCCGCCGGGGCGGGGACGACCGACCCAAGGCCGGGACACTCTCAATGCTCTGGCTTGTTTCAGGCTAGGACAGATCTTTCCCGGCGTGGCGCCGTCGAGGCCCAAAAAGTCCGGTGACCGGGTGGTTTCTAGTGTGGGTCCACCCGCAGCGCATCAGAAGGCTGGCGGGACGAGTGAAAGCCCCCAAGCCCGTCGTCCTTTCTCGTCGACGCCAAGGTCCAGTGGTCGTGGCCTTGAGAAGCTGCCATCAGGGGCTCGCCAAACAGCCTTCCAAAGGATTGGCCGCGGCGCCCCTAACCCTCTTGAGCCTCCAGCGGGTCCACCAGAGTCCGAGCCCAAGGCGCTGAAACACCAGCGCTGAGGGTCCCACTTCAGCTACCTCGGACACTCATGGGGAGGCCGCTCTAACGACCGTTTTCAACCGACGTCAAGGATTCGTAGAGCCTGGGGGCGCGTCAATGAACGTAAAATGCGCTCCGCGGTCGAGGAGATCGTCTATCCCCGCCAGCAGCCCCTCTGCGGTCTCCCCTTGCGGTTGGTTCATGTGCGCGATGATGATCGACCCTGGTTGGGCGGAAGAGACTTGTGCTCGCACTGTCCCGGCATCAAAGGTGGCGCCCGCGTCAGCGTTCACATTGAACCCCACCACCCGCTCATCGAACTGCTCCACTATCTGCACTGCCACGTCGTCGTAGTGGGCGGTACCGGAGCGGAAGAAGCGTGGTGGCGTCCCCGTGAGATCGGTTATAGCCAAATGGTTAGAGCGAACCTCTTGCGCAGCTTCAAGGGGCGACGCAGTGCCCTGAATCCCGTATGCCTCCCCTCCACTCACTGAGAGCGGCTTGTGTTCCGTACCGTGGTTAGCGATCTCAAACAGAGGGTTTTCAGCCAGTTCATGTGCGAGCGCAGGGTTGGCCTCTATCCATCTTTGGTTCAGGAAGAGCGTGGCTGGGACGCCCCTAGACACGAGACCAGCAATTAGCTCCTCGTCGTAACCATCCCCACCACCGCCGCCGCAGGCGTCCAGTGTGAGGGCGATGCCGTCTGAGGCGGTGCTCGTGAGAACCCCTGGGGCTTCGAGGCCCCAGTATTCGGGCTGCACACCTTCGAACTTGGCTGCAACTTCCTCAGCGGTTGGCACGTTCGCGCCACGCACAACAACGCTTGGTGCATCTTCCGACCAGAGCGCCCTCAAGTCGAAGGGAGTGAGGCTTTGCGGCCCGCTCTCTTGCCCCATAACGGACTCCACGACTGGGCCCACTTCGCGTGCGTCTTCAGGAAGGCTACTTGCGCACCCAGCGAGCGTCAGAGCTGCCGCCAACACCGCGGTGAGAAGCGCTCCGCGCACTGACCGATGTTGGCAGGGTGGCCCCAAGAAACGTATAGCCCCATTAGTGGCAGGTTTCATGGCCCCCCTGAAAACCAAAGCGGACGGGTGGTCTTTCGTCAAAGTCAGACTACAGCTCAACTCACTTCTCGGCCCGGGCCACGCCAACAAAGTGGGCGACAGAACGCGTCCCACATTCTGAACCTGGAAACCTCAACGCCGCCACGTTGTCTAACAGGCCCCACATAGCGGTGTCGCCCCTGATCTAGGCTCATTTGGGGTCCCAAACACGCGGATACCCAAGGCCTATTTTCCCTGTGATCAAGGGCAAAAGTGGGGAGGCTCCCCGCATGAGGAACTCTAGAGAAAGGGGACTGTTGACCTCCGACAGCTGGTGGGGGGCTCTGAACGGGCGCCCAAGAGAATTGGTGGAAACTCGATTTGCGACACGCGCCGTGTCTTGACCCACGTTCGCCAAGAAGTGGCGCTAGACTTTTCCCATTAGCAGGGTCTTTCGGCTCCGCTAATCAAGCGGCTAACGCCACTGTAAAAGCTAGGAGACAAAAGATGAAAGCACAGACACAACTGGACCGCAACCACGAGTCCGAAGCAGCTAAGCGCGCCTGGGCAGACCTGAAGTCGAAGGCCGCTGCCGGCGACGCAGCTGCGGTAGCCCGCCTCGACGCCGATAAGGCTGACGAGAGCGCCGGCGCCAAGAACTGGTGGAAGCAGCTCACCGCGAAAGCCGCAGCAGGCGACGCGGCAGCTGAGGCTGAGGTCAAGAAGATCCGCGAAGCGGTTTGGATGGAGTACAACGCCTAGTAGGTCGGAAAGTTTGACCATTTTGTCGGTGGGGGCCCCGTAGGTCCCCACCGACTTTTTTGTGTCCCGTTACGAGAGTCGCCGCTGTCGCTCAGCCTTGGATACTTAGGCTGTTTCTCGCCTGACCAGTGAGGTGTCCAGCAGAAGCGCGGTTGGCGGTATGCTCGGAGTTTTCAACCGTTCATCAAGCAGGCGGGCCGCGGCGCGCCCCTGCTCAAAGGGATCCTGCCTCACCGTCGTCAAATAAGGGTGTTCAGAGGTCGCTGGCGTGGCGTCGTCAAAACCGACAACCGCTACGTCCCCCGGCACGCGCACACCCGCCTCCTCAAGGGTTTGGATGGCCGCGCGTGCCATTAAGTCGCTGGCAACGAAGAGCCCGTCGAACCCCTCACCACTTTCGAGGAGGGACTGTGCTGCTTCCCTGCCACTGGCGGCCGTGAAGTCCCCGCAGGCGATTGGACCCGATATTCCAGCCGCTTTCACTGCCTCTTCGTATCCTTGGAGACGGTCCGAGCCGACGGGCATGTCGAGAGGCCCCGCTATCGTCGCAATCTTTTCGCAACCAGCGTCGACGAGCGCCTCAACCCCGATCCTTGCTGCCACGACGTTATCCACGTCGACGTACCAAGAGTTTTCAGCGTCTCGTGTTGGGCGCCCTACGAAAACGATAGGGATCTTGTTGCTCAGGGGCTCACCAAGCTCGTGGTCTGAGTGGTGCGACATCACGATAAGACCATCAGAGCTGCCACCAGCCAGTGAGTCCAGAATCTTCCGGAAAGACTTCTTCGAGGCGATCATCATGTTCATGACTAGGTCGGTCTCTGAAATGTAGGACTCTGCACCGGAGACAATGGAGCTGAAGAACGGGTCCACGAAGAAAGTATCTAAATCCTCAGGGATCAGCGCGGTAACAACCTGCGTGCGGTTGGACGCAAGCGACTTAGCCGACTGGTTTGGCACGTAGCCGAGCTGTTCGATGGCGTCTAGGACGGCTTCCGTGGTCCGTTTGCTGACCCCCGGTGAAGAATTGACGACGCGTGAAACGGTCGAACGGGAGACGCCGGCGAGGGCGCCCACAGACTCAAGTGTTGCTGCCCCACTGCCGCGTCGCCTCGCCGATTTCATGGACGATCCTTCTCACTTCAGTCAGCGCCAATCAGATCCCCTCCGCAGCCATCATCGACCGCAGCCTACCTTCCAGCAGGGACCCTTCCCGTACGACGAGACCAGCATCAGGCGCAACTTCGAGGACGCGATCCTCAATGATCTTCGAGTACGCGTGACCGGACTGTTTCACGATCCGCTGCTGAGTCTCATAGTCAACGTAGACGATTCCGAAGCGTTTGTCGTACCCCCACGCCCACTCATAATTGTCTAACAGGGACCAGTACATGAAGCCCCGAACGTCCGCTCCCTCATCGACGGCGTCCAGCACTGCCCCTAGGTGCAGCTTGATGAACGCTTCCCTCTCAGGGTCGTTGACCACGGGCCCGTCGGGGGTTTGTGTAACCTCGTCGTTGAAGGCCGCGCCGTTTTCCGTCACGTAGAGCGCGACGCCCGCGTCCTTCGTGTAGTCGTTGTGGAGGCGCAGCAGCAGGTCCTTGAACATTAGTGGGTCGATGTCCCAATCTTGGGCTGTCCTAGGCAACAGCGGATCCGGTGCCACGAAACCTCTAGATGCCCTCATGGGGCTTTGCGGCATCCTCTCCAACTTTGGTCCCCCCGTCGGGGCGGGACTGAGCTCGACCAACCCGAGCCGTTCACCGACCTCGCGTGGAGCAACAAAGCTCGCTGTGACAACGCTCGGCTGGTAGTAGTTGACACCTAAGGTCGAGAAGGGTGTGGAGATGATCTCCATGTCCCCCGGAAGGATCGCGTCCGCGAAGGCCTCACCTGCTCCGGGGTCCACGTCCGCGTACTCCTCGACGATGTCCGCCGGGTAGTGACCCCGGAAGATCGGGTCCAGGAACCACCGGTTCGCCTGCCCATCAGCTAGGCGCGCTGCCCTCTGGTCCTCAGGGTTTTCGGGGTCAAGTGGGTCTGCTACCGAGAAGTTGAGGGTCAGCCCTAGGTTCAGCTCGGGGTCCGCCTTCCCCAAACTTTGGAGCGTTAGGCCGTGCCCCAGCAGCAAGTGGTGGCTCGCTAGCATCCCCTCTTTGAGGCTGTGATGTCCGGGGGCGTGTTCGCCTCCCGTGTAGGAGAGGAATGATGAGCACCAGGGTTCGTTCAGAGTGGTCCACACGTTCACCCGATCTCCCAGAGCGCTATGCACTTTCATGGCGTAATCGCGGAAACGGTAGGCAGTGTCCCGGTTTGGCCAGCCCCCAACATCTTGGAGGGCTTGGGGGAGGTCCCAGTGGTACAGAGTCAGCCAGGGGAGAATGTCAGCGTCCAACAGCTCATCCACTAGGCGTTCGTAGAAGTCGAGGCCCTGCGGGTTGACGGTGACCCCGTCGGGGCAGACCCGTGCCCACGATGAAGAAAACCGGTACGTGTCCAACCCCAAGGACTTCATTAGTGCTACGTCATCCTTGTAGCGGTGGTAATGATCACATGCAACGTCTCCAGTGTCACCGTTGACGATCGCGCCGGGCACCCGAGAGAAGGTGTCCCAGATCGACGGGCCCTTACCGTCCTCGTCGTGAGCGCCCTCAATCTGGTAGGCGGCGGCAGCCGCACCTAGAAGAAATCCGTCAGGAATCTCCCGACGCCGCTCCGCGCCACCCCAACCAACCGCTTTTTCGAGTCTTGAATCCACCTGAATC
>CAYFUO010000113.1:0-6314 GCA_964346255.1 uncultured Actinomyces sp. | reverse complement strand
CCGCAGCAGCCCCAAGCGAACCGCTGCAATCTCACGTGGACCGCTGCAGTCTCAAGTGAGCCGCAGCCCGGGCCTTGGCGAAATCGCCCGGGTCTTAGCGGGCTCCGCAACATTGAAAAGGGGCCCTGCGTGCTCCGCAGACCACGTGTCGCCATCGCTGATGACGTGAGGGGTCCAAACGACTGCCGCCGTGAGGCGCGAACTCAGGCACCGTAGCGGTGTCGGCCCCCAAGAAAGCCGAGAGCTAGGCGAGGGGCTTCACCAACGGGAACAGAATGGTTTCCCTGATCCCTTGGCCGGTGAACGCCATGAGCAGGCGGTCCAAGCCCATCCCCATGCCACCTGCGGGCGGCATGCCGTGGTCCATGGCCTCTAGGAAATCCTCATCCAGAGACATTGCCTCCGGGTCGCCCTTAGCGGCCGCCAACGCCTGTTCCTCAAACTTCTCTCGTTGAATGACCGGGTCGGTCTGCTCAGAGTAGGCGGTCGCCAACTCGAACCCGCGAACATAAAGATCCCATTTCTCAGCAACCCCGGGGACCGAGCGGTGCTCACGCGTCAATGGGGAGGTCTCTGCAGGGAAATCTATGACGAAGGTCGGCTCGTAGATGTGGTCGGCCACCAAGTCTTCAAAAAGCATCTCGGCGATTTGCCCGTTGCTGTGGTGGCCTTCCACGTCAATGTCACGCTGGTCAGCCAGTTCTTCCAAACGGGCACGCGAAGTTTCGGGAGACACCGTCTCGCCCAGTGCCTCCGAGAGCGAATCGTAGAAGCCTATCTGCTTCCACACCCCCGAGAAGTCGTAGACGGTTCCGTCCGCCAAAGTCACCTGCAGGGTCCCGAACGCATCTAGGGCAGCCCGCTGGATCATCTCCCGCGTCAAATCCGCCATCGACTGGTAGGTCCCATATGCTTCGTAGACTTCAATCATGGTGAACTCAGGGTTGTGGCTTGAGTCGGCGCCCTCGTTCCTGAAGTTCCTGTTGATCTCGAACACCTTCTCGATGCCCCCGACAACGGCGCGTTTCAAATACAGCTCCGGTGCGATACGTAGGAACAGTTCGAGGTCGTAAGCGTTCATGTGAGTCTTGAAGGGGCGGGCTGCCGCTCCCCCAGCTACCGCCTGCAGCATGGGGGTCTCAATCTCAACGAAGCCCCTCTCGTGTAGGAACTCGCGCAACGAGTGGGCCACTTCGGCGCGATCCCTCACCATTTGGCGCGCACCCTCGCGCATGATTAGGTCGAGGTAGCGGCGGCGCACGCGCGTGTCCTCCGCGAGGGTCACCTGGCCGTCTTCCGTTTCGAAAACCTTCGGCAGCGGGCGAAGCGCCTTCGCAGCAAGAGCCCAGGCGGGGATCCCCTCATCTTCATTCCCCGTGGCGAGCACAGACAGTTCTCCTCGCCTAGAGGAAATCACCTTCCCGTAGGCGAACAGGATGTCACCCAAGTCGACGGCTGCCTTGTAGTCCGCCAAAGACTGCTTCCCGACTTCACGTTCGGAGAGCATCACCTGCAGTTTCCGTCCCGCTCCATCCTGGATGGTTGCGAAGCAAAGCCTGCCCGTGTTCCGGGCGAACACGACCCTGCCTGCGACGCCAACAAAATCGTTCGTTTCGGCGCCTGCTTCGAGGTCTCCGTAACTGTCACGCACCTGGTCGATGGTGGTTGTCACGGGCACTTCAACCGGGTAAGGATCAACGCCTTCCTCAAGAAGCCGGGCACGCTTTTCGCTGCGAATCCGGACCTGCTCAGGGACGTCTGGGGTGGGGGAATCTTTTTTGTTGCTCACCCCGCCATGGTAGACCACGTGACAGGGGAACCCGAACCACTAGGAGGCTAGGTCGCCACCCAAACTGACGATCTGGTTCGACCCGTCAACGTGAACGACGCTGGGAGCGTACGTTTTCGCTGTTGGTTCCGGCACCTGCACGTAAGCCATGATGATGACCAAGTCACCTTCGCTAACTAAGTGCGCTGCCGCGCCGTTGACCTGTACGGTTCCCGAACCCCTAGGGGCCTCAATCGTGTACGTGGTCAGCCGCGCACCGTTCGTCACGTCCACCACGTCCACCTGTTGGCCCACATAGATGTTGGCGGCCTCAAGGAGCGCAGCATCCACGGACACCGAGCCCACGTAGTCAACGTCCGCTCCTGTGACTGTGGCGCGGTGGATTTTCCCGCACACCATGGTCCGGTAGATCGGGGCCTGCATTTCTTTGCCGCTCATCCGTTGACCTCCACAATCGCATTGTCGATCAGTCGGGTGTCTCCCACCTTTGCTGCTACGGCCAAGTATGCGCTCCCACCACCCCATTGACCAGAGTCACGCGTCACACGGATAGGACTCCCCTCTTCGGCCCACACCTCAACAGGTTCAAAGTTATCCTTCGTTGCGAGCGCCACGTACTGCGGGGAAACACCCACGCGGGCCTTTAGTACTTTGACGGCTGCCTCCACGACCTGACCGGGAGTCCCACCTTCCGAGGCCACGCCAGCGCCTGCCTGCAGCGCTTCATTCAGTGCGAGGGCGTCCCTGCGCTGCTCGTCTGACAGGTAGGCGTTTCGGGAGGAAAGGGCTAGTCCGTCCTCGTCCCTCACAATCGGTGCCTCAACTAGTTCCACGGGAATGTCTAGGTCCCGGACCATTTGGGAAATGACAGAAAACTGTTGGGCGTCTTTCTGGCCGAACACCGCTTTGTCGGGTCGGACTAGGTTCAGCACTTTGTTCACCACTAGGGTGACGCCCTCAAAGTGTCCGGGACGTAGGGCGCCTTCGAGGACGTTGGCGGTCGGACCAGGGTTCACCGTGACCTGTGGGTCAACTTGGTAGACCTGGTCCTCACTGGGGGCGAAGACAATGTGTGCGCCGGCCTCGCCCAACGCTTCCACGTCGGCCTCTAGTTGGCGTGGGTACTTGTCGAAGTCCTCCCCCTCACCGAACTGTTTGGGGTTCACGAAAATGGTGGCAACCACGGTGGCGCCGCCCTCAGCCGCCCGCTCCACTAGGGAGAGGTGGCCCTCGTGCAAAGCGCCCATCGTCATGACCAGTGAGGTGGGGCCGACAACGTTGTCTAACGCTTCAGCGAGCTCAGCGCGGGTGGTTACCAACTGCGTCTCAGTGCGCGGCTTTTGGATCGCCCGTCTGGTCGCGTCCGCCATCGCCTCATAAGACTGCGCTACGGAAGCCAGCTCAGGGCGGGCCGCAAGTGCTTTCAGGTGGCCGGCTATTGTCGACCAGTTACCCCTAGCAGCAGGGCCCGTGAGGCCCGCCCACCCCTCCTCCAACGCCCGGTTGAGCGCCGTCCGCGTCAGCGGCGCCATCACTTCAGCGGGATCAGAAACCCCAATGTCGGACAGGGTGAGGGCGGCCTCGTTCACGAGCGTGACCAAGTGGTTGGCGCCGTGCACGAGAGCCGCGTGGTACAGGGGCCGGTCAGCCTCGGACACCTCAAAAGGCTTCCCACCCATGGACGTGATGATCGCTTGCGCTATGGGTGCCGCAAGCGGGTCCGCGGTGTAAGCGACGGGGCAGTCTTGCAGTCGGGCGACGTCCAGAGAGGTTCCGGTGAACGTCATGGCGGGGTGGAGCGCGATGGGGGTCGCCCCGGCTGCGCGCGCGGCACTGAGGACCTCGGTCCCTCCCCCGCCCCATAAGTGGGCAACGACTTGCCCGGGACGCAGGACCCCTTGTTCAGCGAGTTCTTCCGCGACTTTTTCGATCTGATCGTCGGGGACAGCCAAGCTCAACAGGTCGGAACCCCGCGCAACGTCGTCGGCCTCTTGGAGGGGGACGCCCGGCAGCATCACTTCGGCGCGTTCTTTGGCTTCGGTCGAACGGGCGTTCACTCCCACGACCTCGTAGCCGGCCGCACGGAGAGCGGAGGCGACACCTCCTCCTGCCAGTCCAACGCCAATGACTCCTAATGAGACGCTAGGTTCACTGACCACTGGGGTCCCCTTTCTGGCCGTCGGCCGAGTTCACTCACCTTGATTCGACTCTTTCAGTATCCTCCCCAGTGGATTGGATGACCAACACTGCGTCTGGGGGCGCGAACCTTGAGGTGGGAGTCGCTGGTGGAGTGGGGTCTTCCTCCTCGGCCGCTTCACGCACCCGCGCCAGCCACCGTTCGGGAGGTTCACTGGCCCTGCTGGTGTGGCTTCGTGCTCCTGCCTGTTCCATGACTTGGCTCGCCACTTGCGTGTCTAGGTGGTGGATCACCTGCCGAACAACTCCGGGAACAATGCAGGTGGTGACCGACACTAGGTTCAGGAGGCCTTGGAGTGGGCCGCGCTGGGCAACCATCGACTGGATCCGCTGGTAGGGGACGAACGTGGCAGTCCTAGTGAAGAAACCATCGCGGGTGGCGATGCATGTTTCAGTGAGCGCAACGCTTCGCCGGCGTCCCACCAGAGGATCAAAAATCAGCGCCCTCTTCGGTATTCCTAGGAAGGGTTGGGCTCTTCGGTTACCGTCGAGCGCTTCACCAAAGAAGGCGTGGGGGTCCTCCACCCCTAGACTCGGGATGACCAGTCCTGTTGCGAGGAGGGCCTGTTCTTTGGTGCCCACGGGCAGCAGAATGCTGGAGACCTGCTGCCCACCCGATTGCGGTGCCCTCCCTGTCGCTTGGGAGATCTTCACCCGATACCAGCCGAAGGGCCGCCAAAGCAGCGGTTGGGTCACGAGGACTGCGTGAACTCTGTGCGGCGGGATGGCCTCTGATCTGGTCTCTAAGAGACCTTTGCGAACCCGGATGCCCTCGGGAGAGACAGCGACCGTGAAGCCGAACTCCCATGCGAACCTCGACCACAAGACGGAAGCCGCGATCACGAAGGTCGGCGCAGCGAACGTGAAGAACACCACCATGCCGAGTTCGACGGCGAAGCCGGCGATCACCGCGGCCGCAACCGACGCGACGACAGCCATCAGCGCGGCGGTCAGGAACGCTGTCGTTGTCGCGGCGGCGCCAAGCAGTCGCCCCGCGCCCACTGAGTAAAGAGGCTTCTCTTGAGCAGGGGGAATCGGACTTGTGAGGGCAGCATCGTGATCTTGTTCTCGAATCTGGATCTGGATCTGGGCCTGGCCTTGGTCTTGGGCTTGTGGGGGCGCTGTTCCGGCCGCCTCCATTTTCGCGCCGGACGCCCTCGCTAAAATGTCCGCCCGCAGATCCAGCAGGTCGGCTTCACGCAAATAGCCGATCGCTATAGACGACCCCACCCCGCCGGCGGCTTCCACACTGAGGCGCCCAAGCCCAAACACGCGCCCCATGAAGGGCCGGATCACGTCGACCGCTTGAACTTTCTCAAGAGGAACGTGTTTAACGCGGCGAAACAAGATCCCAAAGCGCGTCCAAACCGCGTCATCCGTCAGCGCGTACGCCCTCGCCCGCCACGCAAAAAACGAGTAAGCACCGACTACCGCTGCGACGCCGAGGACCACTCCGAGAACAACAAGGAGAATCTTGGCAGGTGTGATCGGGGCTGTGGAAGCTGAAAGAGTAGTGATCTCATCGAGGCCGCCGAAAACAAACCCAACCACTAGAACCACTAACAACTGCCACACTTCCAACAGTGGGGTGATCCAATGCACCCGGCTCCAAGCGTCAGGAGCCGGCTCGGCGCCACTCATTCCCGCGCCGCTTGACCCCATGCTGCTCGGCCTCCCACCGCTTGGCCCCGTGCCACTTGGCCCCGTGTCCCCCGAGTCGCTGGCTGGGCCGCGAGCGGACTGTGGTACGGCGCCCTCGTCCTCTTTGTGTTCCAAAGCAGCCTAAATTCCTGCGCCGCTCTTCGCGCCGCGCGCCACCAAAAGAGCCCGAATCCGCGCCGCGTCGTCACTGGTCACACCGGGAAGCGTCGCCTCCGTCTGGGCCGATGCGGTGTAAACGTGGAGGGTCGCGATCTTGAAGTGACGCGCAACCGGTCCTTCCCTGGCTTCCACGTATTGGATGCGTCCGTAGGGGACCTGATCTAGGCGCTTGAACATGATCCCCTTGCGGATGAAGAAGTCCGTTTCACCCGTCGCGTATTGCAGGGCTGACACCTGCCGCGGGATCAGCCACAGCAACCACGCTAGGACGAGGACGAGCGGGATCAACAAGTACCAAACCGCGTGATCAACCGTGAAACCGAGGACAGCGACAGCCACCATCACACAGAAAATAGGCACCGAGGCACCCAAGATGCGCACCAATGCGAGCGACTTGGAAACGGGTTCGAACACGACCCCCTCGGGAGACATTAGATGATCCACTACACCCTCCGATCCGCGGCGGTGAGGTCAATCTTCCCATACACGCTGCGTTTGCTGCGGTGAC
>CAYFUO010000112.1:0-6554 GCA_964346255.1 uncultured Actinomyces sp. | reverse complement strand
ACGGAACCAGCGGCAGTCCCACGGGAACCGCAGCAGCCCCAAGCGAACCGCTGCAGTCTCACGTGAGCCACTGCAGTCTCAAGCGACGCAGCCCAGACCTTGGCGAAATCGCCCGGCTCTTGGCGGGCCCCGCAACATTAAAAGGAGTCCTGCGCACTCCGCGGACTAGGCGTCGCCGTAGCTGATGACGTGAGGGGTCCAAACGACTGCCGCCGAGAGCCGAGAACTCAGGCGCCGCGGCGGTGTCATCCCCCAAGAAAGCCGAAAGCTAGGCGAGGGGCTTCACCAGGGGGAACAAGATGGTCTCCCTGATCCCCTGACCGGTAAACGCCATGAGGAGGCGGTCGAGCCCCATACCCATGCCACCTGCAGGCGGCATACCATGATCCATGGCCTCTAGGAAGTCTTCATCCAAAGACATAGCCTCAGGGTCGCCCTTCGCGGCCGCCAACGCCTGTTCCTCAAACTTCTGACGCTGAATCACCGGGTCAGTCTGCTCAGAATAGGCGGTCGCCAACTCGAACCCACGAACGT
This sequence comes from uncultured Actinomyces sp., assembly GCA_964346255.1. GTDB lineage: Bacteria > Actinomycetota > Actinomycetes > Actinomycetales > Actinomycetaceae > Scrofimicrobium. The sequence continues at coordinate 6,020 of CAYFUO010000112.1, read as the reverse complement.
AAAGATCCCACTTTTCGGCAATCCCCGGAACGGAGCGGTGCTCGCGTGTCAGCGGAGAAGTCTCCGCGGGGAAGTCGATCACGAAGGTGGGCTCATAAATGTGGTCTGCCACCAAGTCCTCAAAAAGCATCTCGGCGATGTGCCCGTCGCTGTGGTGGTCTTCCACGTCAATGTCACGGCTGTCAGCCAGTTCTTCCAGGCGAGCACGTGAAGTCTCAGGCGACACCGTCTCCCCCAATGCCTCTGACAGCGAGTCGTAGAAGCCGATCTGCTTCCACACCCCCGAGAAGTCGTAGACAGTCCCATCCACCAACGTCACCTGTAGGGTCCCAAACGCGTCCAAAGCGGCACGCTGGATCATCTCCCGCGTCAAATCCGCCATCGTCTGATAGGTCCCGTAGGCTTCGTAGACTTCAATCATGGTGAACTCAGGGTTATGGCTCGAGTCAGCGCCCTCGTTCCTGAAGTTCCTGTTAATCTCGAACACCTTGTCGATGCCACCGACGACAGCGCGCTTTAAGTAGAGTTCCGGCGCGATACGCAGGAACAGTTCGAGGTCGTAAGCGTTCATGTGAGTCTTGAAGGGGCGAGCCGCCGCGCCGCCCGCGACCGCCTGCAACATTGGGGTCTCAACCTCAACGAAACCCCTCTCATGCAAGAACTCCCGCAGAGAATGGGTCACTTCAGCACGGTCCCTCACCATTTGGCGGGCACCTTCACGCATGATCAGGTCGAGGTAGCGGCGGCGCACGCGGCTATCCTCCGCGAGGGTCACCTGGCCATCTTCCGTTTCGAAAACCTTCGGCAGGGGGCGCAGCGCCTTCGCTGCGAGAGCCCACGCTGGAATCCCTTGGTCTTCATCGCCCGTGGCGAGGACGGACAGTTCTCCTCGCCTAGAGGAAATCACCTTCCCGTAGGCGAACAGGATGTCACCCAAGTCGACAGCCGCCTTGTAATCCGCCAAAGACTGTTTCCCAACTTCACGTTCGGAAAGCATCACCTGCAGTTTCCGGCCCGCCCCATCCTGGATGGTCGCGAAACAGAGCCTGCCCGTGTTCCGGGCAAACACGACCCTGCCAGCGACGCCAACGAAATCATCCGTTTCGGCGCCCGCTTCAAGGTCCCCGTAGCTGTCACGCACCTGCTCGATGGTGGTCGTTATGGGCACTTCAACCGGGTAGGGGTCAACGCCTCCTTCAAGAAGCCGGGCGCGCTTTTCGCTGCGGATCCGGACCTGCTCAGGGACGTCTGGGGTGGGGGAATCTTTTTTGTTGCTCACTCCGCCATGGTAGACCAAGCGAAAGGGGAACCCGAACCCCTAGGAGGCTAGGTCGCCACCCAAACTGATGATCTGGTTTGACCCATCGACGTGAACGACGCTAGGAACGTATGTTTTCGCGTGAGGTTCCGGCACTTGGGCGTAAGCCATGACGATCACCAAGTCGCCTTCACTAACCAGGTGGGCTGCTGCGCCGTTGACCTGCACTGTCCCTGAACCTTTGGGGGCCTCAATCGTGTACGTGGTCAGGCGCGCGCCGTTCGTCACATCCACCACGTCAACCTGTTGGCCCACGTAAATGTCGGCTGCCTCTAGGAGGGCTGCATCCACGGACACTGAACCCACGTAGTCAACATCGGCGCCCGTGACGGTGGCGCGATGAATTTTCCCGGTCACCATGGTCCGGTAGATTGGCGCCCGCATTTCTTCGCCGCCCATCAGCTCACCTCCACGATCACATTGTCGATCAGTCGGGTGTCCCCCACTTTCGCTGCCACCGCCAAGTATGCGCTGCCACCGCCCCATTCGCCAGAGTCACGTGTCACACGGATGGGGCTGTACTCCTCGGCCCACACCTCAACCGGATCGAAGTTGTCCTTCGTCACGAGTGCCACGTATTGAGGGGCGATACCCTCACCTTGTTGCAGGACTTTGACGGCCGCCTCCACAATCTGACCGGGGCTGCCACCTTCAGATGCGACGCTCACCCCGACCTGTAGCGCTTCATTTAGTGCGAGGGCGTTCTCGCGCTGCTCTTCCGACAGGTAAGCGTTTCGGGAGGAGAGAGCTAGACCGTCCTCGTCCCTCACAATGGGCGCCTCCACTAACTCAACGGGAACGTCGAGGTCACGGACCATTTGGGAAATGACAGAGAACTGTTGGGCGTCCTTCTGGCCGAACACTGCCTTATCTGGTCGTACCAAGTTCAACACCTTGTTCACCACTAGGGTCACCCCTTCGAAGTGTCCGGGACGTAGGGCGCCTTCAAGGACGTTGGCGGTCGGACCGGGGTTCACCGTCACTTGCGGGTTGACCTGGTACACCTCTTCCTCCCTGGGGGCGAACACGATGTGTGCGCCAGCCTCCCCCAACGCTTCCACGTCGGCCTCCAGTTGACGCGGGTACTTGTCGAAGTCTTCCCCTTCACCGAACTGTTTGGGGTTCACGAAAATAGTGGCGATCACCGTGGCACCGCCCTCCGCTGCCCGCTCCACTAGGGAGAGGTGGCCCTCGTGGAGCGCACCCATCGTCATAACCAGCGAAGTCGGGCCGACGACGCCACGCAGCGCTTCAGCGAGTTCAGCTCGGGTCGTCACCAACCGGGTTTGTGAGCGCGGCTTTTGAACGGCGCGCCTCGTGGCGTCCGCCATCGCCTCATACGACTGTGCAACGGAGGCCAGTTCAGGGCGGGACCCAAGTGCTTGCAGGTGGCTGGCGATCGTCGACCAGTTGCCTCTGGCAGCGGGACCCGTGAGACCCGCCCACCCCTCCTCCAACGCCCGGTCAAGCGCCGTCCGCGTCAGTGGGGCCATGACTTCCGCGGGTTCAGGTATCCCGATGTCGGACAGGGTAAGAGCGGCCTCGTTCACTAAAGTGACCAAATGGTTAGCACCGTGCACTAAAGCCGCGTGGTACAGGGGCCGGTCGGCCTCGGGCACCTCGAAAGGTTTCCCGCCCATGGACGTGATGATCGCTTGAGCTATGGGGGCCGCAAGCGGGTCCGCAGTGTAAGCGATGGGACAATCCTGTAACCGGGCGACGTCTAGAGAGGTTCCGGTGAACGTCATGACCGGGTGAAGCGCGATGGGGGTCGCTCCGGCTGCGCGGGCGGCAGCGAGGGGCGCGGTGCCTCCCCCACCCCACAGGTGGGCGACCACTTGGCCGGGGCGGAGGGCTCCTTGTTCAGCGAGTTCTTCCGTGACCTTTTCGATCTGGTCGTCGGGCACAGCCAAAATCAGCAGGTCGGAGTTCCGTGCGACGTCGACAGCCTCTTGGAGGGGGACGCCGGGCAGCATCACTTCGGCCCGTTCTTGCGCTTCGGTTGAACGCGCGTTGCCGCCCACCACCCCATAGCCGGCCGCGCTAAGGGCGGAGGCGACGCCGCCTCCCGCCAGTCCAACCCCAATGACTCCTAATGAGACGCTAGGTTCACCAACCACTGGGGTCCTCACTTCCTGGCCGCCGGCCTCGACATCACTTCCGCTGACTGACCCTCCCAGTATCCCCCCGGGCGCGATGCGTGGCCAACACTGCGGTGCGGACCATGCCGGATAACCCGTTCTCCCTCCGATCGTCGGAGATGATCAGGTTTCTGACGTGGGCCACGTTTGTTGGGTGAACTCGGAGGTGGCCATCTTTGTGGGGCCGAGGCATATGATTGGCGGAGCAACATTACCGGCGGAGGCGAGGTGAAGCATGGGTCACACCACACCACCTTGGCTGGTTGACGCCCTCGATGAGGCCCTCATCTCCGCTGGAGCAACTGCGGGGAAGGAGGCGCGGGCCCGCGAGATATCAGCGCTGCTTGAAGCGTGGAACTTAGAGGGGCGCGCGCAACACAACAGCCGTTACCTCGCTTCCCTGTTGGAGCGTTTAGCCCACGTGGAGAACGCCGCTTCGGAGCCGGCACTACTCTGCTTGGCGGCCGCCTACAGGGGCGCCACCGAAGAGATGGGTTGGGAAGAGCTGGGGTTGGCGCCCGTGCCCGCGTGCGTCCCCGCCATAGTTGGTTCATCCACCCTTTCGGGGCTGGGTGTCCCCGAGGAGAACGTCCAGCGGGTAGGTGAACTGGTCGATGCACTTTCGGCCCACAGCCCTGACCCCTCAGACCTTGACGCGCAACTGCTGGTAGATGCGGACCTAGCGGCCCTAGCCGGGTCCCCACAGCAATGCCGAACCTTCCAAAAGGGTTTGAGAGAGCAGATGCGGCACGTCACCGATGAAGAGTTCGCGAACGCTCGCCTCCAAGTGGTCACCGCACTTTTGAGCCGCCCCAGAATCTTCCACTCTCCGCTAGCCAAAACTCTGGAGCAGCGAGCCCGCAAAAACTTGGAGGGTGAGCAGGCGATCCTGTTGTCCCAGTTGGGCCCAAACCACAAGCCAGGTTCCGTGAGCCGCCCTGAAGCTAAGAAAGCCGCCAGACGCGTCCTCCTACGCACGAAACCTCGCAACGCGGGCCGCAAGAGACTCACTTCTGAAGCCGCTGCGACACCCGTGGAGCGTTCGACAACGCCGACCTCAGCCCCGCCCCTCCCCGCGCCGGAACCAGAAGACGCGCCAGAGTCGGAGGTTACCCCCACTGAACCCGCCAGTGAGCCAATTGACGATCGGGATGAGACGTCCACGTTAGAGTCCGTCGCAGACCGCATCGAGGGCGCTCGGCGGCGCCGCATATAACTCCTCCACAACCACCACCTTCCACAGTCTGGCGGAAACGGTCTCTCCCCCGCTTCCCCACTTGGGGCACGCTGTGTGAACTACGAATCCACGCCACCCTAGGGAGGCACAGGAAGGTGAAAAATGACCGCATACCAAGTTGATGCTGCGGAGGTCGCTGCCGCGTCGGCGGCTGCGTCCGCCACCGCCGCCAACATTCGCTCCTCAGTCGCCGCGATGATGGCGCAACTGCAGGCGCTGCAGGCGACGTGGGCGGGAGGCGCCTCCGCATCATTTCAAAATGTGATCGCCGGCTGGCAGGCAACCCAAATCCAAGTTGAGGACAGCTTAGAGTCGGTTAGTGTCGCACTCTCGCAGGCCTCCTCCACCTACACGGATGCGGAGGCCGCCGCCTCATCACTGTTCGCCGGAAGCTAACAGGCTTGAGGTGAGCGTTAAAGCGTTTGGGTGGACCCAGTGGGCCCACCCAAATGCTTTGTTCACGGTTGTCCCTAAAAGCGCTCGTGGAGCATTTTAGGGAACTTTTAGTACATGCCGCCCATGTCATCAGCGGGCATTGCGGGGGCCGGCGGTTCCGGCTTGTCGGCAACAACCGCTTCAGTTGTGAGGAACATGGAGGCGATCGACGCCGCGTTCTGCAGGGCGGAACGCGTCACCTTCACCGGGTCGGCGATCCCCTGTTCAAGCAGGTCCCCGTACTCGTTGGTCTGCACGTTCAGGCCCTCACCGTCAGGCAGTTCCTTGACGCGCTCAACCACCACGGAGCCTTCAAGGCCAGCGTTACGTGCAATCTGGCGCAACGGCTCAGCGACAGCGGCATTGACAATCCACATGCCCGTCTCTTCATCCCCAGTGAGGTCCAGGTCCTTCAGGACACGCTTCGCTGCCTGCAGCAAGGCGACGCCACCACCGGCGACGATCCCCTCTTCAGCGGCGGCACGCGCGTTGCGGATCGCATCCTCAATGCGGTGCTTACGTTCCTTCAACTCAACTTCGGTTGCGGCGCCCGACTTGATGATGGCGACCCCACCGGAAAGTTTCGCGAGACGCTCAGAGAGCTTCTCTTTGTCGTACTCGGAGTCAGAGTTCTCGATCTCTTGGCGGATCTGCTTGACACGAGCCTCCAACGCGTCCTTGTCGCCCGCGCCGTCAACAATGGTCGTCTCATCCTTGGTCACGGTCACCTTGCGGGCCTTACCCAAGTCGTCAAGGTCAGCGTTCTCCAAGGTCAACCCGACAGTTTCGGAGATGACCGTGCCACCCGTGAGGATCGCAATGTCCTGCAAAATAGCCTTGCGGCGGTCACCGAAGCCCGGAGCCTTCACAGCGACGGACTTGAAGATGC
>CAYFUO010000111.1:0-6635 GCA_964346255.1 uncultured Actinomyces sp. | reverse complement strand
CACTTTGTCATCATCAACCAGGAGGTCACGGCATGGCTGACACCGGCCCAAAACTTTTAGGGGGACGCTACGAAGTTCGCTCCCTGATCGGGAGGGGAGGAATGGCCCAAGTCCACTTGGGCCGCGACACCCGCCTGTCACGCCTCGTCGCAATCAAAATGCTGCGAGTCGACTTGGCGCGGGACTCCATCTTCCAAACCCGGTTCCGCAGAGAAGCGCAGGCCGCAGCCTCTTTGAACCACCCGAACATTGTTGCCGTCTACGACACGGGCGAGGAAGCCGTGCGCAGCGCAGACGGTTCAACCGTGTCCGTGCCCTACATAGTGATGGAATACGTTGAGGGCCACACCGTCAAAGAGCTGATCTCTGACGGGACACCCGTACCCATCCCGGAGGCTGTCGAAATCACTTCCGGGGTCCTCTCCGCCCTCCAGTACGCTCACGCTGCCGGCCTCGTCCACAGGGACATTAAGCCGGGCAACGTGATGCTCACAGACAGCGGGAAAGTGAAGGTCATGGACTTCGGGATCGCCCGGGCCCTAGCCGACTCCCAGGCAACCATGACCCAAACGAACGCGGTTATCGGCACAGCCCAATACTTGTCGCCAGAGCAGGCGAGGGGCGAAACCGTGGACGAACGCTCCGACATTTACTCCGCCGGATGCATGCTGTACGAACTGCTCACCGGCCGCCCACCATTCGCCGGCGAGAACGCGGTCTCACTCGCCTACCAGCACGTGTCCGAAACGCCACCGCTACCGTCCTCGATCGCGGGCGACATTCCGGCCGAGGTCGAACAGGTGACAATGAAGTCGCTCGCGAAAAACCCGGACGACAGGTATGCGAGCGCCAACGACATGGAAGTCGACCTGGTGAGAGCAGCTGAAGGGCTAAGCATCCAGGCGCCCCCCGTCGCCGCGTGGGAAACAGGGGCTACCCAACCGTTCACCGCCGTGACCGCCGCCTACCCCAACGCCACGCAAACCATGGCGCAAACAGTGGGGCAGACAATGGCGCAAACGAGCGTGGCCCCAAGCGCCATGAACGTGAACGGGACCGCCCCAACTCCAGCTGTGGCTGCAACCAACGCGGGCCAAGTCGCGCCAAAGAAGAAGAAGTCAAAATTCACGGGTGTCCTCATCGGTTTCCTCGTCCTACTGGCGGCTGGGATGGTGGCGGGCGTTGCCTGGCTCCTCCTATTCGACCGGGAACCTGAAGTGGAAATGACGACGGTCCCCAAGGGGATCATCGGCCTCACTCAAGCCGAAGCGAAAGCATTCATTGAGGATGCTGGCCTCGAATTCAAGTTGGGTGAAAAAGTTGACTCCGAAGACATCCCGGAAGGGAACGTCGCAGAAGTAGACCCCGAGGAAGGTGAAGAAGTTGAGGTCGGCTCCTACGTGGAAGTGCGGCTCTCCGCGGGGCCCGCAAGCGAAGAGATACCGGACATGTCGGGCTGGACGAGGGAGCAGGTCGATAAGGAACTCAAAGAGCTCGGCATGCTCGTCGGCACTGTTGAGGAGGAGAACGACGCGAAAGTTAAAGGCGGACAGCTGATCCGTACTTCTCCCGCCACGGGATCCGTGGTGCCACGCGGCACGACGATCAACCTGTGGTTTTCATCAGGCAATGTTGAAGTTCCCGGCTCAGTGGTTGGGCAGCCGAAGGATGTTGCCATCCAAATGCTGAAGGAGCTGACTTTCGCCACCGAAGTCATCACAGAACAGTCCACGAGCGTTGCTGCCGGCTACGTGATTCGGGTGGAGCCAATGGGGGTTCTCAGCCAAGGCTCGAAAGTCACTATTTATGTTTCTTCCGGTGCGCCGCAACCACAACCCCCACAAAGCGGCTGACCGGTAGCGGGGTCCGCGGCTCACTGCGGGCCCCGCTAAATGTGAGGCGCAACCCGCGCAGCGCGGGCTGCTAGCCCACCGTGTTGTCGAAGTACTTACTGTGGAAGTCGGGGTACACGTACTCGAACAAGAAGTAGACGATCCCTAAAATTATGAGGGCCGCCAAAATTGTTTTCACCCACACCGGCCCAGGCAAGTGCCTGAAGATCCACCCGTACACTGTCACTCCCCTCCCAAGGATCCCTTGATCTTCCCATCGAAGTTCAACGCGGATCCCTCACCAAGTCCGTTTCGGTTCCCCACGCAGGATCTCGGGCCGCCCCACATCTTTAGGCACCCAGTATTCCATTTCACTCCAAGTGATGTAGCGCTCCGTGTTCCCGTACATGGGGTGGCATGTTGTCATCGTCATGAGCCGCTTCGTTGGTGTTTCACCAGGTTCCCCGGGGACGGGGTCCAGCACCCACGTTTCGGACGGGTCCACCACCTGGTCCTTCACTTTGCGGAACACGATGAACGCCTCCGACGTTTCCACGACAAGGGGATCGCCCTCTTTCAGAGTGTGGATATTCATGAAAGTGTCACCGAATGCGCGCCGGTGGGCGGCGATCCCGAAGTTGCCGAGCTGGCCCACCTGCTGGGTCTCTGGGTAGTGGCCAGCGTAGCCACTGTCCAAAACCCACTTCGCGACGCCCTCAGCTATCGGAATTTTTTCCCAGTCCCAACCAGGAACGTGGAGCACGCCATAGGTTTCCCCCTCCCCCAAGGGGCCAACTAGGGGTGGGTCGTCCGTGCGGCGCTCCTCCGTGTAAAGGTCAGGCCCAGGGTACGCCTCCTCGAACGCGCTGACCGTAGAGTTGAGGCTATCCGACACTTTGTAGGAGGTCCACCACAACTGCCAAACAATGTAGAGCAGCAAGAACAGGCCGATCGTGATGAGGACTTCGCCAACGAAACCGATGAATGAGCGGAAGAAACTCCGCTTCTTGGGGGGCCGAGGGTTGGGTTCGGAATGCTGGGCGGCGCGACTCGGGTAGGTTGCCTGACTGACGTGGGTCATTACATGGGCTCCTCATCGTTCTTCGCGAACTGTAGGTCGGCCGGCGCGTCTGCCGCTGGGATCTTCATGTCCTGACCGACGATGACTTCCCAACCTAGGTTGTAGCGCGCAGCAGCGTCCCGGTAGATACCAACCATGGGATCGTTGTTCAGCGCCTCTAACATACCTTCCACGTCCCCCACCGCCTCAATCCTGTACGGCGGAGCGTAGCTGCGTGCACCCACTAGGATTACGTTCCCTATGCACCGCACCGGTGTCCTCGACGTGATGCGGACCCCCTGGACTGACATGAACTCGGCACCACCCCTCCAGAGCGCGTTCATCACAGCGTCGACGTCCTGCTGGTGCACGATTGTCTCATTAACGTTGGTTCCACTGTCCAACTCGAACTGGACGGGCGCGTCATCCAGCACCACCGTGACGCCAGGGCCGCTCGCACCCTGACGCTGCTCCACAACCTTCGACTCTTCGGACGCCCCACCCTCGACCCGAGCAAGTAGGGCTTCCTTCTGTTTTTTGAGAAGAGAAACTTGGTCGCTCAGCTCTTCCACGTCCACCTGCTGCTGGCCGACCACGTCAGTTAGGTTCAGTTCGAGGACACTAGTGTCGTTAGCGTTCGAGGCCGCCACCCCGAAAAGGAGCCCAGCCGCTAGGAGAGCCACACCCACCGCCATCGTGGACCACCCCGCCCACATCCACACCCTCGCCCGCGTCGAGCGGCGACCCCTGGGCGCGCGGACGCCCTCACCTTCACTGTCGTCCCCACGAGGGGACATGGCGGACTTACTCACTGGCCCTCCTGCCCTCGTATCAAGAGGCGGCCCCTAGGTGACGTTTGGGATGCTTTGCCAACTTTGACTAGTCTATGGGAAGCCGACAAACGTTCGACTGTAGGCCCACGCAACTTTGGAGGGACCATGGCCCGAGAAGAAGACCGCGAAAGAGAGCTCCGACAGAAGGAACTCGACTCTGAAGAAACCCCTGACAGTTGGACTAAAGGCATCCCACTCAGTCCACCGTGGTGGGCCCCCACTTTCATCATCCTGCTGATCGTGGGCCTCATTTGGCTGGTCATCTACTACTTCTCAGGCGCCTCGTACCCTATTCCGGGGATCTCCCACTGGAACCTCGTCATCGGTATCGCCCTGATGATGTCGGGGTTCGTAATGACCCTCAAGTGGCGCTAACGCACACCAATCTTTGACGGCCATCCGTCAAAATAAAAGTTTTCCCCAAACATGTCCCCAAGTGGGGACAAGTTACACGGTTGTCCTTCCCTAACTGGGCGCCAAGTCGTTGACGCCCACCCACCTGGCGCTCCGGCCCAAAAATTTCAGGCGATGGCCGCCACCGCAGCATGAAGGAGACCCCAGGTGGCCGCGCTGAACACCGCCACCATGATGGCTGTGGCCAGCGCAGACCACTTCATTTGGGCCCCCCGACCACCAGGTCGCGACCGGTCAGCCACAAGAATGTAGACGCCCGTGACGACCAGTCCCAGTAGGAAGCCGCCAATGTGGCCCTGCCAGGAGACGCCGGGGGTGATGAACCCGTAGACAAGGTTTATCCCCAACAAGACCAGAATCGATGTTGTCGACATGCCGGAGCGTCTTTGAACCATGAAGATCGCTGCGAACATGCCGTAGATTGCACCGGACGCCCCCACCGTCGCCACGTTTATGGTCACTGGTTCGACCAACACCCACGCGACGATCGCCATCGAGCCCCCCAACGCTGACAGCAAATAAATGGCGAGGTAACGCCACCACCCGAATACCTTCTCAATCGAGGAGCCCAACAGGTACAACATCATCATGTTGAAAAGCAAGTGAAAGAACCCCGCGTGAAGGAACGTTGTGGTCAACAGCCGATACGGTTGCACACTGGCGATACCCGGAGTCATAGCCAAATACTGGAATAGGGGTGGCCAAATCTTCTCCACAACGAAGAGGATCACGTTGAGAGCTATCAGCACCTGCGTAACAGGTGCTTCACTGCGTTTAAAGAAATTCCCCGCACTGCCTCCGCGGAACCGGCGTTTACTGGAAGGGTTCGCACAATCCACGCAGACAGACCCAACCTCCGTTGGGATCGCGCAGTCAGCGCATGCGGGACGGTTACATCTCTTGCAATAGGCAACCGCTGGCCTGCCTGGATGTTTCGTGCACTGTTCCTGTCTTGGGGTGCTGGCTCGTTGCCCGAAGCGGGGAATTTCAGTCATAGGCTAGCGGCCGATCCTCACTCGATGATTTCGATGTTGTTGATGACAACCGGTTTCAGTGGGTTGTCGGCGGGACCTGTGGGCACCAAGGAAATGTTGTCCACAACCTTCTTCGACTCTGCGTCGGTCACCTTCCCGAAAATGGTGTGCTTGCCGTTCAGCCAAGTGGCTGGGGCAACCGTGATGAAGAACTGGGAACCGTTAGTGCCCCTCCCCATCCTCTTGCCAGCGTTAGCCATAGCCAGCAGGTAGGGTTCGCTGAACGTCCGCTCTGGGGAGATCTCGTCGTTGAACGTGTACCCCGGCCCGCCCGTCCCAGTGCCTAACGGGTCCCCACCTTGGATCATGAAGTCGGGGATCACCCGGTGGAAAATAGTGTCGTCATAGAGGGGCGTGTCCATCATTTTCCCTGTCTTCGGGTTCTTCCACTCTTTCGATCCCGTAGCCAGTCCCACAAAGTTGGCGACCGTCTTAGGAGCTATGGCCGGGAACAGTTCAAGGTTGATGTCCCCCATGGACGTGTGGATGATCGCTTTCGTCATTTGCTGTCACTTCCTTCAAGTTTCTTCGAGGTAGCACGGCAGGCTGGCCTGCCAACAGGTTTCAAGGCCCAAGTCTACGCGGCGCAGCGGTGGGGGCCACCCGCCCACTTCCCGCTTACGCCCTCCGCTCACGCCATGCACATGGGAGCGCTTAAAGCTAGAGACTTGAAGGTTTCGCGACTAGATTCATAGTGAAGAGTACGTCTAGAACAGCGAGGTTGATCGTGTCCAAGAGGTCCCTGAAAAGAAAAGCGAAGAAGGCAGCGAAAGCCGCAAAGAAAGAAGCCGTAGAGGTCGCCGAAAAGGTTGAAACCGTGGCTGAAGATGCGGTGAAACACGCTGAAAAGAAGGTGAAGCACACTGAAGATGCAGTGAAGCTCGCAGAGGAAGTGGCGGAAGAAGCGGCGCGCCACGCTGAACGGCTAGCCAAGGATGCGGCTGAGAAAGCGGAGCGCCTAGCAAAAGAGGCCGCTAAAAAAGCAGAACTCGCGGCTGAAGAGACTGCGAAGAAGGCGAAGCGCGGCTTAGAAGAAGCCGGTTTGGCTGCAGCCGGGGAAGAAGTGATAGCGAAGGTTGAGGAGCACGCGAAGGAAGGTAAGAAGCGCGGCAAGGCCGGCAAGTTCTTCCTGTGGTCCACGGTTCTCGCTGGCGCTTCAGGTGCCGCCTACGTCCTGTGGAGGCGTTCTCAGCCCGTTGAAGACCCTTGGGCTGAAGAGTACTGGGTAGACCTCAAAACTGAGGGGGCTGAGGAAGAACCCGAGGAGAGCGGCGTCGACAAGTTAGTGGAAGCCCTAGAAGAAGCTGAAGAAGCCGCTGAAGGGGCACTGAAGAAGGAAGAGTGACCCGCAAACCGTAGGCTGCCCCACTCACAGCGAAACCCACCAGCAGTGTCCTGCGGTGGGTTTTCCTGTGCCTACCTGATTCGTGGAGCCGAGGGGACTCGAACCCCTAACCCTCTG
>CAYFUO010000110.1:0-6759 GCA_964346255.1 uncultured Actinomyces sp. | reverse complement strand
GTTGCTCGGGTGCAGACAGGCGGGCGAACAGCGGCAACACTTCGATGCCGTTCGGCCGCTCGCGGCTGGCCGGGTCCGCAACATAGCGGTCTTTTAGGTGTTCGGCGAGGGCGTCGCGCGCATCCAGAATGTCTCTCTCACCGGGAAGGAAGACCAGAATGTCGCCCTCGTCCTCGGCAAGAAGTTCATCGACCGCGTGGGTGAGCGCGGTTTCCAGGTCAAGGTTTTCGCCGAGCCCGTAGCCGAGGGTTGCGAACTCACCAGGGTCCAACTCGGGTTCGAGCATCGTGCCGATAGGGGAGGCTTCAGCGTCTAACCCTTCAGGGTGCGGCTCGAGGCTTTCGAACCTCTTATCTCCCACTTCGACGTCGGGGAGGAGGGGCCGGTAGCGGACCTCTACAGGGTAGGTGCGCCCGGAAACCTCAATGATGGGGACGTGACCACCCACCTGCTTCTCGAAGTGTTCCTGGAAGCGTTTGGAGTCGATCGTTGCCGAGGTGATGATCACCTTCAGGTCGGGGCGCTTCGGGAGGAGGCGCCCCAAGTACCCCAAGATGAAGTCGATGTTGAGGCTGCGTTCGTGGGCCTCATCCACAATGATCGTGTCGTACTTGGTGAGGTTCGGGTCCGAGCCCATTTCGGCGAGCAGGATCCCGTCGGTCATCATCTTGATGAGGGTGGTGGGGCCCACCTCGTCCGTGAACCGCACTTGGTAGCCGACGACGTCTCCGGGCTCGCGCCCAACTTTTTGCCCCAACTCAAACGCGATGCGCTCTGCCACCGCTCGCGCCGCAAGCCGCCTAGGTTGGGTGTGACCGATCATGCCGGCGATGCCGCGGCCCAGTTCCAAGCAGATCTTGGGTAGCTGCGTCGTTTTCCCGCTGCCAGTTTCACCAGCGACAATGACGACTTGGTGGTCGCGGATGGCGTCCGCTATTTCTTGGCGGTGGTCACTGACGGGCAGGTCTGGGTAGGTGACGACGGGCAGCGCCGCAGCTCTTGCAGCCAATTCGGCGGGCCCGAACGGTTTGTGAGCAGTATTTTTACGTTTCCCGCGGGAGCGGCCCCGGGGGTTGGGCGTGCGCGTTTGGTGTGCGCGTCGCCTCCCACTCCGACCGGAAGTGGGGCCACTCATTCGCTGTCAGTTCCCTTATCTCTCGTGTCCGCCTTGTCTTCTGTGTCTTCTGAACCCTGGCGGAGCGTGAGTGCACTATCCGTTGATGCGTCTTCAGTGCCGAACACACTTTCGTAGGTCACCCCGGGCCTAGGCGGAACGTTTCGTAGCGCCCACCGCACCACAATGGTCCCCAAGCGGTCCAAGTTTTCCTCTTGAGAAAAGTCAGTCTGGCGCGCGACCTCAACAACGGAGTTCGCGGGCAGTCTGGCGGCGAGATTCCCGACACCCGCGGAAACCCCTCTCTCCACATCCAACTCATCAAAGAGCGCGAAGGTGGGGACTGAAAGACCTTCGAGCAGTTCCTCTTCACTGTTCAGCGACAGGTCAAGCAGCGTCTGGGGGGTGAGCTCAAAGAACGTGCGGGGACCCGGAGAGTCATCGGCGATTCGCACCACCAAGTTCTTTTCCAGTTCCTCCAACTGTTCGGGGGAGAAGATCGCTTCCCAATCGAAGTCCATAGGCCCGGTGATGGGGCTGGAAAGAAAAACCGCTTCCACAGCGCGCGCCCCAGACTTGAGTGCGGAGATTGAGCCTGTGGAGTGGGCGTGCAGGATCTGGCGGGTGAAACCCTGGTCCGCTAACCAGCCGGACGCGGCCCGCAGGTCCTCGGTTCGACGGTCCATAGTGATCGGCTGGTCGTCGGAAAGCCCGTGGCCTGAATAGTCGAAAATCAGGGTCGCGTAACCGAGCGCGCGGTATCGGGCCGCCAATTCTGGGAAGTGCGGGCTGGACTCCCGATCACACAAGAGTGGGTGAGAAAAAATCACGGCAGCGTCCGTGCTGTCTACCGGGACGATCAGGGTTCCCGCCAGATTGGCGCCTCGAGGCGTCGTAATTTCGATTTCCACCACAGCTCCAAACTACCGAAAACAACCGGCCAAAGCACCACCGAACCGGCCGTTCCACGGACCGCGAACACAGGGGGGCGCGCGGGCTCAGCGGGAGCGTGAAGAAGTCGGGGGCTAGGCCGCGCGCCACGGTATCGTTGGGCGAGAGTTGAACCCAAGTGGGTTGTGTTGGGGGATCCAACGTGAACGTGAGGGCAGCGAGGTTAGTTTCATGAGCGAGACGAGCAAGGGCAGCGTGGAAGAAGGCACTTTGCCACCTGTGGCCCCCACGGAGGAACGTGTCAGCGCATTTTGGGCGTTCACTCGAGACCACGTGGGTTGGGCGACCCTAGAGGGGATCTTCGGGCAGCAGCAAGCTTCCAGTGTCGAACCGCCGTGGATGCACCTGGGAGACACAAGGGATGAAGCAGATGACCTGCTGGCCGCCCTCGTCAGCAAAGGGACACTCAAGCTGGACACGGAAGTGCCGACCGATGCTTTCTTCGACGGTGACCTACCGAAGCGGGGAGATCTGGCGATCGTTTGCGACGGACGAGGCCGTCCCACCAGCCTCGTAGCCACTTTGAACGTGACCGAAAGTAAAGCCGGAGAATCCCCTGAGGGTGAGCCGGTTAGGATTGTTACAGAAACGCTTCGCTGCTTGTACCCCAAGCAGGACACTCCAGGACAGTGAGGGTGCAATGGGTAAGAAAATGACGTTTGCGTTCGCTTTGAGCGCGGGTTTCCTGCTCGGCTCGAAGGCGGGACCCAGATACTATGAGGGGTTCAGGCGGGGCCTCACCCGCCTGCGGCACACACATGTCGTGTCTGAGGCACTAGAAAAGGTGGCTGACCGAGCGGCTGACGCCGTCCGCATCCAAGGGGTCGCGGTGACAGAGAAAGTGGCTGAAAACGTTCACCGCAAGATTGTCGGCCCTACCATCGCCGTCGAAACCTACATCATTGAGGAGCCCGACGCTTCGCCCCAGCAAGTGA
This sequence comes from uncultured Actinomyces sp., assembly GCA_964346255.1. GTDB lineage: Bacteria > Actinomycetota > Actinomycetes > Actinomycetales > Actinomycetaceae > Scrofimicrobium. Next base: position 3,759 of record CAYFUO010000110.1, on the reverse strand, counting down.
GCGGCGACTGAAAGGCGCGTTCGCCGTGGGCCACTAAGGTCGCGGGAGCAAAAGGGAGCAAAACTAGATGGGAGATGGGGCAGTGGAACAGCCCGGCCGCAACGGGGACCCTCACAACAGCCCTACCCGCGCCCAAGTTAAGCGGTGGCGCAGATACTTGGCTGAGGAGCGCATAGAAGCCCAAACGTACCGCAACCTGGCCAAACGGGAGCAAGGCGAAACCCAACAGATCATGTTGGGCCTCGCGGAGGCTGAGGGACGACACGAGAGGCACTGGGCGACCCTCTTAGGTGATCACGCGAATCCCCCTCCCACCCCAAAGTTCACCTCGCGATTGCTGGCGACGTTGGCGGGCAGGTTCGGGTCGGTGTTCGCCCTCGCCCTCGTACAAAGGTCCGAGCAAAGAAACGCTTACGAAACGGAGAGCGATGCGACCGGCCGCATGGCCGCTGACGAGCGTGTTCACGGCGAAGTCGTCCGCTCGCTTGCGGCTGCGTCACGTGCGCGCATGGCCGGCAACTTTCGCGCGGTGATCTTCGGTGCGAACGACGGCCTGATCTCGAACTTGGCCCTCATTTTGGGGGTCGCGGGTGCCGGCATGGGGACGCAGTGGGTGGTGACTACTGGGGTGGCCGGGCTGCTCGCGGGCTCGTTGTCGATGGCGGCAGGCGAGTGGATTAGTGTGTCCTCGGCCCGGGAACTTTTGGAGGCTTCAGCGCCGGCCCCCCTCCCGCCGCGAAGTCTGGAGGAGTTGGACGTCAACGAAAACGAGCTCTCCCTACTGTTCCAAGCTCGAGGTGAGAGCCAGGCGGAGGCGGACGCTCGCGCTCGCTCCCTGTTCCAAGCTGTTCCCGCGCCCATCCAAGGGACTCCCAAAGCGGGCTTACCTCAGACTGTGGGTTTGGGGTTGGAGGGAAGCGACGGCGGAACTGTCGGGGACGAGATTGGGAACCCCTTCCAAGTAGCGCTGTCCTCATTCCTGTCCTTCGGGTTGGGGGCGCTGGTCCCATTGCTTCCCTACCTCTTCGGCCTACAGGGTTTGGTGGCCGTTGCAGCGAGCGCAGGCATTGTCGGCCTCGTTTTGTTGTTCACGGGAGGCATCGTCGGACTGCTGTCCGGCAGGGTCGCTTGGGTGTCGGCGCTGCGGCAACTAGCGATTGGCTACGCCGCAGCCACAGTCACCTTCGGGCTGGGGAGCCTGCTTGGCGGCTAGGGGGTGGCGGTTTGATCGACGTTGACGCGATCTTCTCTAACGAAGTGTTTCGCGCTATCGACCTGACCGGGGTTTTGCTGAACGGGGTGTTGGGTGGGAAGCTGGCGCGCTCCAAACACTTCGACGCAGTGGGTTTCGTCATCTTGGCGATCATGTCCGCGATGGGCGGCGGGATCCTGCGGGACGTGATGCTGCAGGCTGGCCCCCCGGTTGCGCTCACCGACCCGTTCTACATTTCCACCGCGCTAGTTGGTGCTGCCATCGCCTTCCTGTGGAAGATGGACTCCAAGTTCTGGGTGGTGCCCCTAGTCGTGGCGGACGGAGTGGTGTTGGGGTCGTGGGCGGCGACGGGAGCCATCAAGACGCTCTCTCTTGGGTTCGGGATCATGCCCGCCCTGCTGTTGGGCATCACCACCGCTGTTGGTGGAGGGATGATCCGGGACGTGACGGCTGGGAACGTCCCCATGGTGTTCGGGGGCAACAACCTGTACGCAACACCCGCCTTAGTTTCAGCGGCGACCATGGTCATCTTCTATGAGGCGAGGTGGCCGGTAGAGGGGATGATCGCCGCGACCGTCATCGGTTCGTCTTTCACCTTCGTCGCCCACTGGCGCAACTGGCAACTGCCTGTCGCTTCCGACTGGAGTTTGTCGCTCACCCCCAACCAACTGAAGCGTCTGCTGGCCACGCGCCCCGGGTTTCCAAGGAAGGGACCTAACCCACCGGAAGCCCTCAAAGGGCTGCGTGAAGAGTTGGACGAGGTCGATGACGCGGACCGCAGCGCCCCCAAAGGGGATTGTGAAGGTGGGGAGACAAAGGGGAGCGACTGACGCTCCACCCCTCGCACTACCCCACGGTTTCGTGACATCCTTGAAGGCATGTGCGGAAGATTCACCATGTTTGCGGCCGACCCGGAGCTGGCGTCTTTCTTCGACGTTGACGTCATAGAGGGTGAACATAAGCCCTCATACAATGAGGCGCCCTCTCAAATGATCCGCTCCGTCCAAACGGACCGCGCGGAAACGTCGGAGCGTGTGCTCGACTTGAAACAGTGGGGGCTAGTTCCCTTCTGGGCGAAGGAAAACTTCAAACCCCTCATCAACGCGCGCGCTGAAACTGTAACTGAGAAGCCTTCGTTTCGGTCCGCGGTGAAGAAGAGGCGCTGCCTGATCCCCACCAACGGTTACTACGAGTGGCAGAAGGAACCCGACGGTCGCAAACAGCCCTTCTTCTTGAGCCTTGCCGACGCGCAGGGTAACCCCGCGCCCCCCGGTAGGGAACCCGTGCTGGCGATGGCTGGAATCTACGAGGGACCCAGCCGGGACGCCAAGGAGAAGTTCCGGGAAACTCACGGTGAGGACGCAAAGATCGACTTGGCGAGTACTGCAGCCCTACTGACGCGTTCGGCGCCGGACACCCTCGGTGAGATCCACCCGCGCATGCCACTGTTCGTGCCGCGCGACCTGTGGGAAGTGTGGCTGGACCCCGAGCTCGGCGACAGTGAACAACTGCAGCGGCTCATCGACGCGATCAAAACCCCACCCCTAGTCCCCAGAGCGGTTGGAAGCGCGGTGGGGAACGTGCGCAACAACTTCCCAGGACTGCTCACACCCCTCAATCTGGGGTCCGAGGCCGCTTTGAAGGCCGCCGACGAGGGCGCCCTCCCTGGGCTGTGACCGGACACCGCTGTGCGGGCTCACCCTTGGGGAGGCTCGCTGTATTCGTCTTCGGTGTCGCTGGGACCCGCGCGGCGACACTGGCCTCCCCAAGAGGCCCTAACGGGGCCCCGGCGTTCCCCCAGGGCCCCTTGTACACCCTTTTCCCCAAGGGGGCCCGTATCCCTCGGCCACTCCGCCCCCAACTTGAGACGATCTGGCCATGGTTGGGGATGAGGACGAGTGGGGGAGCGGGAACCGATGGGTCCCCCAACGCGCGTGGGGTGAAGATGGCCCCACTGCCGTCCCGTACAGAGAAGCCGTCGGACACGTGAACAGGGTGAGACGCTTCGGGTTGAAAGACGCGGCCCTCGTGGTTGTGGTTGTGCTCGCGTTCCTGTGGCTGATTTGGGGAGGGTTCCGCGCCGGGCGCGCGAGCACCAACGCAGGACCGCCCACCACGGCAACCCAGCAGTTAGAGATGCTCGAAGTTGTTGAGGATGGTCCCAACCCTGACGCGCCACCCTATGACCGGGACAACTTCGGTAAGGGCTGGGGGGACTTAGATGGGGACGGGTGCAACACTCGCAATGAGATCCTCGCTCGTGACCTAACCAACGTGACGTTCGAGGAGGGTACAAACGATTGCGTCGTGGACTCGGGTGTTCTCGCTGAGCCCTACAAGGGTGAGGAGGTGTCCTTCGTGAAGGGGGCAGACACTTCCGCCCTCGTGCAAATCGACCACGTGGTTCCCCTAGCGAACGCCTGGGAGGCGGGTGCTTGGAAGTGGGATGAGGAAACCCGAAAAGAATTCTCCAATGACCCCCTCAACCTGCTTGCGGTTGACGGGCAACAAAACTACGTGAAAGGCGCCTTGACGGCGGACCAGTG
>CAYFUO010000109.1:0-6944 GCA_964346255.1 uncultured Actinomyces sp. | reverse complement strand
AGCCAACGTCATGGTGGTCAGGGTGACTAGCACGATGCCGATCAGGTTCAGCCAGAAGCCGGCCTTCACCATTTCCGGGATCGTAATGTAGCCGGAACCGTATGCGACAGCGTTCGGCGGTGTCGCCACGGGGAGCATGAATGCACACGTCGCCGTCAGGGCAACCGGGATGGCAAGCAGCATGGGGTTCACACCAATACCCAAAGCGATACCGCCAGCCACCGGCAAGAACGTGGCTGCCGTCGCAGTGTTCGACGTCAACTCGGTCAGGAAGACGATCGCCATCGCCAGAATCGCCACGATAACAACCACTGGGAGGCCACCAAGGCCGGTCGCAACGTCTCCAATCCAATCTGTGAGGCCAGAGCTGGAGAACTGCGATGAGAGGGCTAGGCCACCACCGAAGAGCAGTAGAACACCCCAAGGGAGCTCCACTGCGCTGTGCCAGTCGAGCAGACGAACGCCTCGGGCTCCGCCACCAGGGATAATGAACAGGAGCAGGCCAACGACCACGGCGATCCCCGCGTCCGAGATCGGTGGGTTCTCAAAGATCAGGGGCACGGCAATCCATGACACTGCAGCGAAGATGAAGACGATCAAGACGCGCGTTTCACCCTTGGAGACGGGACCGAGCAGCTCGAGCTCACTTTGAATCAGTTGTTTACCGCCCGGGATCTGCTTGATCTCCGGCTTGTACAGGACCTTCACCAACAGGAACCAAGTGATGAACATGAAGACAATTGACAGGGGGACACCAACCATCATCCACTGGCCGAACCCAATGTTCACACCAAAGTTCTCGTTCATGTAACCGGCGAGCAGGGTGTTCGGTGGGGTGCCAATGATGGTGCCCAGGGAGCCGATCGACGCCGAGTAAGCAATACCCAACATGAGGGCGGTGCCGAAGTTTGACTTCCTGATCTTCTCGCCACTATCCGAAACGGTTTGCTCACCCATGCCCGGGACCTTTTGGGACACCAGCAGCAGAACCGACATGCCGATGGGAAGCATCATGACCGCAGTCGCGGTGTTCGAGACCCACATGGAGAGGAACCCTGTCGCAATCATGAAGCCGGCGATCATCGCGCCCGGCTTGTCGCCCATCACCTTCAACGTGAGTAGCGCAATGCGCCGGTGAAGGTTCCACCTCTGCATCGCGAGGGCCAACATGAACCCACCCATGAACAGGAAAATGATGTTGTTGCCATACGAGGCACCAATGTCGTTGATTGGCACCTCGGAGAAAAGAGGGAACGCCACTAAGGGAACCAGAGCTGTCGCGGGTATCGGTAGGGCCTCCGTCATCCACCAGACACCCATCAGCACCGCGACCGCTGCCGTCACCTTCCCCTCGTGCGCCAAGGCGTCAGGCAAGATGGCGTACACCAGTAGCGCCAACAGCAAGCCTGCTGCTAAACCGACCCAGCGGCGCAGGTTCACCGGCTTCGGTTCTGCGGGGGCGCGTTCCCCTGGAGACTTCTGATCTATCTCCGTTGACTTGGAATGCGGCTCCTCGAGGGTGTAAAGCTCAGCTGGTTCCGCCTCGCCCATAATGGGGTTATCACTCATCGTTCCTCCTCAGCGTCTTTGCTGCACCGCGACAATGCTCCGCCCCGATGCGGTTCTTTCGGATGATCCATCCAGCCTACCGAAAGAAAGGGCAATAAGTGATTAAACCCTCAGTAACCAGGGTTTATTCAGGTCTAAGCGCCCTCTTCCTCTTGGGCTCCCGTGGGCAACGCAAAGTTGAACAGGTCTTGATCCTCCAGTTGGGCGTTGACCTGCCCTATTTTGTCGGCCTGATCCTTGAGCAGCAGCTTCCGGACTGGGGCTCCCTCAGAGAAATCTAGGTCATTCAGGTTCAACCAGATCAGGAACGGAAGAGAAGTGGACTCAAACATGTACAGGAGGTTCGTGGAATCCGAAATTGACCGCCAAATCGTCGGAGAAATATCGGGGCCCACGGAAGCCGGCTGGCTCACGTACGGTTGGGCTGCGTTGCGGGCAACGGAAAGCACGTAAGCGACGGCCTGCTCGTAGGTGCGAGGGTGCTCCAAGTTCTTCAAATAGTAGGAGGCGCGCACAAACCTGTCCTCGGGTGAAACAGTGCCGGGCAGTTGCTCCTTGCCTCCGAACCCGGCGAACGCCTTCAGGTGGGCCAGCTGTTCCGAGAACGTCGGTTGGTTAGTGAGCACCGGGTACTTCTTCCCCCGAGTAATGACTGTCTTCCCATCGAGAAGCTCAATCACCGCCACGTCGCCGGTCGCGTCACTGATCTGCAGGTGCATGGTGGAGACGCGGCCAACCTCAAACACTGGCACCACCTGAAAGGGGTTGGCGTCCGTGGCTTCCACGGCCTCCGCCACCGTCTTGAAATTGTCCAAATAATATTGGGCCCAAAGCGCCATCGACACGCCCGGTAAAGACTCGTCGCGGGGACCGAAAGTGGAATCGGAAAGCCAGAGTGCGTGGGCCGTGAGCCCCTCTTCATTCATGCCATCCGCAACCATCAGGTCGTAGGAGGACGCCACCACGGAACCGTACTTGGATGACCACCGGAGCGCATTCCCAGCGCTCAAACCCACGCGGGCCTGTCCGGCGGGGAGCACCCACAGGTTAGTGCCCATGGGCGCGAACCAGTCCATGTTGCGGGCGACCAGCGTCGCTTGCCCGTTCGTTTCCTTTGACCAGACGATAGATGTGCACATGGTGAACCCGCTTTCCCAGTAGTCTGTTTGGTCACACTACCGGGAAAGCGGTGCGGATACGCAAGATCCGGCGTAGAAGGCGCGGCCGAGCACCAAAGACGCCCACTAAAGGACCGTTCCCTAGGGTCGGATTCCTGAAGTCGGTTTCCGCCCGCGCTGACCGCCGCGGCGTGGCAAGTGAGTCTAGGCGTCGCCTGGCTCGTCCAGTTCACCTGGCACGTAGACGCGGCCCTCTTCTTCCCGCTCTTCCTCCAAGTTGGTTTCCACCAATTGCGGGGTGTCAGGCATCATTTCCAACAGTTCGAGGGCGGCATTACGGACCGCCTCATACTGGTACTGTTTGGCGCGCTCCTCAGCCGCCATCAAGCCAGAACGGCAAACCTTCTTGTAGTTCCCGTACGGAAACGAGTAGCGCTCCTTCGTGTCCACGTCATATTCGGGGCGCATCCCCAGGTGCCACAACCCGAAGGCTTCCATGCCCTCTTCCATAATGAACTGGTCTTGTTCTTCAGTGTCCGGGTTTTCGAGGTGCCAGTCACCCTGGTCGAGGAGGTAGTTGCCCTCTTTGATCATCTTCTTCGCGAACTCAAAGGCCGCTTCATTCAACTCAATTGGGTAGCTCATGACACAAGGTTACAGTGGGGGGCCGACAACCGTGTGGAAGAATCTCCCCATGACTGAAGAAAAGTTGAAGGCAGGGGAACTTGCCCCCACATTCAAAATAGAAACTTTGTCCGGTGAAGTCTCCTCCACAGCCCTGTTGGAAGACGCCCAGAAGGGCTTGGTCGTCTACTTCTACCCGAAGGCGGGCACGCCAGGCTGCACCACGGAAGCGTGCGACTTCCGCGACAACCTGAACACCCTGAAATCGGCGGGCTACACGGTGATAGGGGTCAGCACGGACTCCCTAGCTGCCCTGCAGAAGTTCCAAGACAAACAACACTTGAACTTCCTCTTAGGGTCGGACCCGGATCATGAGGTGGCAGACCAGTTCCACACGTGGGGCAAGAAGGTCGCGTTCGGGAAAGTGAACATAGGGATGATCCGGTCAACCTTCGTGATTGACAAGGACGGCCGCCTCGCCCTCGCCCAATACAACGTGAGAGCCAAGGGGCACGTCGCCCGCCTGAAGGACCAGCTAGGCCTCTAAGTCCAACCAGATTCCCTGCATGGGTTGCAGGTGAACGCGTTCCTCCACCCCACCACCAGTGACCCACGTGGACACGGGGTCCATGGAACTGTTGTAGATGAACGCCTGCCCGGCCTCCGGGTAGAACCCGACCTCCACGCGGTGGTCATTTGCGACGGGTAGGCTTTCCCACTGGTCCTCAGCACCCGCCGCCCACAGGATCGCCCGGGCGAGCAGACGCGCGTTCGCCGTCGTGTAGGGCAGTCCCGCCAAGTAAACGGTGCGCCCCTCCCCCACTTGGGAGACTGCGGCCCGAATGGACCCGTCCGAAATGTCTAGCACTTCCACGTCGTTTCGCGTCGCCACCATGTCGCCCGGATCTTCCCCGAAGTCGTAGTCTTCTAGGCCACCGGGGGCGATGAAGTGGTCCACTTGGGTGAGGGGGTGACGCGTGTGACCCAGCGTCCACCCCACCTCCTTGTCCACTCCGAACAGGTCAGAAAGGGTGAGCAGTGGCCCCTCCGCGATGGTGCGTGCGGACGGTTCGCCGATGCCGATGAGGCCGCCACCCTCGTAAACAAACTTACGCACAGCCTCTTGCAGGGCCGCATCCGCCCAGGCGTCCCCACCTGAGAACGCGGTGTCGCGGGCGCCCGCATTAATCAGGACATCGATGTCTTCCGGCACTTTGCCCTCTTTGGTGACATCGTCGAAGGAAATGAACTCCACCTCGAAAGGTAGGCCAGCGAGAGCCTCAATGACACCGAGGTAACTGTAAATCTGCTTGTACCAGAGGGCGTGGGCCACCATGTGGGTTTGCCAAGTGCGTAGTTTCCCCCACGCGTTCAGCACGCCGACCTTCACCTTGTAGTTTTCGGGCCTGCGGCTACCAGTGCGCTCATGCAGAGAGCGGAACTCGTTGATGATCTGCTCAATCCGGTCGATGAACCGCGGGTACTTCATGGCGAGCGACAAGTAGCCGCCGTAACCGATGCGGTCCAGGGGGTTGCGGACGATCGCTCGGCGCGACGTCACCCAAGACTCGTTAGCCTCCCCAACGGGGTCGCCCTCGTCGTTGAACACGTCCGGGAAAAAGTAGGGTAGGAAACGGCCCTCCGTGTAGCGCACGTGGGGCACGTCAGCGATCATCCGGCATGTCGCGGCGGACCCCACGGAGCCGACTATCCCATCTAAGTCTATGGACTCAAAGTAGGGGCCGTACGGTTCCACCCCAATCAGGTTGTCCCCGTAGAACATGATCGCTTCACGTCCCTCGTCGTGGACCTGTTTGACGAGGACGCCCGCCTTCTCAGCCACAACTTGAGAGGTGTACTCCACCCAGTCCAAGAAAGGCTTCCTGGGAGTGCGGAACGGGTTGTTGTAGTGCCCGCCGTCCACAAAATCTTCCGGGGTGAGAGCGTAGCCGTACCGGCGTTCAAAGTCTTCCAGCGCTGGAACGGACACCGCCGCCGAATACCCGAACCAGTCCACGTATTTCTCTCGACCCCTGTTGTCGAAGACCAGCGTGAAATGGTAGAAGAACGTGGTGAAACGGACGACGTCAACGTGGGGGTTTTCCTTCAACCAGGCGGCGAGGGCGCGCTTCGTTCTCTCCCAAGTCCTCGCGTAAGCAACGTCGTAGGGGCGTTCCTTCACGCGCGTTGGATCATCCGCCCAGTCGTTCGTCAAATAGTTGTAGATCTGGGTGGAATCCCAAACCTGCCAAGCCAAGAAAGACACCGTGTACTGGTGGAAAGCCTCAGGGGCGTGGATCGTCACCACAGCGCTGCCGGCCTCTTCGTTGGGCTCACCCACCTTCGTCACTGGGTGGTCAAGTGGGAGGGGCTTCGCGGCTTCCACGCTCCACTCCGCGCCATCCAACGTGCGCCCCGTGGTGCGGTCAATGACCTGCCAGTACTTGCTTAGGTCGCATTCCAAGTTCGGGCGGAACTGGGCTGGAAGGTAGCCTTCCATGACATTGAAAACTAGGGGGTCAGTGTTCGGCGCTGTCACCGGCTCACTCATCAGGTACTGGCTGACCCTCTCACCAGCCGAAGCGTCCGCCCACTCCTCATCCCCCCTGGAAGGGAAGTACGTGGAGTAAACCTTCGTGAGCGTGTCCGACACCCATTCGGGCAGGTCGGTGCCGTCAGAGTCGCGGACCGCGTCCGCTTTCAACCGGTCAATCAGAGCGAAGATCTCTTGGTCGAGACCCGTTTCAATGGGTAGCGTCAGACGTTTTTCCATGCTGCCATGTTACGTCAGACTTGTCGGGCAACATGCATCAGCCAAGCGGCAAGGCCGTCGGGCCCGTCGCACACGACGTCCCCCGTTTCGGCGACCTCCGGCTGTTCCTTCGAACCGCTCACGACCTTCACCGTGAACACGTCTTGGAGCGAGTCCAAGTAGTTGAAGGCCGCTATGTCTCCTAGGTCGTCCCCCGCCATCATCACGACCTTCGGGTGGAACTCTTCCACCAGTTCGCTTAGCGCGTCGCCCTTGTCGGCTGCCTGGTCCCGCAGTTCCCAAACGAACCGTCCTGGTTCCACCTTTAGGTCGTGGCGCTCCGCCACGTCCCGCAGCTGTTCTTCCATTTCTTCCAAGGTTTCCTGCGGGTTGGGAGCGGTCCTAGTGTGAACCCCAAGCGCTCGCCCCTTGTCCTCCAAGTGGACTCCCGGGAACTGTTCGATAAGCCCTTCAAGTTCGGCTTTTGCTTCCCCTATGGACGAGGGCGGGGCCGGGTCCCGCTTCTCCCCCGTCCTCATGTCTAGCCGCTCAACACCGTATTGGCCGAGTAGCACCGCGTTCTCAAACCCGGGGCGCCCCTCCAGTTCACCGAGGCGCACCAAAGCGTCCACTGGTCTACCCGAAACGATGGCCACGCGAACGCCTTTGCCCGCCAACTGCCCAATCGCTTTTGCGGTGGCTTCAACCATGGTCACCGCTTCAGGATCGTCGTTCATGTGGGACAGGGTCCCATCAAAATCGAACGCCAGCAGCGCCCCATCCAGGTTGTCTGCCAACTCTTTTGGGAATTTCTTCCCCATTCCAGTATGTGTTTCCCAACCAAACGTGCTCATGCCTCTACTTTGCCACGATCCCCCAAC
>CAYFUO010000108.1:0-7033 GCA_964346255.1 uncultured Actinomyces sp. | reverse complement strand
CTTAACGGGCACACGGACCTGAACCGTGCGCGTCTGCCTATTCCGCCACTCGCGCGCAAACACAACTATACAGAGTCCAACCCTTGGCACGTCAAACCGGGAACGACAACTTCTGGCAAATTCGAAGAAAAGACGAAAAGGTGGGGAGGAAAACTAGGCCGCCCGGTCGGGCGCACCCGCTGAGGATGGTAGTTTAACCGCGGTCAGCTGGAAACTTGGGTGGAAACCGCGATGCGTTCTACACTAGACATTTAAGTAACCTGCAGAAAGGCAGCAGCTTGGGTATCTTCGACCGCTTCGAGAACGTAGTTGAAAAAGGTGTCAACCAAGCGTTCTCGAAAATGTTCCGTTCGGGCCTGCAACCCGTGGACATATCCTCTGCCCTGCACCGGGTTGTTGACGACACCACGAGCACGCATGCCAGTGGCAAAAATGGGGACGAGGACGACCCCGTAGCGCCCAACAACTTCAAAATCCTAGTGGCACCCTCCGACTACGAGCGCCTCAAAGAAATGGGCTTCGAAACACTCGCATCCGACCTGAAAACCGATTTGGTGGAATACGCTGACACGCAAAGCTACGTGCTAGCTGGGCCCGTAAAAATCGCTTTCGACCAAGCCGACGACCAAACGCCTGGCACCCTAGAAGTCCACGCCGACATCAAAAGAGGCACGGCCGCCCCAGCAACCGGTTCAGCCCCCTCCCCCGACCACCCAATCATTGACGTCGACGGTGAAAAGTGGCTCCTCACCGAAGACGTCACAGTTGTTGGCAGGTCCTCCAAGGCGGACATCACCGTTGATGACGCTGGGGTCTCCCGCAAACACGTAGAGTTCCGTATCACCCCCGATGGGGTGATCCTCACCGACCTTGGCTCCACTAACGGCACATTCGTTGAAGGCCACCGCGTTGAAGCCGCGACCCTGTTGGACGGTAACCAGATCACGATCGGGCGGACACGCATCCTATTTTGGACTCACCCAAAATAGGGGATACGTGAAACATGACCTCTGACCTCGCATTCACAGCATTCCGCCTAGGCTTCCTGCTGCTCCTTTGGCTGCTCGTTTTCGCCATGGTCGCCACCTTGCGGCGCGACATCTACGGGACAGTAGTGACGCCTAGGGGGCGAGGGCGAACAACAGCTGGCCGCGAGAAGAAGAAACGCCGCAAAAAGGCCGGCAAGGGTGCGACGCCAAACAAGCTGCTGATAACTGGGGGCCCACTGACCGGCACGCTGCTGCCACTAGGGTCCCAGAGCATAACGATCGGCCGTTCCCCCTCAGCTACCCTCGTCCTGGAAGACCCATACGTCTCCACGTGGCACGCCGAAATAGTGAACCAAGACGGCACGTGGATGCTGGTGGACAACGGGTCCACCAACGGGTCCTTCGTGGACGATGAGCGCGTGACAGAACCGCGACCACTACCCCCCGACGTGACCGCGCGGATCGGCCAAACAACTTTTGAACTGGTGACCTAATGTCAGTTGAGTTCAGTTTCGCGGCCCTCTCCGACATCGGGCTGCTGCGCAAGAACAACCAAGACTCCGGCTACGCGGGGCCAGCACTGCTGGTCATAGCCGACGGGATGGGTGGCGCGGCGGGCGGTGACATTGCCTCCTCAGTCGTGATAGCTCACCTCGCTCCCCTCGACGATGCGCCCTCGAACGCTGAAAGCCTATTGCCAGACTTGAACGAGGCGCTGCAATCAGCCCACGACGAGCTCATCGAGCGGGCCGCGAACGACAAGCACCTACGCGGACTGGGCACCACTTGCACCGCGATCCTCCGGTCAGGAAACAAGTTGGGGATGGTCCACATTGGCGACTCCCGCGCTTACCTGCTCCGCGACAAGCAACTCGTGCAGGTCACGAACGACCACTCCTTCGTCCAATATTTGGTTGACACGGGCCAAATCACGAAAGAGGAAGCGGAAGTTCACCCGAAACGCTCCGTCATCCTCAGGGTCCTCGGCGACAACCCCGGGTCTGTGACCGTTGACGAAACTGTTCGTGAAGCGATCGTTGGGGACCGGTGGCTGCTCTGCTCTGACGGACTTTCAGGCGTGGTCTCCGACGACACCATCCAAGACGTGCTGGTGAACGCCAAGACACCTGAGCAGTGCTGCGACCAACTAGTTGAACTGGCCCTCTTGGGTGGCGGACCAGACAACATAACCTGCGTGATTGGAGACGTCGTCCCCCTGGGGGACGCACCCGCCCAAAACCCTGAAATCGTGGGTGCGGCAGCGATCGACCGGAACGCGCCAACAAAAGGGACGACAGGTGCCGCTGGGAAGGCCGCCGCCCTCTCCGTAAAGGAAGACCCCAAAGACGACTTAGATGACGAGGAAGACCCAAAACCTAGGCCCCGCTTTTGGCCCTTCCTCCTCGTGCTAGTTGGGGTCCTAGCTGTCGGCGGCCTTTTCTTTTCGGCTTGGAAATGGTCCCAAACCCAGTATTACATTCAGGGGAAAGAGGGCAACGTTGTTGTCTTCCAAGGCATCCCCCAACAGCTCGGCCCCTGGGAACTCTCTTACCCCATTGAAGTGACCGACATTGAGTTGGACTCGCTCACCGACTTGGACTCTAGGCGTCTTGAAGAGCCCGTAGTCAGGTCTTCCTACGCCGAGATTGAAAGCTACCTGAACGAACTTCAGGAACGCGCCGAAAACCGAAAGGACTCAACTTCCACACCCCACCCCGCCTTCTCCCCAAAAACTGAGCAGTCGGACGGGTAGTCATGGCGACCGTCCAAGTTTCCCCAGGGCGCCGGCACCACGTGGCTGGTTTCTCCCTGCTCTTACTGTCCATCGCTGTTGGGGTTGCCGGTTTCCTTCTGGTCAACCTGAACCGGACAGGGGAGATCCCTTCCGACTGGGGACGACAAATCGGTGTGTTCGTGGCTGTCGCTGTCGCCGTCCGCCTGGTCGTCGCGTTCGCCGCACCCTACGCTGACCCAGTCATCTTGCCGGTCGCGGTAGCGCTCACCGGCGTCGGCCTGTCAATGATCTACCGGCTAGACATGTCCTACGCGACCATGGGATACCAGACTTTCGGCAGCCGCCAGAGCATGTTCGCCCTACTCGCAGCCGTTGTTGCTGCCGCAACCCTCCTCCTAGTGAGGGACCACCGGGTTTTGCGTCGCTACACGTACACGTTCATGATCCTGAGCCTCGCGCTGCTGATCCTTCCGATCCTGCCCGGCTTAGGCGTGGAAAAGTACGGTTCACGCGTCTGGGTCTCCCTGTTCGGCTTCCAGTTCCAACCCGCTGAGTTCGCCAAAATAACTCTCGCCATCTTCTTCGCCGGATACTTGGTGACCAACCGGGACAAGCTCTCCGTCGGAGGCCCCAAAGTTCTGGGCCTTAGGCTCCCACGCCTACGCGACCTCGGCCCAATCCTGGTCGTGTGGTTAGCGTCGATCGCCGTCCTCGTCCTACAACAAGACTTGGGCACCTCACTGCTGCTATTCGGACTGTTCGTCGCCATGCTGTACGTCGCCACCAACCGGGTGTCTTGGCTGGTCATAGGTGCTCTGCTTTTCGTTCCCGCCGCATTCCTGGCAGTGAAAATGTTCCCGCACGTCGCGAACAGGTTCTCCGTGTGGCTGAACGCCATGGACCCCGCCATTTACGAGGCCGGAGGCGGATCCTACCAAGTGGTACAAGGACTGTTCGGGATGGCGAACGGTGGCCTACTGGGAACAGGGTGGGGGCGCGGCTACCCGCAGCTCGTTCCTCTCGCCCAATCAGACTTCATACTGGCGTCCCTCGCCGAAGAGCTTGGGCTTGTTGGCGTGATGGCCATCTTAATGCTGTACCTCATCCTCATCGAACGCGGGCTGCGGGCAGCGCTGGGGACCCGCGACGGGTTCGGGAAGCTGTTGGCGGCGGGCCTATCCTTCTCGTTCGCTCTGCAACTGTTCGTTGTCTTGGGGGGCATCACTCGTCTCATCCCGCTCACAGGGTTGACGGCGCCGTTCATAGCGCAAGGCGGCAGCTCCCTGCTGACCTCGTGGATTATTGTGGCCCTGCTGCTGCGGATCTCTGACGACAGCCGCCGACCACCCAAACAGCTCAAGCCGTGGTCACCTCCCCGACTGGCCGCCAAGGGGAACTCACCTTCCGACGAACAGGCACCCGGCGACCAGGGGGCTCAGGACGAGGACGCTCACGTGGAACCCGCGCACTCTACAGACGCGAGTGAAGGTCGTGACGATGCTGAGTGGCAGGTGGCTGGCGCGCGGGGTGACACGTGAACTCTCAGATCCGCTACCTGTTCACCCTGGTTCTTCTTCTGTTCGCTGGCTTGGGTGGGGCTCTCACCTACGTACAATTCGTGAAGGCCCCGGACCTGCTCGCTGACTCGCGCAACACTCGCCGCTACATTCAAGCCTCCGAACGTGACCGGGGGCCACTCATCGTCGCTGACAACGCGGTCGCAGTGTCGGAGCGCGTGCCGGGCGCCGCAACCTACGAGCGGCTCTACCCTCAAGGTGCCCTCTACGCGCCGGTCACTGGCTACTTCTCCGCAGTGAACTTGTCGGCGACAGGAATGGAAGCTGCAGAGAACAATGTTCTCGAGGGGGAAACGAACCAGCTGTTCTGGTCCCGCATGCGGAACCTCATCGCAGGGAAACCCCGCCAAGGCGGTGGTGTGACCCTCACTTTGGACCCCCAGATCCAGCAGACAGCCGCCGACCAGCTTCAGGGCCGCTTGGGCGCAGTCGTCGTTCTGGACGCTAAGACGTCGGCTGTGCGTGCACTGTATTCCTCGCCCTCGTACGACCCGAACCCGCTCGCATCCCTTGACTCCGCTGTCGCCCAAGAAGCGGCGACCGCCTTAGAAGAAGATCCGTCCCGACCCTTAGACAATCGGGCGATAGCGGGGAACCGGTACGCGCCGGGGTCCACGTTCAAGATCCTCACCGCGCTAGCCATGTTGGAAGACGGTTTCACCCCAGCGACAGAGGTGGAAGCCCCCGTGTCCACCACCCTGCCGGACACGGACACGCAGGTGTCGAACATAAACATGATGGAGTGCGGGAGTGGGAAGGTGACGCTGACAGAGGCGTTCGCCCGCTCTTGCAACACGCCTTTCGTCATGGCGCCCGCGGAACTGAAGGCTGGCGCCCTCCAAGACATGACTTCCCGGTTCGGGTTCGGTGAAGAGCTCAACATTCCCCTCAAGGTGACCCCCTCAACGTTCCCCGAAGAAATGGATGCCGCCCAAACCGCTATGAGCGCGATAGGGCAGTTCGAAGTGCAGGTCACGCCAATGCAAATGGCCATGGTCGTCCAAACGATCGCGAACGATGGCACGATGATGCACCCCCACCTGGTTGAGTCCATAGTCGACGCGGACAACCGGGTGCGCGCGACCACCAAGCCAGAGAAGCTCCGTGAACCCATCAAACCTCACTTGGCCCAAGAGATGACCGACATGATGGTCGCGGTGGTTGCGGAACCTTACGGGACGGCGACCTCCCTCCAATTCGAGGGACTGCAGGTCGCAGCGAAAACCGGGACAGCAGAAGTTGGGGATGGGACCCGCTCCAACGGGTGGATTGTCGGGTTCGCGCCCGCAGATGACCCCCAGATCGTCTTCTCTGTCCTACTTGAAAGCAGCGACCAGGCGCCCAACCTTTCCGGTGCCGACGCGGCCCAAATCGCGAAAGCGTTGTTGGAGGTGAGCGTCAGGTGACCCAAGAAATCCCAACGGGGAACCAGGGCCGCGCCATCAAAGCGGGGAGACGCCTGCAGGGTCGGTACGTGCTCATCAACCGGATAGCCACCGGGGGGATGGGTGAAGTTTGGCGGGCTAGGGACTCTGTGACGGGCGCCCTCGTCGCCGCGAAAGTTCTGCGCCCAGAGTTGACGGGGGAAGAGATTTCTTTGTCCCGACTCAGGCTTGAAGCCCAAAACGCGATGAAAGCTCGCCACCCAAACATTGCGGCCGTCCTCGACTCTGGGGAAAGTAACGGTCAAGGCTGGATCGTGATGGAGTTGGTGACCGGGCGTCCCCTGGTCGACTTCGTTGGGGACGGGCAGCGCCTCACAGCGGACCAACTGATTCCCCTGCTCATCCAAGTGGCGTATGCGCTGGACGGCTCCGCCCAAGCGGGAATCGTCCACCGGGACATCAAACCGGCGAACATCATGGTCCGTGATGACGGCCTGGTGAAACTCACAGACTTCGGTATCTCCTACTCTCAGGGCCAAGCGACGCTCACAGCGGTTGGCATGGTGATGGGCACCGCCCAATACTTAGCGCCCGAACAGGCGATGGGTGCGGAAGCGACATTCGCGGGTGACCTGTACTCGCTGGGAATAATCGCGTACGAGGCGCTCGCCGGCTACCGACCCTTCACTGGGAAAACGATTGTTGACATCGCCATGGCGCACGTGAACGACCCTGTGCCGGACCTACCCTTCGATGTTCCCAGCGAACTCGCCGACGTTGTTTACAACCTTTTGGAGAAAGATCCTGCCTCCCGGCCCTCCTCAGGGATAGCGCTGGTCAGAGCCCTCAACAACGCGGCCGAGGCGATTGGGGTGCCCACCCAACCCAAGGGCCTGAACGGGCAGAAGACAACGAAGCGGGAGGAGCCCGCCCCATGGGCCCCACTGAAACCTAAAGTTGAGGCACCAAGACCTCGACTGGAACCTGCCGCAGCCCCTAAACCCCGACAAGAACCTGTCGCGCCCCCCAAACCTAAGCGGAAAAGCGCGCCAAACAGCGCAACTTGGCGCCCGCTCAGCGACGTGAAACTAGAAACCCGTCCCGCACGACCGCAACCCGCCAAGAAGGCCGGACCGATCGCGAAGATGACGTTCTCGTCCTCGAAACAGGAAGTGTGGAAACAGCCTGGGTTCTGGGTCCTAGTGCTGGTCGGGCTCCTACTCATCATCTTCGTGGTCCACAGCTACTTCAGCGCGAAGGGCACGGTGGCCGCCCAGACTGAACTACCACCACACTTTGTCATCATCAACCAGGAGGTCACGGCATGGCTGACACCGGCCCAAAACT
>CAYFUO010000107.1:0-7194 GCA_964346255.1 uncultured Actinomyces sp. | reverse complement strand
TGCCGAAGGCCGTTTACACCCAGCTGGAGAAGCTGCGTGAGCGGATCCGCGCCGCTAAGGGCAAGGACGACGTGGAGAGCCCCGCGAACTAGTTTCGCAGGTCCACATTGCTAGGAGGGCTTCCTAAAAACAGCCCGTACTAGAACCGCAGGGTGTGGGGCGCGTGGCAGACGCTACGCGCCCCACACCTGTGTCTTGGGTACTCTGAAGATGACAGGTTTGGGGGAACAGTTGGCTACAGAGACTAACGGGGCGCCAGCGGCGCAGCGCCATTTGGATGACGTTGAAGTTGGGCGCGCCAAAGAGCTCGTAAGCCGAGTTCGCAGCCTCTACAATCAGCGTGTCGTCGGACAAGAGGGACTGGAAGAGACCCTGCTGGTGGCGCTGATGGCTGGCGGCCACGTGCTCATCGAGTCCGTTCCGGGGCTCGCGAAAACGACGGCGGCACAAACTCTCGCACAATCCGTGTCCGGATCGTTCCGACGCATCCAATGCACCCCAGACCTAATGCCCTCAGACATTACGGGCACCCAAATCTACAATCAGGCGACCGCGTCGTTCGAAACCCAGTTGGGACCCGTGCACGCCAACTTCGTCCTGCTTGACGAGATCAACCGGTCGTCAGCTAAAACCCAGTCGGCCATGTTGGAAGCGATGCAGGAGAAGCAGACGACGATCGGCGGGAAAGACTATCCGCTTCCCTCCCCGTTCATGGTGATGGCGACACAAAACCCCATTGAAGAAGAAGGCACATACGTCCTGCCCGAAGCTCAGATGGACAGGTTCCTGATGAAAATCGTCGTCCCCTACCCGGGTAGAGACGACGAAGTGCAGATCCTAGAAATGGTGCAAAACGACGTGTTCTCCGGTGACCTAGATGGAGAGGCCATCAGCTTGGAGGACCTGTTAGAGCTGCAGGGCTACACTTCCCGCGTCTACGTTCACCCGGCCATCAAAACTTACATTGTCGACATTTTGAACACGACGCGTGGTGGGGGACCAAACCCGGTGCCGGGCTTGCGGGAACAAGTTCGGGTGGGGGCCTCCCCCCGAGGTGGAATCGCCCTCATGAAGTCCGCTCAAGCACTGGCCCTCATGAACGGCCGCAACTACGTGGTCCCAGGGGACGTGAAGAAGCTGCGCCATGACGTGCTGCGCCACCGGCTGGTTCGGACGTGGGACGCGGTCGCGGACGGTGTCCCCGTCACCGGGCTGATCGACGCAACTTTCGACGCTGTGCCCGTCCCGTGAGGCTCCCATGGGCTCGCCCACACTGAAAAACTTCGCGAAAGCTGTCCCTTACCCGGTTCAAAAGAGGCTGCTGTCCATTTTGGATGGCTACCACCAAGGTGAGCGGGTCGGCCACAGCCACGAGTTTTTAGACCTCGAGGACTACCGGCCTGGGGACCCGATTGCGGACGTGGACTGGCGTGCGACCGCTAGGGCTGGGCACCCGATCATCAAACGGTTCGAGGCCACCGCTGTCCTAACCGTGATGCTAGCCGTCGACGCTGGCTCCTCCATGGCCGCCCTCGCCCCCGGAGAAAGTGGGGTGCCCGTTGAGAAGGTGAGGCTCGCGGGTGACATAGAAAAAGCGATCGTGTGGCTGGTTGCCATGCACGGCGACCACTTGGGGCTGGTGGCGGGCAACGCTGTTGAGATGCGCACCCTCCCAGCAAGGACCGGCCTGGGGCATGGAGAAACCCTGTTGCGAATCGCTCAGGCCATAAACCCCGACTCGGGGCCCTCAGACTTCTCAGCAGTGTTACGCAGGGTGAGGGCGGGCTCCAAGAAACGTTCCCTCATCCTAGGGATCACTGACGAAACCCAGATCACCGGGGACGTCGTCGCAGCGTTGAACCGGCTCACCCAAAAACACAAGGTGGGACTGTTCCTGATCGAGGACTTCGACCCGACGAAGGGCAGTGGAGACATCTCAGATGTGGCGTCGGGACTATTGCCGGACTTCGTAGGAACGGATGAAGCGATCCGGTTGCAGTGGGAGCAGTACACGGCGGCCCGCAGAAGACACGTGGACCAGCTTCTGTCAGCGGTGCCGCTCCGGTACGCGCGGGTGGGGGCAGAGGACGAGGTGCTGCCCGCGCTGATCCGAGTGTTAGGGGGGTTGGATCGTGGACCCGATTTTGCGTGACCCCCTCCCATACTCGAACTGGGTGTGGCTGCTCGGCGTGTTCCTGATCGTGTTGTCCGTGACCTGGGGTGCGTCCCTCCTTTTCGCCTACCGCACCCACAAGGTTTACCAGCCGGAGAAAGTCGTTGAACTCCGCGCTCTCCAACGGCGCCGCTACCAGGCGAAGATCAGCCAAGTGCAAGCGGAGTGGGAGGGCGGACAAATGGATGTCAGGGACGCCCACTTCGCCCTCGCCTCCCTAATCCGCGCGGCCGCCACAGAGAAGACGCGAGTCAATGTTGAGGTGCTCACCGCACAAGAAGCCGCCCAAACCTTCCCCGAGTGGACCACGCTGAACGAGGCTCTCCTGTGGTGTGAGGACCAAACCTTCCCAGCCACGCCGGAAGAGACCGCATCCGAGGCTAGGGTCGCGCGGGGGCTCGCCCTCGCGGAGGCGGTGATCAGCCAATGAAACACGTTTGGGCGTTCGCCCTCGTCCTCCTCCTAGCTTTCGGATCCGGCATTTTCGCCTACCTGCGTGCGAAGGCCGCCACTCCAGCCGTCCAATGGGTTGCGGGCACCACGCAACTGCGCGCCATGCGGTCTTTCAGGGACGCGAAGCGTCGCACTAGGACCACGGCTTGGATGGGTGCCACCCTGCTGGTGACGCTCACGGTTTCGCTCGCCATCTCAGCGGGCCTCCCGGTCGAACGGAAAGTCGAGCACCCCATGCTCGCTAGCCGCGACATTGTCCTCTGTTTAGACGCGTCCGGCTCAATGCTGCCTTACGACGGTCAGATCCTGCGCGCCTTCTCCGAAATGACCGACAGTTTTGAAGGCGAGCGGATCTCCCTGCAGTTGTGGTCGGCCCAGACCATCACCAAGTTCCCACTCACCGACGACTACGAGCTAGCTCAAGACGTGTTGGAGGAGGCAGCGAAAGTCATCGACGAAGGGTATTACGGTCCGGACGGCGAATACGTCCTAGTTAGCTACGAGTTAGCCGACTACTTGGAGGGGGTTGAGGCGCCCGACGGGGAAATGATTTCCTCCCTAGCAGGCGACGGGCTCGCCACCTGCGTCCTCGGGTTCGACCACCTAGACGACGCACGGTCCAGGATGATCCTCTTTTTTTTTTTTAATGATACGGCGACCACCGAGATCTACACGACCGCGGAGGCAGTCGAATTCGCCACCTCAATGGGCGCGGAAGTAGTCGCCCTCTACCCAACTGACGGTGGGGCGGTCTCCGCGGAGGGGGAGCAGCTGCGGAACCTAGTGGAAGCTGCGGGCGGCTACTTCTACGACGCTTCCGACCCCGCATCCGTGGAGAAAATCATTGAAGCCATAGAAGCCCAACAGTTAGCGGACTTGGAGGGGGCGCCAACAACAGTGGAGGTAGACCACCCTCGGGCGGCGTTGCTGTGGGCGTCTTTCGCCGCCCTCGGGCTGATCATGTTGGCGGCGGTGAGGAAACTGTGACTCTACAACCACTCGTTTCCACCCCGGCGCTAGTGTTCTACTTCGTCGCCGCCACAGCGCTGGTCGCCGCGTGGGTGGTTCGCACGCGCGCGACCGGCTGGGCGCGGGCCCGCCGAGGCGTTTTGGCGGGCTCGCTGGCTCTCCTGATCGGGGCGGGGCTCATGGGACCCGCAGTGGTGGTGGAAACCCCCGCGCTCACCTCCAACATTGAGATCGTGTTCGCCGTGGACCGCACGGGTTCAATGGCGGCCGAGGACGGCCCCGGTGGACAGACCCGTTTGCAGGCCGTGAAAGACGACATTGTCGAAGTGGTTTCTGTAGCGCCTGAGGCGCGCTAC
The DNA here is from genome assembly GCA_964346255.1 of uncultured Actinomyces sp. Lineage (GTDB taxonomy): Bacteria > Actinomycetota > Actinomycetes > Actinomycetales > Actinomycetaceae > Scrofimicrobium. Next base: position 3,243 of record CAYFUO010000107.1, on the reverse strand, counting down.
GCGATCATCACTTGGGACTCTTCCGCACGCCTAGAGCTGCCCTTCACGTCGGACGCCTCCGCAGTGGTGAGTTTCGCGGACGCCCTCCACCAAGAGGTATCCGAATTTTCCACGGGGTCCACGTTCGACCGGCCCGTTGCAGAGCTGCGTGACCTGCTCGAAAACGCGGCGGAAGCGCGCCCCGGAAACGTGCGTTACCTGATCATCATGAGCGACGGTGAAGACACTCAATGGGATGACGCCACCGATCAAACGGGTTGGGAGTCCGTGGCTGAACTCATCGACGGGGGCATGGTCATAGGCTATGGGACTGAAGCTGGTGGTCCTATGAGGATCTTCCTCCCCGGGGGTGGGGGAAGCGGTGACTACATGGTCGACGAAGCCGGCCAAACAGCGATCTCTAAACTGGATGAAGCGTCTCTAGACGAGGTCGCCCAGACCCTAGGCGTCCCCCTGCTACTGAACCCTTCCGCCGAAGAGGTGGGTGAACAAGTGGATCAGATTGCCGGCCTCGCAGAAACGATTGAAGACGAACGGAGAGTGAACCGGACCTACCGGTACTACACGTGGGTTCCCTCGTTGGCAGCGGGTGTCGTCGGCGCCCTCGCCCTAGGGGCTTTCACCGCGCTTCTCACGAGATGGAAGCAGACAGATGCGATCTGACCGGGGCGTTGAAATGGGGGGCGTGAAGCAGCCGTTCGCTGTACTCACCCCCAGGGAAGTGGTGCGGGTGAAAGACCGGCGTCTGCTGCGCGTCTTCTGGTTCACCCTGCCACTCATGGTCATCGCGTTCCTGACCGGCGTGTGGCTTGTGGGACTCACGGTTTGGAGCCACTTTGAGGTGGGCTCTGCGGCTCGAGGCAAGTGGGAGGACGCTCGCAGCGCCTACGCCAACCAGGCCGCCCTGACGCGTAGTTTCCCGGAGCCGTGGCTCGGGGAGTACAACATGGGGACCGCCGCCCTACACCTAGGCGAGGTCGACTTAGGCGTCCGTCTCTTACAGGACGCTTTTGAGGGGGTCCCGAAAGCAGTGCCCGAAGAGGACGGTCACATCCAGCCCTTCTCCTACGAATGCCAAGTGCGGATGAACCTTTCGGCGGGTTTGGAGATGAGGGGCGACGCCGCTGCTGAAGCCGGTGACGACGAGGCGGCGATCGAAGACTATGAGAACGCCCTGTCCTGGGTGAAGGTCTGTGAGGTGAGCTCTTCCGGCTCCGACTCCGACGGTGAGGACGAGGGCGAAGACAGCGGTGAAGGCCAAGACGAGGGTGAAGAGGGCGGCGAGGGGGAGAACCAAGGGCAGCCTGAGCCTTTAGAGACGGGCAACCCCGGTGGTGAGGCGAGCGACCGGTTGGAGGAAAAGATCGACGCTCTCGAGGGGGATGAGGGTGAGGACGAGGAACAGGACACTGAGCCCAGTGAGGGCCCCGAACCCGCCCAAGACCCCTTCGAAGGTGAAACCGACGAGCAGCGGGAAAAACGTGAGGACCTGCAGCAAAAGAACCGTGACCAGGAGGAAAGGCAGAGAGAAAAGGAGGAAAGTAACAGTCGCAACCCAGGCTCTGGCGGATGGTGAAAGGCCTCTCACGCTCCGGCGCGTCGCCCCGTCATCAACAGGGTGGGGACTAAGTCCCCAGGTTATCCACGGGCCTTTCCACAGCTGTGGGCAGTGTGTTAGCCACCCTGTGGGTAACCCTGTGGAGTGGGGGCGGCACGCATACGTTGAGGCGATCGTCAAATCAGGTTTTCTCCACAGGCACTCACCCATTTTGGATGGAAAATGAGCTGTGCTAGGGGAGTGCACTGGGACTGCGTGACACCTTCGGGCGCATGCAACGCGTCCCCTAAGCCTTTTGCTTGGTCTTTTCTTCTTCCTTGGCTTCCCACTTCTGCAGGGCCAAGCTCACGCCCCTCTCAACAGCGGTGATGATCACGGCTGAGACCGCAGCATAGATCAACACCTGCAGGAATTGGCCCTTTTCATCCTGGTCCGGCGGGTTTTCCCCCGTGACGAGCTTCCAGGCCCCCGCGACCGCTTTCGGCGCTAGGAATCCGGTACCAAGCGACACCGCTGTCGCTAAAAGTTGCGTGTTCTGAAACATCATTTCTCCTTGTCAATCGGGGCAACGAAGCGTTCCCTGCTAGCAGTTACAAGGGTAGCCTCATAGCGTGACGAAAAGAGAAGAGTTCCGGAAACCCCGCATTGAAGGCGCAGGCACTGCGACCCTGTTTGCTGCTGCCGCCCTTTCCATTGCGCTGTCGGGCTGCACGGCTTCCACTCCCAGCGATTCCACACGCGGATGGGGGGCCGCCTGGAACCCTTACGAACCGGCTTCAACAGTTACCCTCCAGGTTGGTGAAGGAGTGTCGGTGCCCCAAGGGCTAGCGTCCGCGCTGGGTGCTGCAACCGGTTTAGATGTTGTCGTCGCACCGTCCACTCCCAGCCCCGAGGGTGAGGCTGAGGCTGATCCACCAGACCTTTTCTTAGGGGTCCTACCTGCAGGCGATCCCCAAGCGGAAACCGCTGAAGTCGTGGGGGAGGAGGACATCTGTATTCTTGCCGACCTTTCTTGGTATTCGGCAAACAAACAGGCAGCACCCGCAGATAAGGCGGCGCTCAGCGGCGCACACCTACTGAGTATCTTGGGCAGCTCGGACCCTTCAACCAGCGGCCCTGCAGCTATCAACATGCCCCTGTGGGTTTCCACGCTCACCACAGTGAAGGATGAAACCACAGCTGGGGGGACGCCGCCCCCAGGCAGGATCGCTTCGTCGCTAGAAGCAGTGCGGGCCACGAACAACCTTGGAACTGACGTGCGCTACCAGGTCGTGGAGGGGACATGCGTTTCGGCGCCCACCTACCTAGTCGATTTGGTTCCCAGCGCCCGCGGTGGAGTTGCGCGCGCCCTCGCCGACTATCTGATGTCCCCGGAAGGGCAGGAAGTGTTGGGAGCATACGCGTTGACCTACCCGACTGCGGGTAGTGCTGACCTCCCCAAGCGCCCTGAGGCCGCGGAAGCGTTCACAGCAAAAGAGGTCGAAGAGGCGATCACCGCGTGGGACAAAGCCTTCGGACATTAGACCGGTAAGAAAAGTGGGGCCCAGGGCTGCGCGCCTAGGCGACCTGAGTCTGGTCAACGGCGTGTCTTTTGGGGTTCCGGGGCGTGAGTTTCGGCCTGTTTGTGCCTTGCTGAATGGGCGCTAAAGACTCAAGTTCGGGACGCTAAAGCCGCCCGCGAAATG
>CAYFUO010000106.1:5553-7216 GCA_964346255.1 uncultured Actinomyces sp. | reverse complement strand
CGGTGCGGCCCCGATAGCTCAGGGGATAGAGCGTCCGCCTCCGGAGCGGAAGGCCGCAGGTTCGAATCCTGTTCGGGGCACCAAAGATTTCATCCAGGAATCGCGTAAACACGCGGTTCCTTTCGTTTATTCAGAGACTGTTATAGGCGCCGCCTGCGCCCTGCCTAGGTGCTGGGTGGCTCACTGAATGGCTTGCCTTGGTGGTTCACTGGTCGATTACCCCCTTTTTGGGCGCGGTCAGCAAGGCGTCCACTAGCTCCATGGGTTGAGGACAGGAACTCCGAGTAGTTCAAAGGCCTTGACGTTCCTAGTGACAACTGTCAATCCACGGACGGATGCTGTGGCGGCAATGAGTGCGTCCCGTTCTGGCCGCGGGTCCGGCACGTGCATGCGGGCGCACCTGCGGGCAACGGGAAGATCCACGGGCAGGATCCGACCCGCGAAGGCGTCGAGCACATCGTCGTCAAGCCAAGCACGCAAGCGCTTTGCTTGAACCGGGTCCCTCCGCGATAGCCGTCCAATCCCGACCTCAATCTCGAGGATAGTCATGGCGGAAAGGTAAAGGTCAGCTGCGGCGCGACTGCTGACCCAGGAGCGCACGCCCGCATTCGCCCCACGCTGTGGTTTACGCAGCTCGCTAATGATGTTCGTGTCGAGCAAGTAACTCACAGCTCAGGCACCTGCAGGCCGATTTGAACAGGCCCGAATTCGACGTCCAAATCGTCATCCATGCTGAGTCTCTCAACCAAAGATTTCCCGCTGTCACTGCGCCTGCGGTACTCCTCGATCGTCATCAGCACATATGCTGGTTTACCTCGATCTGTGATGGTAACGGGGCCTTCATTTGCTCGTCTTTTGGCAAGGCTGACGTCACGATTGAACTCTCGCGCACTCATCGTTGTCGTCACCGCAACCTCCCAATGTAGGCTTGTGCCTACATCCTATGTCATAGCTCCCGACGTCGCATTGCTAGAGTCTTTCGACCGTTGCTTGTTGAAGGGCCACCTGCCCAACAGCTCAGGATCATCCAGCATCCGCACTCAAATGTTCTCTTTCGGCATCAGCTCGAACAGCCCGAGGCCGAGCCGCGGGTGCTTGGGCCACAAGACTTCCATGTTGCTCATCGTGGCGATCACGTCGGAGCCCCTTGGTCGTGTTCTTTTGAAGCTGGAGGCGCCCTTGACGTGCTTTCGTGAGGAGAACGTCATCACAGCATGTATATGATCCAGGTTAGAAACGTCCCAGAGGATCTACACAGAGAGTTGAAGGCTCGTGCCGCCCGGGAGGGCCTGACCCTGTCCGACTATGCGTTGACCGAGCTGCGCCGAGCGGTCTCCGTGCCTACGGCAAGGGAACTGCGGGCGCGGCTAGCCCAGCGTCCCCAGCGCCCTTACATCGAGGAGACGGCGGCGGAAGCCGTGCGGGCCGAGCGGGACTGACGGTGATCGTCCTCGACGCGTCGGCAGCGATAGGGTTAGCGCTCGGGTTGCCTCAAGCCAATCGGATCGAGCAAGTCGCGGACGACCATGATTGGGCGATTTTAGCGCCACAGCTTCTACAAATCGAGGTGCTGCAGGTCTTAAGGCGGCGGGTTAAGGCTGGCAACATTTCCGATCGAGAGGCACAGGAAGCGCTAGAGCTGCTGGACTCGCTGGGGATCCGG
>CAYFUO010000106.1:0-5453 GCA_964346255.1 uncultured Actinomyces sp. | reverse complement strand
GGTTTCCGTGAGCGTTGAAGGGCGCCTGCCGCCGGTGCGGAACGCAGCGGAGGCGAACCCTGCCCGTCCGGCGCCTTCCTGTCCGGACTTGCACGTCACAAGTGGGAACGCTAGCCAAGCGCGCCGAGCTTGGGTTGTTATTCGCGAAGACGTCGGACCCGTTACTCACCGAGGCGAGAATCCGAGTCGCAACTCCTTGTCAGAGCGCAGCGCAGCAGCGCCGGAGGGTTGGACTCGATCCCTTGGTCCGCGCCCCCCTCCTCACGCTCACCGGCAAGTTGTTGCCCGATTCATTGGACGACTCCAAAGGAGGAGGAGTTATGGCCGAGCCCGTACGCAACTATCCCAAACTCGCCGCTGACATCGTTGACTTGGTGGGTGGTGAGAAAAACATTTCTTCAGCCGTCCGCTGCGCAACCCGCCTACGTCTAGTCCTGCGGGACACGCCCCCAGGCGCGAAAGATGCTGTTTCGAAACTGCCGGGAGTGATCACCGTCGTTGAAAGCGGTGGGCAGTTCCAAGTCGTGATCGGAGCTCACGTCGGTTAGGTCCTCGACGCGCTTCAAGCGCAAACAAACATGACGCAAGACGAAGAGGTTGAGCAACCGAAACAGTCCGTAATGAACAAGGTCATCGCCACCATGTCGGCTGTCTTCGCACCTTTCGTCTACATTCTGGCTGCCGCTGGCCTCCTGCAGGGCCTGCTGATCCTGATTCGGATGGTGTGGCCGGCGTTCGAGGGGACCATAGAGGACCAAGTGTTTTCTTTCATCTCCTGGTCGCCATTCGCTTTCCTCCCCATTTTCATTGCGATTACCGCTTCCAGACACTTCAAAACCAACATGTTCGTCTCAGTTTGGGCGGCAGCTGCGATGGTCAACCCGGACTGGGGAGCAATCGCGGAAGCGATTAGCGAGGGCGAAACGTCTCGCTTGTTCGGTATCGCGCTCTCCGACACCGTCTACACATCCACGGTGCTCCCACCACTGTTCGTGGTGTGGATCTTGTCCTACCTTGAGCGCTTCCTGAAACGCTACATCAAGGGGGCTGGGGAACAAATCTTCATCCCGCTCATTTCCGTGGTCATCATCATCCCCTTCACCCTTCTCGCGATCGGCCCACTTTCATCGGGCATGGCCATCGGGATCGCCAACGGTTACAACTGGCTGGTTGCAGTCGTCCCGTGGTTGGCGGGCGCGATCATCGGTGGTTTCTGGCAGGTCGCAGTGATCTTCGGTGTCCACTGGGGCATCACCCCAGTGGTCCTCGCTTCCTTCGAAGAGAACGGGTTCGACACTTTCCAAGCCATCCAGACGGCCGCGGTCATCGCCCAGGTGGGCGCTGCTTTCGGGGTCTACCTGAAAACCCGCAACCGCCGCCTGAAGAGTGTGGCGGGCCCGGCGGCTGTCACCGGGATCTTTGGTATCACCGAGCCGACCATCTACGGTGTGACCCTGCCCTTGAAGCGGCCCTTCATCCTCGCCTGCAGCGCGGGCGCGGCCGGAGGCATCATCATCGCCCTATTCGGGTCCGCCTACTACGCCTACGCGGGACTCCCTGGGATGCTCACCATCGTCAACGCATACAGTCCCGACAACCCGGCCTCCATCGTTGGGGAATTGATCGGTGCTGGGGTGGCCTTCTTTGGGGCAGCAGTGCTCGTTTACTTCCTCGGATTCAAGGATCCGGTCGACGAGGCTGACAGCGACGACTCCGCTCCCGAACTGGCCCCTGAAGAACTAGAGCAGCTTGAAGCAGCCGCCGTGGCCGCCTTCACGGCAGCCACAGAAAACGCTGAGAGCCAAGTGGTGGTTCTAGCTCCGCTCGCCGGACAGGTGCTAGACATGGCGTCCGTGCCCGACGAGGTGTTCGCTTCCGAAGCAATGGGTAAGGGCGTGGCAATCAACCCGTCTGAAGGCCGGATTTGTGCGCCGTTCGACGGCAAGGTCCTCACCGCCATGAACACAAAGCACGCCATCGGACTCTTGTCGGACGACGGCGTGGAGCTGTTGATCCACTTGGGGATCTACACAGTGAACTTGGGGGGCGCGCCCTTCACCCTTCACGTGGCAGCCAAAGACCGTGTGAAGGCGGGGGACCTCCTCATGGAGTTCGACATGGCCGCCATTGAAGCATCAGGCAACTCGGTGATCACCCCGCTGGTTGTCACCAACAGCAACAAGTTCTCTGACGTGCTCGCGGTTCCTATCCTCGAGGCCACGCCAGGCGAAGAGCTCATCGTTGCCCTACAAGCCCCCGCGAACGTACAAAGCGAGGCCTGACGGTTAGGAGTGCGCCGCCACCGAGCGGCGCGCTCCCCCCCACCAACCAGAACTACACAGAAGAAGGGAAAGACAATGAGTGAGCTTCCAGAAGGATTCCTTTGGGGCGGAGCGTTAGCAGCGCACCAAGTTGAAGGAGGGTGGGACGAGGGCGGAAAAGGCCTGTCCGTCGTTGACGTCCTCACCGGCGGCAGCCACGGTGTCCCGCGGCGAATCACTGAAGAAGTCGAGCCGGACGCCTACTACCCGAACCAGATCGCCTCGGACTTTTACCACCGCTACATTGACGACATTGAAATGCTCGCAGGCATGGGCTTGCGCTGTTTCCGCACTTCGATCCAGTGGACGCGGATCTACCCGACCGGAACCGAGGCGGAACCGAGCGTTGAGGGCCTCCGATTTTACCACGACATGTTCGACGCGCTTCTCGCGCAAGGTATCGAGCCCGTCATCACGCTCTCTCACTTCGAGATGCCCCTGTACTTAGCACGTGAGTTGGGTGGATTCCGCAACCGCAAGGTGGTTGACTACTTCGCACGGTTCGCGCGCACCTGCTTCGAAGAATTCCATTCCAAAGTGCGGTACTGGATGACCTTCAATGAGATCAACAACCAGATGGACACGGACAACGAGCTTTTCTTGTGGACCAACTCTGGCGTGATCCTTGAAGAGGGCGACGACCCTCGCGAGGTGCTCTTCCAAGTCGCCCACAACGAACTCATCGCCAGTGCGCTCGCTGTGCGGATCGGGCACGAAATAGACCCCGACCTGCTCATCGGCGCCATGGTTTCCCACGTTCCCGTCTACCCCTACTCCTGCAACCCGGATGACGTGATGGCTGCCCAGATCGCCAACCGGGAAAGGTTCCCGTTCCCCGACGTGCAGGTCCGCGGCCACTACCCGCCCTACGCGGTCCGAGAAATCGAGAACAGCGGGTTCGACATTGGCCTAGTTGCGGGGGATGAGCAGATCCTTGCTGAAGGGACTGTGGACTACCTTGGTTTCTCCTACTACATGTCTACGGTTGTCAAAGACGGGGCGGAGAAGGACGCCGTAGGGTCACGCACTGACGGGGGCCTACCCAACTCGGTGCCCAACCCCCACATCTCAGTTTCGGACTGGGGGTGGTCCATCGACCCAGTGGGTTTGCACTACACGCTCGCAACATTTGCGGAACGCTACGAGCTCCCCCAGTTCATTGTGGAGAATGGGTTTGGGATGGTGGACGAGGTGGAAGCTGACGGGACCATCAACGATGACGCGCGCATCGACTATCTTTGAGCCCACATCGAGCAAGTGAAGCTGGCAGTCCTTGAAGACGGTGTCAACCTCATCGGCTACACCCCGTGGGGGATCATCGACTGTGTCTCCTTCACGACGGGGGAGATGAAGAAACGCTACGGAATGATTCATGTCGACCGGAATGACGACGGGTCTGGCACTCTGGAGAGGCGACCGAAGAAGTCCTACGACTGGTACGCACGCGTAATCGGCTCTAACGGTGCGGAGCTGTAGGGAGGATAGGGGGGAGCAAGATGCGCGAAGCGGCGGAGCGTGAGACCGTCCCCAGTGATGCTGTCCTCATCCGCGTGCTCAACAACAGCGCCATCATGGTGCAAGAGGGAGCGGAGCGGAGGATCCTACTGGGCCGGGGCATCGGGTTCGGGAGGAAACTCGGTGACCCGGTCGACGTGGGGTTAGCAGATGAGACCTTCGTTCCAGAGAGCGGGGTGCGGCTAGGGCAGTTGAGCCAGCTCGTCACTGAAATCCCACTAGAGATCTTCACCGTGGCACGGCACGCAGTCGACATGGCGGAGAGTTCGCAGGGGATCCGTGCCAGCCAAGGGCTCTTGGTGGCGCTCGCTGACCACCTACATTTCGCGGTGGAGCGAGCGCGCCAAGGCACCCGCATTGATTTCCCACTCAAGTGGGAGATCGAGCAGCTCTACCCGGTTGAGGCTGCGCTCGGCCGTGAGGCCGTGGCGATGATCTCACGCGAAATGGGGGTGGCGATCGACCCGGAGGAGTCCACCGCCTTAGCGATGCACTTCGTGAACGCCCAGTTCGCTCAAGACGACGTTTCACGGACCGTGGAAATGACGCGCATTCTTTCCAGTGCCGCCAAGGCCGTGGGGGAGAGCATCGGTGAGCATGCTGTCGCTGACCCAGTGAGTGTCGCCCGTTTTGTGACCCACTTGCGCTACCTGTGGGTGCGCATCGCAACGGCGAGGCAGATCCAGCAGGCCCCACCCCTGCTGCGGACTGATCTACAGCGGATTCACCCTGAAGTTGGAACCGCTGTTAGCCGCGTACGCCAACCGGTCGAGTCCGGTGAGGGGCGTTTGACGGACGCCGAGGTTTCCTTCCTGGAACTCCACGTCGCGAGGCTAGCAATGTCCCCGCGTCCACGCTAACCCCCTCCCGAGGCTGCGTTGGGGCGCCTCGCCCCAACGTGGCCCGACCTCAGAGCGTCGCTTGGTTTGTTCGGGCGGGGCCCGGCCACTCCAACCGCTTCAAGGCAATCGGGGCCGCAGGGTCTCAGGCCATTTCTATTCTTGCTTCTGGAAGACGAGGACGTCGCCGTCTCCCTCTAGCGTTAGTTCGCCGCCTTGCGTGAGCGTGGAACTGGACATTTCTGACATGACTTTGGCGGCGACCGCTTCGAAGTCCGCAATGTTTTCCGGGCAGGCCATCAGAGTTGAGGTGAGCGGGCTGGACTGCAGGCCTTCGCCCTCCACTGAGAAAACCCCGCTCATGGAATTGCAGGAGGCATCAATAGCGAATGCTCCACCAGGTTGCACCGTGAGGGTCGCCTCCGGCAGATCTTCGAGCACTGCCCCGTCCGAGGTCGCCCCAGTCAGGGCCCAAGTGCCTTCTAAGGAGTCCAAGCGCAGCTCAGCGGCGGGTTCAACCTCTGAGGTTGCCTGTTGGTCGCCACTCTCAGCAGGTGGGGTAGAGGTCCCTGAGCTGCAACCGGCGAGGGCGGTGAACCCTAGGAGGAGTGCAGCGAGGGTGGGTGCTAGGCGGCGGCGCATGATGAACTCCTTTAAGCGACGTTCTTACGGGAACGGGACCTGATTTGTTTACAGGGTACTGCGACGAGCTCATTCAGGCCCCCGCTCACGCACATTGGCGAAGGCATCTTTTTCACCGGCGTGGACACCGACTAGG
>CAYFUO010000105.1:0-7221 GCA_964346255.1 uncultured Actinomyces sp. | reverse complement strand
TCGTTGACGTCCACCCGATAGTGGATGTCCCCGCACTCTTCTAGGCGGGCCGCGAACGGTGAGGCGCGCAGGCGGCCACTGACCAAGTCCTCGAACCTTTCTTCCCGCCCGGGCTTGTGGGCGGGCCGCAAGTCTTTCAACGCGCGCGAAACCGTGGCAGTCGCAGTGCCTATCAGCCCACTTGTCGCCCAGCCCCGAACTTTCGGCACCCGCGCGCGGGGACCCTGGCTAAACCGCTTGGGACGTGACGCGCCCCTACTTCCCTTTAGCACGAGCGATCTTCTCCTTCAGCGGCTGATCAACGTCCTCGGGCAACGTGATTTCCCCCTCAAAGCTTACGGGACGCCACCCGTCGGGACGCCCCACGTCGAGGGACTTCTCTTCGCTCGTCTCGTGGTCGGAATACACTTCCCTCCACACGTAGTAGTGCATGACGCGAACGTCCGTGTCCTCCCCGTTGGGCAAGTAGTCCTGTAGGGCAGCCACCGTCTCAGGCAGTCGCCCCCAAGGGACCACCGCGCTTCTGCCCTCTAGGCGACGAACCGTTTCCGTGTACGTCGAGGACGAGTGGGCGTAGAAGAGCGGGTTCAACCTTGGGCGGGTCAACCTGTGGGTGTAGGTGACCCTCTGGTCCATGTCGCGGCGGGGAACCCCATCGAACGCGGGAATGATGTCCTGCACGTGCTCCACCGCCACCATTGAAACGTCAGGTCGCAGCCGTAGGCGCCGCGCTGGGGAGCCCATGGTGAGCACCCGGTCGACTGTGAACCCCACGTCACGTGGGTCGGCTGCCGCGAGGGCGACCGCCACCATCCCACCCAACGAGTGTCCGGCGGCGAGAACGTGTTCCCCCACCATCTCCTCTTCACTTAACCCGTGGCGGGACATTGCGTCTCGGACCGCCGCGATTACCCCGAGGCGCAGGTCGGAGGCAATGTTTAGTTCCTCCTCCATGTTTGTCTCCACGTCAGCCGGGTTAGGTTCCGTGCGGGCTTCAACGTGATCAGTGCCGGGGATGACCACGATCCACCGCCTCGAAGCGCCCTCACCGACCCTCACCACTTTCACTGGCTGCCCGAAGGCCTCCGCCCAATACATGTCGTCAATGTCCGCCCCCAAGTCCCCCAAACTGGTTGGCGGACCGAAACGTCTCACCAAGGGGAGAGGGTGGACGGGGGGCAGTGGCCTTGGCGCCCCACCTTCCGCACTGTCCCACCACAGGGTGTGGCGAACACTAGACGGCAAGAAGTATCCCGAAGTGCGGCCCGCGACCAGCCCGCTCACCATCAACGCGTCGTAACCCGTTCTTGGTAGCAGCGCGAGGTTGTAGGCCGCGCTCCCATCAAAGTCCAAGCCGAAAGTGACTTTCAACCTCATGTAAAACGCGCCGAGCTCACCGACCGTGCGGCCCACCGAACTGGCCCTACGAATCGTGAGAGTGTCAAGACCTGGCTTGTCGAAGTAGGTTTTCTGGGCGCGGCTGATCGCCTCGGCACCAGCCCTTCGCGCCTTCTCCTCCCAAACGGCCCCCACGTCCGCGCTCACCAAGTTCGCCGCCCTCGCGAAACCAGTGGTGGCAACACTTTTCACCATGGGTGGCACCAGTGGGGCGACCGCTTTCCAAAACGTGGAGGCAGGAATTGTGTGAGGGACGCGGCGCGCAGCAGAATATTCCATTTCCCCCCTCAAAGTTCTCTCAGTGTTCGCACCACACTACTGGCAGCAGAGGCCAGCCACCCCACGCCTTCATGCAAACCCCCACTCTAGAGGTTCAAACGTGCTATGGGTATCGTGGATGTGTTGAAAGAGATACAGAAAGGGAGACTGCATTGGCTACCTACACTGCAGAGCTACTCGTTGATGGGCTCACCTGCAAACACTGCGTCGCAAGCGTTGAAGAAGAGGTTTCTGAGGTGGAGGGCGTCACCACCGTTGACGTTGACCTCAAGTCGGGTCGAACCTCGAAGGTGACCGTGGTTTCCACTGAACCCTTGAACGAGGACGCTGTCCGCGACGCCATCGTGGAAGCAGGGTTCGTTCTGAAAGAGATGAGTGCACTCTGACCCCCGCCACCCACTAAAACAACCCGGTTGAAAAGACCGGGCAAGAAACTTTGGCAAGAAAATAGGAGCGCGCCCCACCCATGACTGACGCTAACCCCTCCCCAACGAGCCAAGCCTCAGGCTTGGGCGCCACAGAAACCAAGATAAGGGGAGGTGGGGTGGGAAACGCTGCCCCCGCACTCACCGCTCTCGAAGAAACCTTGGACACGCCGTCCGAGGAGGTAACCCGGGAGCCCTCAGCGCTGTCATCAACCTATGACTCCACTCCCGCCGTCGGCGAAGTCATGATGGAACGGGCCGCGTCGCTGCGCAAGCGTTTCTTCGTGGCGCTGCCCTTAGGGACGGCCGTCATGGTGTTGTCGATGGTTCCCGCCCTCCAGTTCCCCGGCTGGCAGTGGGTGGTCGCGGCCCTCACGGTGCCCGTGATCACGTGGTGTGCGTGGCCGTTCCACAAGGCGGCGTTCGCGGCGGCCCGGCACGGGTCGACCACCATGGACACCCTCGTCTCCATGGGTGTTATCGCGTCCGCGACATGGAGTTATTGGGCCCTCTTCTTCGGTGGGGCGGGGCACATCGGCATGAAGATGGACATGTCGCTCATCCCCCGCCTCACGCCCTCGGGCCACGCGGAACTCTACTTTGAAGCGTCATCCATGATCATCGTGTTCCTGCTGGGGGGCAGGTGGGCGGAGGCCCGCACTCGCTACCGCGCTGGCGACGCGCTACGCAAACTTCTCGACCTGGGCGCGAAGGAAGCCACCCTCGTCACGACGAACGCGGACGGGCAGCGCGTGGAAGAAGTGATTCCAGCTCGCTCCCTGAAAGTGGGTGACCTGTTCTTGGTGCGCCCCGGCGAGAAAATCGCGACCGACGGCGTCATCTTGGAGGGCGCTTCCGCGATCGACAACTCACTCCTCACAGGTGAGTCTGTGCCCGAGGACGTTGGGCCCGACGACGATGTCACTGGCGGCACCATGAACACGTGGGGCTCCCTACTCGCGCAGGCTACCCGGGTCGGGGAAGAAACGACGCTAGCCCAGATTGGCCGCATGGTCACTGAGGCGCAGGCAACGAAGGCGCCAGTGCAGCGCCTCGCAGACAAAGTGTCCGCAGTGTTCGTGCCGGTCATCATCTCCGTCGCCCTGATCACCCTGATTGCGTGGGTCCTTTTGGGACACCCCCTGCAGGCGGCGTTCACCGCGGCGGTGTCGGTCTTGGTGGTTGCCTGCCCGTGTGCCTTGGGCCTAGCGACGCCCACCGCCCTCCTCGTCGGTTCGGGTCGCGCCTCCCAACTGGGGATCCTCATCCGAAACGCCGAAGTGTTGGAGCAGACCCGAACCATTGACACTGCTGTGCTCGACAAGACGGGCACTGTCACGACGGGTGAACTGTCAGTCACCGACGTTGTCCCTGCGAAAGTGGATGCGACCGCTGCGGGCCAAGAGGAGGGTCTGCTCGCCCTCGCCGCCTCCGTGGAACAAGCATCTGAACACCCGTTGGCGCGAGCCATCCACAAGGCCGCGAAACAGAAGGGCCTCCCTCTACCCACGGTCGAACACTTCGCTAACCACGCTGGTAAAGGGGTGTCTGGCGTCCTCGTGACGGACGGTGGAAAGTCCGGCATCCTCGTTGGTGGGTCCCGCTGGCTTTCTGGCCACGGCGTCCACCTCAACCCCCAGTTGGCCGAGCTTCAAAGCGAGTTCGAATCCTCCGGCGCAACCGTCATCGCGGTCGTGAAGGTCCCCGCAGCCCAGTTCGCCATCAGCCACGACGCGGACGCCGCGGGCACCGTGTCTTCAAGTTTGTTCGAGGGTGCGCTCCCCGGTGAAGGTGAAGGCGGGCCCCTCACGAAGATCACTATGAGTGTTGCGGGGATGACTTGCGCCTCCTGCGTGGGACGCGTGGAACGCAAACTGCGGAAGCTGCCTGGCGTTGACCCTTCCGTGAACTTGGCGACTGAAACAGCGACGATCACGTTGGATGGCGACTACACGGGAGCCGACCTGGAAGAAGTGGTGAATGCCGCCGGGTTCGAAGGTCACATTCTGAACACTGAAGACTTGAGGGCTGTGGACACGAATCAGCCTGAAGAGGACCCCCACGGTTCGGCTGGCTCATTTGAGACTCGGGAGCTCCCCGAAGAGCTGCAGGGAGCGGAAGTCTTGGGGCTCTTGGTGCTGCGCGACACTTTGAAGAGGGACGCTGCCAGCGCGATCACCGGGTTGAAAGAGTTGGGTATCGAACCGGTGCTCATGTCTGGTGATAACCGCGCCGCCGCCGAGCACGTCGCGGGCCTAGTCGGCATCGACCGTGTCTTCTCCGAGGTGCTACCTGAACAGAAGCGGGACGAGGTCGCCGCGCTGCAAGATGAGGGCCGCACCGTCGCAATGATTGGGGACGGCGTGAACGACGCGGCAGCGATGGCTCAAGCCTCCAAGCATGGTTTGGGCATGGCGATGGGTTCTGGAACCGACGTGGCTATGGAGGTTGCGGACATAACCTTGGTGAACTCGGACCTAGAGTCCGCACCCAGGGCGATCCGTATCTCCCGGAAGACTCTGCGGGTCATCAAGGGGAACCTGTTCTGGGCGTTTTTCTACAACATTTTGGCGGTGCCACTTGCTGTAATGGGCCTACTGAACCCCATGATCGCGGCGGCTGCCATGGCGTCCTCGTCCATCTTCGTGGTGGCGAACTCACTGCGGTTGAGGACTGCTGGCTGACCTTCACCCCGGTTCAGTCGTGTCGACGCTCCTTCTCCGTGGGTTGAGGAGCGGTCCTCGCCGACACTGCGCGCGCTCCCCTCGTTGGGCGCCTCGACTGTAACGTTTTGGGGAGGCACGTGGCTTTTCACCTCGACCGCCAGTTGGACGCACGCCCCGGGTGATCGAACATGCCACCTCGCGCCCCCCAACCGAACACACAGCAACCCAAAATCCCCCCAACCGAACACACAGCAACCCAAAATCCCCCCAACCGAACGCACAGCAAGATTTCCAACGTTATCTGATTGTTTTGACCACCGTGTGTTCGGTCGGGGGAGAAAACGCGTCCGCGTGTGTTCGGTCGGGGGCAAACGTGTCCGGTCGGGGGACAAACGTGTCCGCGTGGATCCGGTCGGGGGACAAACGTGCCCAAGCACGCGCGATCGGTTGGGGTAGAACATGGGCCCCACCGCCCGACGCGGCACCCGAACACAGACAGTGCCTGAAGTGACCCGAGCCCGACACCAAAAGCCACCGACCCCAAACCCGTGCGGACCCATCAAAACCCAAGAACCGGTTAAGGGGTGAGACTCGGCACGGGCCCGCGGACATCCGAAACCACAGCCGCGGCGACAAACTCACTGCGCTTGAAGACCGAGGACTAACCTTCGCTCTTGGACGCCCGTTTTTCGCGGGCGGCCACCGGGTAAGGAACCCCCACGCCCTGTTCAGTCTCAGGCACCTGACGCGCTTTCGGCAGTTTCCTAGACCGGAGCCTCAAGCCTTGCGTGGCCAGCCACACGTCACCCCGTTTAGGGGCGTGTTTAGCGGACACCAGCCTGCTGCTGCGCTCCAACCGCTCGAAGTCGCAGGGGACCTCCACCACCGTGAAACCGTCGGACAGCAGGTCAATGGTGGAAGCCATGTCCACCGCCTTACCCCCACCGAAAGGTGAGATGGCGTCAACCGCTTCCCGAGTCAAACAGCGGGCCGTGGCAAAAGGCTGAGTGACCGTCCACCCCGTCATCTGCTTGATCGCACGTGACGCAGCTTTTTCTGCACCCCGGGCAACCAGAGAACGTTCCATGCCGGGACTGACTCCAACAGCTAAGTCAGCGACCCCGTCGTTCACAGCGTCGACTAGTGCCGTCGCTTCCACAGCGGAGTCACCCAAGTCTGGGTCCATGAAGAGCATGTGGCGGGCCGGCCAGTCCTCCCGGTCCCGCATCGACACCACTTTGGCGCCAGTTTCCAAGGCTGAACCGCGCCCGCGCGGCACGGAGTGTCGTACGACAACGGCGCCAGCACCGCGGGCGACGTGGCCAGTGTCGTCCTCACTCCCGTCATCCACGACGACGATGAGGTCAACGGAGGGGATCGCGCGGCACGCTCGCACTGTTGGCGCTATGGTGTCGCGGTCATTGTGGGCAGGTATCACGACGGCGACCCGCTGGGGTCCCGTAGGATTCGACGCCGGCTTGCTCACGAGTCACACTCTACTCAAAGCGTCGTTCCAGTGCAGCAGGCGGCCACGCGCGTTGAGGAAACAGCTTAGGTTCAGCGGATGGTGACTTGGCGTGAGACGAGTCCCGCTCTCGCCCGCTTCTCATCGTGGTTTAGGGGCTCCTTGTTGGCGAGCGCCTCCTGGAGGCGCTCGTGGAACGCGTTCGCTGGTCCCTCAAGCTCCTCGGCAGACAGCTCTTTGCTGACTTGGAACACGGGGATCGCAATGCCGGCCGCACGGAAGGCTCCCACAAACTTGGAGTCCTCACCCATGTTCGCGTCCCCCGAAACTTGGAGGCGGGCGAGGGCGGTGAACAGTTCATCCTCACCCGTCTGGGTCAGGTATCGAACAAAGTTGTTGTTCATTTCGCACCAGTACATGCCGGGGGATGCGGGGACTTCTTCCGTGGGAACGATCTCATCACGGCTCTGCCGCAGCGCCGCAGCCGTGTCGTCTTCCGCGGCTTCTTCCTCCGTGAACCAAAACGCGAAATCAGGGTGGAGCTCTAGGAGCATTTCATCGTGGTCGCCCTCGCCCACCAAGAACTGGTCGTCAAGGACCTCCTGTAAGCGTGGCGCGGGGTCACGAACATCGAAAGTGACGTTTCCTGTCTCCCCCTTATCCGCCATCTCAATGGCAGCTTTGATTGCGCCACCCAAATCGTGGGACAGGTCGGAAGAGTTCGTGCGCGTCTGCAACCCGACAAGGATCCGCCCATCATCGCGGATCATCGCTGGTATCCCGTTGGGTAGGAGGGACACGAAGTCAAAGTCGACGGCGCCCAGCTCATCATTCGTCTGGGCCGCGAGCACTGCCGCTGGAATGATTTCCCGCATCGCCACGAGGTCGCGTTCAATGGAGAGCCCCTCGAAGGGCCTTGCCACGAAGGGGATCGGTGGACGGTATTGGCGGCGTGGCCGCTGCGACTGTCTTCTGTTGCGCCTACTTG
>CAYFUO010000104.1:0-7578 GCA_964346255.1 uncultured Actinomyces sp. | reverse complement strand
TGCAAACAATCAGGGCCCAAGCAGAAACGCTAGGGCCCAAACTTGTTTAACCAGCCCAACGGTGGCACTCCAAACGTCAAACCGCCACCGCGACAAAGCAGGGCCCAGCGGGAAGAACGACGGTGTCAAAGCGCAGTGCAGCCCCGGGACCACGCGCCTAGACGGCGATCCCGGGGCCGAAACTCTGGCGGCGCCAGCTTCGAAGCCTCCTAGAGGCTCCCTACGCTAGCCAAAGACTTCCTCGCAGCCGCAGCCACGTTCTCCGCGGTGAAACCGAAGTGCTCGAACAATTCCGTGCCGGCACCAGGCACACCGAAAGTCTCAATAGACACGGATTCCCCCGCGTCCCCAATGTAGGGGCGCCACGGCAAAGCCAGCCCGGCCTCGACCGACACCCTAGCCTTCACATCAGGCAGCAGGACCGATTCCCTGTACTCCTGCGGCTGAGCCTCGAACCACTCCATACACGGCATAGACACCACGCGGGCGCCAACACCTTCCGAAGCCAAGTCCTTCTGCGCCTGAAGGGCGTGCTGCACTTCAGAGCCAGAGGCAATCAGGATGACATCCACCTCACCATTCGGCTCAGAGAGGACATAGCCACCCTTCAACACGCCTGCGGCGTCCGCTAGGCCGGTTCCTTCACCGCGGGCCGGGTTCGGCACGTCCTGTCTAGACAGGATCAGAGCAGACGGGCTGGTCTCATGCTCAAGGACCCCCAGCCACGCGACCGCGGTCTCCGCGGCGTCCGCGGGGCGGACAAGCGCGAGATTCGGGATGGCCCGGTAAGCGGTCAAGTGCTCAACCGGCTGGTGTGTAGGACCGTCCTCGCCGACACCGATTGAATCGTGGGTCCAAATGTAAATGACCGGTAGGTTCATGAGGGCTGACAGGCGGACAGAGCCACGCATGTAGTCGGCGAACACGAAGAACGTGCCCCCATAGACGCGCGTGAGACGGTCAGAAGCAATCCCGTTCATGATGGCGGCCATCGCGTGCTCGCGCACCCCAAAATGCAGGTTCCGACCGTAAGGGTTCCCCTCAAACTCTTTAGAAGACCTGTGCGTGGGGAAGAAAGACGGTTCACCGTGGATGAGCGTGTTGTTTGAGCCGCCCAAGTCAGCGGAACCACCCCAAAGCTCCGGCATCACCTTCGCAACAGAGTTCAGCACCTGCCCGGAAGCGGCTCTCGTCGCCATTGGCTTTCCCCCCGGGAACGTGGGGATAGCCTCCTTCAATCCCTCCGGCAGTTGTCCTGCGTGGATGCGGCGGAACAGTTCCATGTGAGAGTGGTTGTTTCTAGCCCACTCAGCGAACTTCTTGTCCCACTCCTCCTGTTCGTGGCGCGCTCGATCTAGGGCGGCCGCGCGCGTGTGCTCGAGCAGCCCCTCATCAACCACAAACGTCTTGTCAGGGTCGAAGCCTAAAGCCTCTTTCAGGCCGCGGAGAGCATCGTCGCCCAGCTTCGCGCCGTGAATAGCGCCCGTGTCAGACTTGGTGGGGGTGGGGTAGCCGATGATCGTGGAAAGGGCGATGAGGCTAGGGCGGGTGTCTTCCCGTTTCGCGCGGTCGATCGCCGCGTTCAACGCTTCCACGTCTTCCACGTAGGACCCGTCGGACTTACGCCAGTCGACCCGGTCAGTATGCCAGCCTAGGGCCCGGAACCGCGCCTCCACGTCCTCATTGAACGAAATGCAAGTATCGTCTTCGATGCTGATCCGGTTGTCGTCCCAAATGACAACCAAGTTCCCCAGTTCTTGGGTGCCAGCGATGGAGGCCGCTTCCTGCGAGATGCCCTCCTGCAGGCACCCGTCCCCGGCAACCACGTAAACCGTGTGGTCGAAAGGCGACTCACCCGTCGGCGCGTCCGGGTCAAACAGCCCATGCTCGCGCCTTGAGGCCATTGCCATCCCCACTGCGGCAGCGAAACCTGAACCCAGTGGGCCGGTGGTCACCTCAACCCCGGGGGTGACCCCACGTTCCGGGTGTCCAGGAAGTTTTGACCCGAACTTCCGCAGGTTCTTAATATCGTCTAACTCGACGCCGGCACCCGCATAGAAGAGCTGAGTGTATTGGAGCATGGCAGCGTGACCGGCAGACAACACGAAACGGTCCCTGCCAACCCAATCCGGGTCCCTAGGGTCGAACCGCAGGTGACGAGAGTACAGCAGGTAGCCAACTGCAGCTAAAGAAATGGGGGTACCGGGGTGACCTGAGCCCGCCTTCTCGACCGCGTCGGCCGTCAAGACTTTCGCAGTTGAGACCGCTAGCCTGTCCAGTTCATTCCACTCAAACGACACGAAATCTCCAATGTTATTTAGGACCGCCCGAACAACCGGGTCATGTGCAACCATTGTGTCACGCGCGGGCAAGGTTGTTTGTCCGCTGCGTTACGCATTCTTGGGGGGCGGTGGCGTGGAAGAGTCAGTCCGCTGGTTCTTGGACGATTCGCGTGTCGTGCGCGGAGTGTCTGTGAACACGGAGGCGGCCTACCGACGGGACCTGACCCGCTATTTGGCCTTCCTAGCCGAAGGTGGTGGGGGAGAACGTCCCACTGGGTGGGGGGACGTGCGCAGCGAACACGTTGAAGCGTTCGCCCTGCGCCTCCGCGTCGGTGACGAGTCACACAAACCTCTCGCTGCCTCATCAGTCTCCCGAACACTTTCGACGCTGCGTTCTTTCCACAAGTGGCTGGTTCGCGAGGGGTTCACGACGGTGGACCCGACCGTGAACATTAGGGGCCCTAAAATGCCGGAGCATTTACCGAAGAGCCTCACAATCGACGAAGTGATTCGCCTGCTGGAGGCCGCTGCCGGTGAGGACCCCAGGTCGTTGCGTGACTCGGCTTTCTTAGAGTTCTTGTATGCGACGGGAGCTAGAGTTTCTGAGGTGACCGCGCTGAGTGTGGATGACGTGGCTTTCGTTGAGGACTTCTCCGTCGTCCGCCTGCTGGGTAAGGGGCGCAAGGAACGCATAGTTCCCTTGGGTGGTCCGGCACGGAGGGCCCTCGACGCTTACCTTGTCCGAGGGCGCCCAGCCCTCGCCCTGAAAGGTAGGGGGAACCCGGCCCTGTTTCTGAACTTGCGGGGCAACCCTCTTTCTCGCCAGTCCGGTTGGGAGATTATTGATCGCGCTGCGAAACGCGCGAACCTTCACGCGGAGGTTTCTCCTCACACGTTGCGCCACTCGTTCGCCACCCACCTACTTGAAGGTGGGGCGTCGGTGCGGGAAGTGCAAGAATTGTTGGGGCACGCGTCCGTTTCCACCACCCAGATTTACACGAAGGCGACAGCGAAGACCCTCACGGAGGTGTATCGGTCCACGCACCCACGCGCTTTCATCAGCAACGGGGGCAATAGCAGGTAGAGTTGGGGTGTGAGCGAAGATATTCAGCCGGCACTTGTCGAGGTCGTTGGGGCGCCCGGTTTTCCCGTGCCGGAGCCACTCACGGACCACGGTCCCGCGCGAATCATCGCCATGTGCAACCAGAAGGGCGGTGTCGGTAAGACGACGACCGCCATCAACTTGGGGGCTGCCCTAGCCGAGTTGGGGCGCAAGGTCCTCATCGTCGACTTTGACCCGCAGGGCGCTGCGTCCGTCGGGTTGGGAATCAACGCCCTCGACTTGGACACAACCGTTTACAACCTACTTTTGAACCCCAGGTTGGACCCTAAGGAAGCGGTGTGTGAGACCGCTGTGGAGAACTTGGACGTGCTGCCCGCGAACATTGACCTGTCGGCCGCCGAGTTGCAGTTGGTGAACGAGGTCGCACGCGAATCAGCTCTGGCCCGGGTGCTGCGCCCCCTAGAGGAGGACTACGACGTCATCATCGTCGACTGCCAGCCCTCCCTCGGTCTTCTAGCTGTGAACGCGTTGACGGCCGCTCATGGCGCCCTCGTGCCGGTCGCTACCGAGTTCTTCGCCCTGCGTGGTGTCGCCCTTTTGGTGGAGACCATTGAGACCGTGCGGGACCGTATCAATCCGCGTTTGAAGATTGATGGGATTGTCCCCACCATGGTGGATCGGCGGACCCTCCACTCCAAAGAAGTGTTGGAGCGTTTAGATGAGGCGTTCGGTGACCTAGTTTATGAGACGGAGATCAACAGGACCGTCAAGTTCCCGGACGCTTCTGTGGCAACCGAACCGATTCTGACGCACGCGCCTAACCACCCGGGTTCTCAGGCTTACAGGTCGTTGGCTCGGGAAATGATTTACCGCGGGGAAGCCCCCTAACGGTTGATTCGGTGGTGGTGAAGGAAACCTCGGTGCGGAACCAAAAAGTTGGGATCCCAGAGAATGTGGAACGGGACCCGCTTGAAGGTGAAACGTTTGGGCCCCCAACTCTGCGGGGGTTTGAGGTGCGCCTCGATAACTTCGAAGGGCCCTTCGACCTGCTCCTCCGCCTGATCGCCAACCGGGAAATGGACCTGACCCAGGTCGCCTTGTCTGAGGTGACAGACGAGTTTTTGTCCTACGTGCGCCAAAACCGTTCCCTCGGCTCCGCCACCGACTTCCTAGTCGTCGCCGCAACACTCCTGCACATGAAATCTGCAGCGCTGCTCCCCAAAGTTGAGCGAGACGAAGGCCCCCTAGATGAAGATTTGGAAGTGTGGGACCTCCTGTTCGCGCGCCTCCTCCAATACCAAGCGTTCAAACAGGTGGCTGAAGAGTTCTCCGCGCGGTGGAGTGAACACGCAGCAGCCGTGGGGCGCGCCGTACCCATGGGGCCGCCATTCGACGCTTTACCGTCGCCTTTGAAGTGGTCGGTAACCGCAGACGACTTGGCCCGCTTGGCGGCAGCGTCCCTCACCGCCGCGCCCCGACCAGATCTGGCGGAGCACGTAGCCCGCCACGACGTGTCTTTCGACGATCAGTTAGAGGAGGTGAGGGACCTGATCCAACGGGAGAGGACAACGACGTTCGCGTCCCTTACGCAGGACCAGCCCTCCCCAGTGGTTGTCGCACGCTTCTTGGCGCTCTTAGTGTTGTACAGGGAAGGTCTGGTTGAGTTCCACCAAGAACGCCAGATGGGGGAGCTCACCATCTTGGCGACCGAGGCCGCAGACGGAAGGTTAGAAGCGTGAACGATCCAACGAGGGAGGCACTGCCCGAGGAGGACTTGCGTCCAGTGCTGGAGGCGATCCTCATTGTTTCTCCCACCCCCGTGACCGTCGAGGCCCTGAGTGAGGCGACAGGAGTGGATGCCGCCCTCGTCGAAGAGACGCTCACGCGGTTGGAAAACGACTTCAACGGTGGGGGAGAACAACCGCAACGTGGGTTCACGTTGCGGCAGGTGGAGGGCGGTTGGCGGTTCTATTCGAGGGCCGAGTACGCGCCCTGGGTGGGACGCTTCGTGACCGGCGATCACATGGCAACGTTGAGTCAGGCCGCTTTGGAGACCCTCGCTGTGATCGCTTACAGGCAGCCCGTGACCCGCTCCCAGGTGAGCGCGGTGCGTGGGGTGAACGTGGATGGGGTGGTGCGAACCCTCCTGGCCCGCGGCCTCGTGGAAGAGGAAGGCGTGGGCGGCGGGGGAGCCGGCCTGCTGCACACGACGGACCTATTCTTGGAGAAAATGGGTTTGGAGTCCCTAGGTGATCTGCCGCCCCTCGCGCCCCACATGGCTGACCCCAGTGAGGCGGGCGCCTTAGCGGAGGAACTCCTCTAGACTCGTGTATCTTTGGAAACGCTCGCGACCGGAAGGAAAACACCATGGCTGACCCGCACGTTCCTGAGGGGATTCGCTTACAGAAACTGATTTCTCAGGCGGGAATCGCCTCGAGGCGCAAAGCTGAGATCCTCCTCCAAGAGGGGCGCGTCACGGTCGACGGGGAAATCGTCACGAAGCTGGGGACCCGCGTGGACCCGGAGCGTCAAATAGTCAAGGTTGACGGCAAACGCATCCAAGTCGACGACGTGAAAAACATTGTTGTAGCGATCAACAAACCGGTCGGAATGGTGTCAACGATGAGCGACCCAGAAGGTCGTCCAACCCTCGCTGACCTGCTGGTCGAGTACCCTGAGCGCCTCTTCCACGTGGGGAGGCTTGACGTGGACACGTCGGGACTCATTTTGGCCACGAATGACGGAGAGTTAGCGAACCGGCTCACCCACCCGAAGTACGAGATAGAAAAGACCTATGTGGCTCGCGTTCACGGCTACCCACGCCCCGGGGTGAAGAAGGTTTTGGAGCGGGGAATCACGCTGGAAGACGGCCCAGTGCAGGTCGACAAGTTCAAGATTCTTTCCACCCACGGGGACATGGCGACGGTCGAAATCTCGGTTCATGAGGGGCGTAACCGCATGGTGCGGCGCATCTTCGATGACATTGGGAACCCGGTGCAGAGGTTGGTGCGCACCAAGTTCGGCCCCATCAGTTTGGGGCGCCTACACGAGGGTGGGGTCCGCAGGGTGAAGGGGCACGACCTAACCGCTTTGTACGAGGCCGTAGATTTGTGAGCCACGAAGTTTCGCCCACCCGCAGTTCCACGAAGGGTCCCGTCCTCGTGATTGGGACAGGCCTGATCGGCACATCAATCGCTCTTGCCCTCAGGTCCCTAGGGGTTGAGGTGTGGCTTTCGGACCCCTCTCCGACGACCGTGGCGCTCGCGGGGGACATGGGTGCGGGCGCGCCACTCCAGACGGTCGCTCACCGGGAGGCGGAGGTGGGCCCAAGTTTGGTTGTTGTGGCCGCCCCACCGGACGTGACGGGTGAGGTGGTCACCGAAGCGCTCACCCGCTACCCGGGTGCCACGGTGACGGATGTGGCGTCAGTGAAAGACGCAGTGGTGCGTGACGTCCTCGACCTGACGGAACAGAGCCTCGGGGAAACGGAGCACCGGGACGCTCTTCTTTCCCGCTACGTTGGTTCTCACCCGATGGCGGGTAGGGCGCGGTCGGGTGCCTCCCACGCAGATGGGGACCTGTTTTACGGTCGGCCTTGGGTGATCGTGCCAACCCCCTTCTCGGGGAACGAAGCGATTTTGGCGGTGCGGAACTTGGCAGTCGATTTGGGGGCGGTCCCCACTCGTTTGGAGCCGAAGGACCACGACGAGGCTGTCGCCCTGATTTCTCACGTCCCCCAACTAGTTTCGAGCCTCCTAGCAGCCCGGCTGCAGGAGGCGTCCGAGGACGCTCTTGGCCTCGTCGGTCAGGGGCTGCGGGACACCACCCGCATTGCCGCATCAGATCCTGGGCTGTGGACAAACATTATTGCGGGGAACATTGGGCCCGTCGTCTCAGTGTTGGGTGCCTTGAGGGACGACTTGGAGGGACTGTTGGAGTCCTTGGAAGCACCCGGAGCGAGCCGTGACCTTCCGATCCCGCCGGGTGGCGCCGGGGCTATCGCCTCGGTCATGTCGGCCGGTAACCGGGGCGTGGAGCGGATCCCCGGCAAACATGGGGGCGCGCTCCGCCGGTGGGGCTACGTGGAAGTCCTAGTCCCTGACAAGCCGGGGGAGCTTGGGCGCCTCTTTTCAGACTTGGGGCAAGCCAAGATCAACATTGAAGACCTAGTGTTGGAACACTCTTCACGCCAACCTGTGGGTTTGGCGCGTGTCATGGTGGAACCGATGAACG
>CAYFUO010000103.1:0-7615 GCA_964346255.1 uncultured Actinomyces sp. | reverse complement strand
AGGAGCCTTTCGTAAATTAATGTTCGCGCGCTAGTGAGCGGCGAATGCAAAGCTGACCCCAATTATAGTCGCGTCCTCGCCCAGCCAAGAATCGGGGGCCCGCGGGTGGTCGGAAAGTTGCCTTTAGCACGTTGCCCCGCTGCTCGGTAGAGAAACCGTTGGTCCTGCGCCGCCTATTGGGCCCGACTAGGCTTGCATCATGACAAGTGCTTCGCCTTCCAGCGACCTGCGGCGCGTGTACGAACCGATCAAAGACGCTATCGACACCCGCGTGAACGGCCTTGCTCGCCAGTTCTTGCGCGACCTCGGCGTGAACATTCCAACAGAGCTCAGGGACGCGTTCCTGACTGCCACGTTGGGTGGGAAGCGGTTCAGGGCCTTCATAGCGGTCAGTGGGGCGGCGATTGCGTACGAGGCCGAAAAGGCTGACGCCCCCAGCGCACACTTCGACGCGCAACCCAACGAAGAAGCGGGTCGAGGCGAGGCTAGGAGCACCGCGGACCCCTGTGCCGAGGGGGACGAGGACGTCCTCAACCAGGTTGTGGCAGCGCTGAATAAGGCTGCCGTGAACCCCACTGTCATGGATGTGGCTGTTGCGCTCGAGTTCTACCAGGGCGCCGCCCTCGTCCACGACGACATCATCGACCGTTCCGACACTAGGAGGGGCCGGCCAACCACGCACGTGGCGATGGCTGCCCACCACGCCAGCAACCAGTTGATCGGGGATGACGCGAGCTTCGGTCATGACGCGGCCATCTTGACCGGCGACTTACTACTCGCGGCCGCTGACTACGCTTTAGCGCGGGCAACAGCGAACCTGCCGCCCGCAGGCGGCTCCGCCCTGCTCAACCAGTATTCGTTGATGGCGGGGGAAGTTGCTGTCGGCCAATACTTGGACACCTCCATCACCTACGCTCCCCTCATGTCGAGCACTTCTGGGTCGGCGGGCACCGCGCAAACACTGGAGAAGACTTTCGCGGTGGTGCGTTCAAAGTCCGCTAGATATTCGGTGGTGAACCCCGCACTGCTCGGCTGGATCGCAGCCTGCCCCACCATCCCACCCCACGTTTCCCTTGAAGCGATCTTCGAACCTGCGGGCGTCGCCTTCCAACTGCGGGACGACGTTTTGGGGGTGACGGGGGTCGAAGAGGCAACGGGGAAACCGACTGGAATAGACGTTTCTGAAGGGAAACGGACGGTTCTGCTCGCCCTCGCCCTCAGTGAAGCCAACCCCAGTCAAAGCGCCGAGCTGGAGGCCATCTACTCCAAGGACAACTTGGAGGAGGATGACATTGCGCGCGCCGTTTCACTGATCACGGAGCTCGGTGTGAAACGGCACGAGCGGGTGATTGAGGACCTGATTGAAGAGGCCCGCGTCCAACTCAACTCTTCAACTCTTCCCGCCCCAGCGAAGTGTTTGGCCCACCACCTCACTGGTCTGCTGGTCGATCGGACCGCGTGACCAACCCGGCGCCGCGAACTTGGGTCCTCGTCGCGTACAATCCGGATCGTGACCGAAACTAATGGGGTCCCCGAAATGGGGGAAGCGAACGCTGCAGACCCGGCGACGGGCAGCGTTGAACGGGCGTCCGGCATCCATTCGGGTGGCGGCGAACGCGTCGCTGACCCCACAATCGGTCAGGTCATTGACGGCAGGTACCGGATTTTGTCGAAAATGGCTACGGGCGGCATGGCCACTGTTTACGTCGCCCGCGACCAGCGTTTAGACCGCTTGGTGGCGTTGAAGATCATGCACCGCCATTTAGCTGAGTCCAGTGAGTTTGTGGAGCGATTCCGCAGGGAAGCGCGCTCCGCCGCCCGCATCTCCCACCCGGGCGTGGTCCCCATTTTTGACCAGGGCGTGTTTGAGGGCCGCGGCTACTTGGTGATGGAGTTGGTGGAGGGGCCGGACATGCGCTCCTACATTTACGCCAACACCCCACTGGCCTTGGGGGCGGCGCTCACGTTCATTGAGCAAATCCTGTCTGCCCTCGCCGCCGCTCACCGCTCCGGCGTGATCCACCGCGACTTGAAACCCGAGAACGTGTTGGTTGGCCCGGACCGGAACCTGCGGATCGTGGACTTCGGGTTGGCGCGCGCTGTCGCCGAGGGGACTCTGTCTTCCACGGGTTCCATCATGGGCACCGTCGCCTATTTGGCACCCGAGGTCGCTTTGAAAGGCACCTTGGATGCCCGCACTGACATTTACGCGGTGGGAATCATGGCGTTCGAACTGTTCACGGGTTCGGTTCCCGGCGACCAGTCGAACCCCCTAATGGTGGCGATGAGCAGGGTGAATGAGGACATTCCCCCACCCTCCACTATTGTCGAGTGGCTGCCAACGGAGATCGACGACTTGGTTTCAGCGTTGACCAGCCGTGACCCTGCTGAAAGGCCCTCTTCAGCCGCTCAAGCCTTGTCTCTGGTTGAGCAGACGCGCGCCACGCTCGGCCCGGAGCTTCTAGCCCACCCCCTTCCCACCCCCACCCCAGCGAAGGCCGTGGAGACTTTAGAGAAGGACCCTGACAGGACCGACGTGCTGCTGGCGCCCGCCGGCACCACTGTTCTTCCCATAGAGCAGCGCGTTGTCTCTACGTCCGGGTCCATCGTCACCCCGGAACAGTTGGGGACTTCCACCAAGTCGAAGCGGGGCTGGATTATCACGTCCCTCGTCATGTTCGCCGCGATCGTTGGGGTCGCCTCATGGTGGTGGTGGGTGCAGTACGGTCCGGGCGCATACGTTCAGGTGCCGGACCTTGCGGGGAAGACCGTTGAACAGGCCGAAGACTCCCTAGGCGAGTTGGGCCTCGCCTCCTACACGACGTTTGAGAACTCTGACGAGGTCGAAACCGACCTGATCATCAAAACTGACCCAGCCGCAGGGCAAAAGGCTCACCGAAATGGCGAAGTGAACCTGGTTGTCTCCAAGGGTGTCCTAATGATCACGGTTCCAAGCGTGGAAGGCTTAGAAGAAAGCGACGCCCTCAAGGCGTTGGAAGAGAAAGGGCTGACTGTCGGTGAAGTGGAGGAGGCGTGGTCAGAGAGTGTTGAAGCTGGCGTCGCCATTTCCACTGACCCCGCCGCAGAGACTTCCGTCGCTCACTATGATCCCGTGACCCTAGTTGTGAGTAAGGGCCCCCAGCCACTCACGGTCCCCAACCTGGTTGGGACCGCTTGGACTGAGGCGGAGGCGACCGTCCTAGAAATGGGATTGGTTCCCACTGCCACTGAAGCGTTCTCTGACGAAATCGGGGAAGGGATGGTCATCTCTCAGGAGCCACCCGGAAATGAGGTCCTGTACCGGGGGGACGGGATTTCATTCGTGGTCTCGAAGGGGCCCGAGTTCATTGAGGTGCCCAGCGTTTACGGCATGACCACTGAGGACGCCGTCGCCACCCTAGAGGCCGCGGGCTTCCAAGTGGAGATCAACAAGGTGGCGAACTTCTTCAACTCCGTTGGCGCACAATCCCCCGGCAGTGGAGAACTCGCGGCTCGCGGCTCAACGGTCACCATCACGGTCGTTTGAGCCACGCGCCTCAAGACAGGTTCCCTATCTGGGTGAGCGGGGCCCCTGCGCGCATGAAAACAGCGTGACTTCCGCCCCGACTTGAGTGGGTATCAGTGGTCGCGGCCCCCAACTGAACGCACAGCGAAGTTCACGGCGTGATGCCATTGTTTTTAATCGCGTGCGTTCAGCTGGGGGGAGAGCCCCCACCGATCGGTCCAGAACGGCGTGGCCCGACAGGCTGGGCTCCCCTAGGCGATGGGGTCTACTAGGTGCCAACTTTCTGACGGGTCCGACAGGTCGGCGGTCGGCCCCGGCCACTGGGCTTCATCGTTCGAGCCCGCAGCCAAGGCCGCAACTTGAAATGCGATCTCTAAGGACTGCAGGTGGTTCAGCCTAGGGTCTACGGCCGTCTCATAACGTTCAGTTAGAGACTGGCTGTCCAGCCCTTCTGCACCACCAATGACCTCAGTGACGTCTGAACCGGTCAGTTCGACGTGGATGCCTGCGGGAACGGTTCCCGCCTCGTCGTGAATGCCGAAGAAGGAACGCACTTCACTCATGATGGTGTCGAAGTCGCGGGTCTTGTAACCGTTCGGCGTAGAAATCGTGTTCCCGTGCATGGGGTCCGTGATCCACGTGACCGGCCGCCCATCTTCCTTCACCACGTCGATGAGACTCGGTAGGACATCCTCGATCTGGTCGGCGCCGAAACGCGTGATGAGTGTGAGGCGGCCGTCCTCGCCCTTCGGGTTCAGCTTCTCAATGAGGCCCAAGAGGTCCTCACGTGTTGCGGTGGGACCGATCTTCACGCCGATCGGGTTTCGGACCTTGGACAGCAGCTCAACGTGAGCTTCGTTGACGTCGCGGGTCCGCTCCCCGACCCACAGGAAGTGGCCGGACGTGTCGTACGGCAGTCCGGTGCGGGAGTCGATGCGGGTGAGTGCCGACTCGTATTCGAGTAGTAGTGCCTCGTGTGAAGCGTAGAAGTCCACTTGACGTAAGGAGTCGAAGTCGGCGCCCGCCGCCTCCATGAACTTCACGGCCTTCGTTATGTCGTGAGCCAAACTGTCGTAGCGAGCGTAAACCGGGTTCGCTGTGAACCCGCGGTTCCACTCGTGTACTCTCCGCAGGTCCGCGTAACCGCCCTTAGCGAAAGCGCGGATCAGGTTCAGTGAGGACGCTGAGGCGTGGTACGTGTCAAGCAGGCGGGACGGGTCGTGACGGCGGCTTTCCGGCGTGAACTCTATGTCGTTCACCGCGTCCCCCAAGTAGGAGGGCAGTGTGACGTCCCCCCGCGTCTCCGTGGGTGAAGACCTGGGTTTCGCGTACTGTCCGGCGATGCGCCCCACCTTCACCACCGGCATGGAAGAGCCGTAGGTGAGGACCACCGCCATTTGCAGCAAGGTCTGGATTTTCAAGCGCAGTTCGTTCGCGGTTGACTGTTCGAAAGTTTCGGCGCAGTCACCACCGACGAGCACGAACGCTTCCCGTTTCCCTGCGCGCCCCAAGGCGTCACGCAGGTTGTCGACCTCACCGGCGAACACGAGAGGAGGGCGTTTACGCAAGTCGGAGACCGCTTCGCCAACTTCCTCTTCACTGCCGTATTGAGGTTGGTGGCGGGCAGTCTTGTCCCGCCACGTCTCCCATGGCCTCATGCTTTCACTTTCCAAGTTGTTCACCCCCGCACGCGCGGGGCATATGTTGACGGAGGCAAGCCTAATGCGCCGGGGCTACCCCTGCCCCGGCGCGCCACACCTTGGCTGGTTGGGCTCAGTGTCCCGTGTTCTCTGCGGGTTCGATCCGCTGGCCGATGCCCTCCATCATTTCCACGAACCAATCTTGGGTGATGTCGAACGGCTTACCCCCAGCGATGCGGGAGAAGTCAATGACCTTCAGAATGTCTTGGTCTTCTTCGTCGTGGCCGACCACGCCAGAAGTCCCATCGAAGGCCGCCTCAACAGCCAAGTCCGTCATCGACTGGATCAACCGCAAGTCGTAGGCGTTGGATGCGGCGGAGCGTGAGAAGTAGCCGGACTTTTGGACCATGACCTTCTCCGCGTCCAGTTTCTTCGCGAACTGGTTCGCGAACCATTGGCCCGGGTTGATCTCATCCAAGCGGACGTGACCGAACGCGTCGCGGCGAATCTCTTCCCCGGCCGCCTCCATTTCCGCCAGAATCTCTGGGACACCCGCGCCTTCAGAAATGAAGATGTTCACGTTGCCGCGCTCATCCATGATCTTGTGTAGGCGCGCAGCCTCTTCCTCAACGTCGAAGTGCATTTCGGGGAGGAACAGCGCATCCACAGTCCAACGGTCCTTTGACAGGCCGATGGAGGGGACCCACTCTTGCTCATCCAAAATGTCCAAGTATTTCTTGGTGGAGTCGGCCGCTAGCCAACCACAGTGGCGTCCCATGATTTCGTAGATGATGAGCATCCGGGGGGACACCCGGTTTTCGCCCACAATGTTCTTCGCGAACTTTGCGCTCTCTGACGCCGCAGTGTCAGCGCCGAGGGACTGGCGGATCGGGATGATGTCGTTGTCGATTGTCTTCGGCAGGCCAACGACGGTGAGGTCGTAGTCGTTTCCGTGCAGGTATGCTGCCAGGTCGGCTGCCGTGGTGTTGGTGTCGTCCCCACCGATGGTGTGGAGGACGTCAACGTGGTCAGTCTTCAACTGTTCAGCTGCGACCTCCAGTGGGTTTTCGCCTTCTTGGACGAGGCCGCGTGCAACCAAGTCTTTCGCGTTGGTGAGCTTCACCCTGGAGTTACCGATCGGTGAGCCACCCAGGCGGGTCAGGGCGACCGCGTGCTTCCGCGCCTCTTCGTCCACCACCACGTACTCGCCGGTGAGTAGGCCTTGGTAGCCGTGCTGGTAGGCGATGATCTCAATGGTTGGGTCAAGCTCGTTGTAGCGAGCAATCAGGTTGCCAACGGCTGTGGACAGGCAGGGGGCGAAACCTCCAGCTGTCAAAAGTGCTACGCGGCGAATGGTCACGGAATGCCTCTTTCCCAATGTCGTCTGTTACCGGTCGCCACTCTACCAAAAGGCTGGTAACGGCGGCGCTCACGGTCAAGAGACTTTCGCAGCGAGAACCCGCCTTTAGCGTTCCTTTTCGCCCGCCCCACCGGGGGACCGGTCTTCAACTTCGGTCACTTCGATGACCTCAGAAACCTCGCCCCCACCTTGATCGCCTGCGTCTTTAACGCGTGCGCCCTCGTCGCCTGTGTCTTGGTCGTCCTCGTCCTTGGACTTGAAGTGGAGTAGCTCCGCTGCCCTGCGAAGGCGCGACTTGAGCTTGTCGGCTTCCACGTCGGCCTCATACATTTTGTCTGTCACTTCAACGATGGCCCGATCAAGTTCCTCTGGGCTGCGCTCTTCAACCGTCTCCTCGACCGCCACAGTCTCACCACCCGAAGTGTCTTTCACTTCGATCTTGGCTCCGGCTGGGATGGGCCCCGCAAACTTGCCTTCCTCCGCTAGGCGCGCTTTCACGTCGGCTGCGTACAGGTCCACGTACTCCTGACCGGACAGGAGCATGAGGTTGTACATGATCTCGTCCGTGATCGCGCGCAGCGTGTACCGGTCTTGGTCTAAGCCCCGGTAGCGGGAGAAGTCGAGGGGCTTACCTATCTTCATCCCAATTTCGATCCGTGAGGGCAGTGCTTGCCCTACGGGTTGGGCGTCGTGCGTTCCGAACATGGCGACCGGGATGACAGGTGCCCCTGACTGGAGTGCTAGGCGGGCAACACCGGTCCGACCCCGGTAGAGGCGGCCGTCGGGGCTGCGGGTGCCCTCCGGGTAAATGCCGAACAGTTTCCCCTCGCTGAGCCGATCCAAACCGCCTTGAAGCGCGCTCGCCGCACCCTTCCCTCCCGATCGGTCCACAGGAATCGTCCCCACGGCCTTCATGAAGTTTTTGGTGGCCCAACCTTTGACGCCCGTGCCCGTGAAGTAGTCGGCTTTCCCCATGAAGACGAGTTCACGCTCGATCATGGCCGGCAAGAACACGGAGTCCCACACAGCATTGTGGTTGGAGGCTAAAATGGCGGCCCCCTCTTTGGGAATGTTCTCCTCCCCCTCAATCCAAGGTTTGTAGACGGTGCG
>CAYFUO010000102.1:0-7619 GCA_964346255.1 uncultured Actinomyces sp. | reverse complement strand
CCCCACCCGCTTTCGCTTGGGCGGAGTTGTAGACCTTCTCCAAAACGCGGGGCACCACCAGCAGCACGGTTGGTTTGAATGAGGCGATGTCTCCAACCAGATTCTTCGTGTCCGGGGAGAACCCAACCGTCCCAGCGCCCGTCGCCATCCCGTGCATTACGAAGCGGGCGAGGACGTGAGCGAGAGGCAGGAACAGGAGGACCTTCGTGCGCCTATCTTGGGCGATAGCGTAAACATCTTGCTGGAGGCCGTGAGTGGTGCCAACAAAGTTCCGGTGGGTGAGTTCCACACCCTTCGGCACGCCCGTGGTCCCAGACGTGTAGATGATGGTCGCTAAGTCGTCTGCGCTCATCTGCTCCATCCTGCGCGTCACTTCGATGGGCGCGGTGTACCGGGCTTTCTCCTCCAGGATTCTTTGCGCGCCCTGGTTGAGGACCAGAACGTCCTTCAGGGTTTCGGGCGCAACAGACCTGATCAGGTCCGCCTGTTGGATGGTGTCGGTGAAAGCAACTTGGACGTCAGCGTCGCGCAGTATGTGGCGGATCTGCTTCGCGGAGTCCGTCTCGTAGATGGGAACCGTGACGCAGCCGGCGCTCATGATCGCTAGGTCCAGCACCATCCAGTCGTAGGAGTTGGACGCCAGCACTGCGACGGTCTGGCCCGGCTCCAAGTCGAAGGCGATCAGCCCGCGGGCGTACAACTCCACTTCGGCAAGGAGCTGTTCGATGGTGACGTCCCTCCACCCACCGATTTCGGTTCGGCGTTGGGCGACCACTGACCTGGGCCGCACGGTCGCCCGGTGGTGGTACATGCCGGGCACCGTCATCTCGTCGGTGACGGGTGGAATATACCGGAGCTGTTTCACGTTCAGCGCTGGCGTTTGCTGTTCCATCACCGGACCTCCTCGGGTTTGGACACCTGATTCACAGATGATGCCCAAATGTGCTGGTCGCGAACGCGCGTGTCAAGTGGCCCGCGCCTCAAATCCACTTTCGCTGACCTAAGCTTTGGGTGAGTGCACGCAGTTTCTCAGATCGTGGGAGGGGGCTGGTCTCATGAGCGTGGATCGCTACGATTGGCGGCCGAAAACCTCTGACATCCCCACTTCCCCCGGCGTCTACCGGTACATGGATGGGGAGGGGCGCGTCATCTACGTCGGTAAGGCGCTCAACCTCCGATCTCGGTTGAGCTCCTATTTCGCCGCCCCGGAAACCCTGCATCGTCGCACCGCACTGCTCATGGAGGACGCTCGGGCGGTGCAGTGGACGGTGGTGGGAAACGAGGTTGAGGCTCTCACCCTCGAATACCAGTGGATCAAACAGTTCGCTCCCCGCTACAACATCATGTTCCGCGACGACAAGTCCTACCCTTACCTGTCAGTTTCGATGGGGGAGGAGATCCCTAGAGTCGCGATTTCTAGGGACGCGAAAAAGAAGGGCACCAGATATTTTGGTCCCTACACGAAGGTGTGGGCCATCCGGGAGAGCATTGACCTTCTACTCCCCACTTTCCCGGTGCGAACGTGCAGCGCGGGCGTGCTGCGCCGGGCTCAAGCGCAGGACCGACCGTGCCTACTCGGCTACATTGACCGGTGCTCAGCGCCCTGCGTTGGGCGCATCTCCATTGCGGGTCACCGGGAACTTGCTGAGCAACGATGCAAGTTCATGGACGGAGACACGGGGCCCTTCCTATCCAAGTTGGAAGCAGAAATGAAAGATGCGGCCAGCGAGCTGGACTTCGAGAAAGCCGCTAAGAAGAGGGACGAGCTGCAGGCCCTCATAAAGGTCCAAGAGAAGAACACGGTGGCGCTCCCGTTGGATGTGAACGCGGACGTGTATGCGATGGTCGCTGAAGAGTTGGACGTTTCTGTGCAGGCATTCTTCGTTCGGGCGGGCCGCATTCGTGGCACTAGGGGCTGGGTGCTTGAGCGGGTCGACGGTCGCAGTGAAGACCAACTGATGCGCGACCTGCTGGAACAGGTTTATGCGGACCGCACCGAGCAGTCCCGAAAGACGGAGGGGCCAGTGTCTATTGACGACGTGGCCCACATGCCCGTCACGGCGATCCCCCCAGAGATTCTGGTTTCCACTCAGCCCGCGGACGTTTCGTCCTTGAAGCGCGTCCTCGAACAAATGCGCTGCTACAAAGTGTCGGTCAAGGTGCCTCGACGTGGGAGTAAGAAGGCGCTGATGGAGACGGTGACCGCTAACGCTGAGGAGGCCCTCCGCCGCCACAAGACCAAGCGGGCGGGGGACTTGACGCATCGGGCGTTGGCGTTGGAGGGGCTCATGGAAGCACTGGATTTGGAGCGGGCGCCACTTCGGGTAGAGTGCTACGACATTTCCCACACGGGTGGCCAAATGAGGGTGGGGTCCATGGTGGTGTTCGAGGACGGAGCTCCCCGCAAGGACGCTTACCGCCAGTTCAACATTCGTGGTGAAGCGGAAGACGGGAAAGAGGATGACACTCGGGCGATAGCCGAAGTGTTGACCCGACGTTTCACGAAGAAAGAGGACGAACCGAACGCGCCAGTGGAGTCTGGGGAAATCCAGCAGGGAGCCGTGGTTCCGAAGCGGTTCGCCTACGAACCCGATCTTATCGTCGTGGATGGGGGCGTGCCGCAGGTGAACGCGGCGGTGAAAGCGTTGAAGAAGGTGGGCGTGGACTTGCCTCTCATTGGGCTCGCCGAGCGTCTGGAGGAAGTGTGGATCCCTGGGAAACGTGAATCCCTGATGTTGCCGCGGACTTCCCCAGCTCTCTACCTTTTGCAGCACCTGCGCGATGAGTCGCACAGGACGGCCCTGCGCGCTCACCGTTCCCGCCGATCTAAGGCGCAGACGGCGTCTGTCCTCGACAACATCCCTGGCTTGGGCCCGGTCAGGCAGAAGGCGCTGCTTGAGCACTTCGGTTCGTTGAAACGGTTGGCGGACGCGAGCGTGGAAGAGATATCGAGTGTCCCTGGGGTGGGGGAGAAAACAGCGCAGATAGTGAAGGACGCTCTTCTAGCTTTGGAGAATAGTAGGGCGCAAGCCGATGTCACGCAGGCTGGTGTCACGCAGGCTGCTGGAAGTGAGGCTGCGGGACCGGAGGTCGCTCGTGGACAAAATGTGGGCGGCGACGTCTTGGAAGCGGGTGCAGCGGAGGTTGACGCCTCCGGCGAGTGACGCTTCCGCAGAGTGACGCTTCCGCAGGCCAACACGAGTTGGGTTCGCCTCGATGGGCCGGTGGGCGCGGCTGCGACGGGGCTCTTCCCGAACCTAGCCCCGAGCACTCTTGGACGGGACTCGTGTTTTCCGCCTGACTCTTGTCGCTTCAGTACTCGGGTTTGTTGGGTGTGTTTGCGTCTTTTCCTGTTTTCTCTCGAGTGGCCTGGGCCACCGGCTGTTTTGAATCCTTTCTCGAGAGCATCGTTGGTTTCCCTGCACGGGGCTAGTGACCCCAAGCCGGATCTCGAACCGTTTTGGGCTTGCACGTGCTAGGGCTGGGATTCCGAAAGAGTCCGTCGCCTGCGCGGGTACGAAGTGTTGCCACGGTTAGGGCGCGTCAACAGGGTGGAGGGAGGCGGCAGCGGGGCGACTTTCGCATCAATCGGACACCAGCGCTGAACGCGCGCCAAGATGCCGCTCGGTGCACCCCAACCGAACGCGGACGACCCCACAGGTACCCCGACCGAACACACAGCGATGGTTCGTTCCCCCGACCGAACACACAGCGATGGTTCGTTCCCCCAACCGAACACACAGCGATGGTTCATTCCCCCGACCGAACGTACAGCGTTCAAAGCAGTGGAATGACAGTGTCAATCCCGCTGTGTGTTCGGTTGGGGGGAGGGACGTTGTGTGTCAATCTCGCTGCACGTTCGGTTGGGGGCGGGATCTAGGTTTTCATCGCTTTGATGTCCCGGTTTGCTGGGTGCATTCACGTCTTTTCCGGTCTTTTCTTGAGGGGTTCCAGGCGACCGGCTGGTTTGGAGCCTTTCTGGGCTAGGTCACTGGTTTTGTCTCGGTTTTGTCCGAGCCGAGGTGGGTGGTGGCGTGTTGTGCCCCGCTAGTGTTGTGCACGGGCGCATGGCGGTCATTTCGTGGGTGGTTTTATCGTCCCGGACTTGAGTGGGTCTTTAGCGCGCATTCAGCAAGCGCTATTAGTGCCCTGTCCGAAAATCATAAACCGGACAAGCAGGCCGAAACGCGCGCCGCGGAACCCCGGACGACGCACCGTTGATCAGACTCATGTCTTGGACGGGACTCGTGTTTTCCGCGCCGTGATCTCTCTCGGTGAAATCGCCACCCATGCCCGTCACAGACTCCGGAGGCCACCAAGAGTCGAGCTCCGCGCGGGCCATCCGAGATCGTCTGTCACCCCAGTAGGACCCACACGTCCGAAAACGACGGCGCGACACTGCGAGCCTTGCTGTGGGTCTGGTGTGGGTTCGTTGGCGTGCGTGTGGGTCTGGTGTGGTGGCGCGCCCCGCAAAAACCGAAGTGCAAGTCCGGATCCCCTTTTAACCAGTGGGTGACCATTCACTCAAAGAGGTCCCGCCGCGCGAAGACAAAAGACGGGCAGCGACGATTGCAGAGGTCATCCAGCAGAGCCAGCAACCGGTCTTTGCCCCACAAAGAAGGGGCGCCGGGGCGACCAGGTTTGGGCCTGCAGGGAGAGGGTAGGCACAGCTCACCGGGGGAACGCGGTGTCAAGTCCTATCGCAACGGGCGGCTCGCTCCAAATCTGGTCGCCCCCACTTTTGGGTGCAACGGTTCCCTCAAGGTGGCAAGCTGTTGCCATGAGCACACCCGATGAGGAACTGTCCCCTTCAAGCGTTCCTGAAGAAGAGCTCTGTCTCCCAAGTGAGATTCCAGTATTAGAGGAGAGAAGCCGGATTCAACAGTCTGCGCCCTTCACCGGCGTGAACTCGGGGACCGAAATTGTTATCATCACGGGCCGTTCGGGGGCTGGACGCACTCAGGCGGCGAACGCTTTGGAGGACCTCGACTACTACGTTGTCGACAACCTTCCCCCCACACTCCTGCTCCCAATGGCGGGAATGCTCACCCCATCGGGGGATGGGGTGCACAGGTTGGCGGCGGTCGTGGACGTGAGGTCCCGAGAGTTCTTCCAGTCCCTCATCGGGGTCCTCGACCAGTTGCAGGCCCTGAAGATCGCGTACAGCATTGTCTTCTTGGATGCGGACGACCAGACCCTAGTGCAGCGGTTTGAGAAGTCGCGTCGCCCCCACCCCCTCCAATCCAGTGGGACACTTTTGGATGGGTTGGAAGCAGAAAAGAAACTACTGGCCCCTCTCTTGGAACGGGCTGATGAGGTGGTGAACACTTCCCACCTGTCAATCCACGACCTCGCGCGCTTCATGCGCAACGTGATCGCGGGTGAGGGCGACAGACCGGTTAGGGTGACACTCATGTCGTTCGGTTTCAAGCATGGGCTACCAATGGACGCGGACCAAGTGCTGGACGTGCGGTTTCTGAAGAACCCCTATTGGGTTGATGAGCTGCGCGCCCTCACAGGCCGCGACGAGGCGGTAGCGAACTACGTGTTGTCCCAAGACGGCGCGGAAGAAGTTGTTGACATGTACGCGTCCCTCATCGCAGCGACCCTCCCCGGATACCAGAGGGAACTGAAACCCGTGGTGACGGTGGCGGTGGGCTGCACGGGCGGCAGGCACAGGTCGGT
Source organism: uncultured Actinomyces sp. (assembly GCA_964346255.1). Lineage (GTDB taxonomy): Bacteria > Actinomycetota > Actinomycetes > Actinomycetales > Actinomycetaceae > Scrofimicrobium. Next base: position 1,934 of record CAYFUO010000102.1, on the reverse strand, counting down.
TGCGATCTCGGAGGCGATTGGGGCGCGCCTGACGGAGATGGGTGTGCCCGTGCGGGTGCTGCACCGGGACATGGGGAGGAAATAGTATGCAGTTGGGTCTCCAAGACGACGGGTGGCGTAGGGACGCCCAGATGGGCCAAAAAGTTGTTGCATTCGGTGGGGGTCACGGACTCTCCGCGACACTGAAGGCACTGCGCCACGTCACCCACCAGATCACGGCGGTGGTGACCGTAGGGGACGACGGGGGTTCTTCCGGCCGCATTCGCGAAGAGAAAGCAGTGCTCCCTCCCGGGGATTGGAGGATGGCTCTCGTGAGCCTCTGCGACGACTCTGAGTGGGGCCTCACTTGGCGTGACCTCATGCAGCTGCGTTTGGAGACAGAAGGTCCCCTAGATAACCATGCGCTGGGGAACCTACTGATCGTCGGTTTGTGGCAAATGTTTGAGGACCCAGTGGTTGGCCTCGACTGGTTGGGTCGACTGCTTGACTCCCACGGTCGGGTGCTTCCCATGACTTTGGAGCCACTCCTGATTGAGGCGGATGTCCGGCAGGGGAGCGACTTGGTGACGGTGGAGGGCCAAACATCGGTGGCGACCGCGGTTGGGGAGATTGAGTCGCTGCGCGTCGAGCCCAGCGACGCACCCGTCCCACAGCAAACTCTTGACGCGATCGCTGAAGCGGACTGGCTGGTTTTGGGTCCCGGATCCTGGTTCACTTCCGTGATACCGCACCTCTTAGTGGACGAACTGCACAAGGCGATAGTGACGAGTCCCGCCCACCGCGCCCTCGTACTGAACCTCACCCCCCAAGAGGGGGAGACGGAAACGCTTTCCGCCGCGGACTTAGTGAGGGCCATCTCGGAAGCCTCCCCAGATCTCAAACTCGATATAGTGGTTGCGGACCCCACGACGGTTGAGGACGTAGACGACTTAGTTGAGGCTTCAGCAGCGATGGGAGCAAGAGTTTTACTGCGCCAAGTCCGTAGTGGCGAAAACGGTAGCGTTCACGACCCCCTTCGGCTTGCGGCCGCCATGCGTGACGCTTTTGATGGCTTCCTCGGTGAAGTGGGGGAAACGGAAAACTGGCTGGAATGAAGCCAAGTGGAGGGAAAAGTTGTCATTAACCACGGATCTGAAAGCTGAGCTGGCTAGATACAAGCCGAAGACGGCGGCGGACGCGCGCGCCGAGTGCTCAGTGCTGCTCCGCTTCGCGGGAGGCCTCCACATGGTGGGTGGGCGGATCCTGATTGAGGCGGAGGTCGATTCGGAGATCGTGGCGGCCCGGCTGCGGGCGTTCCTCACCTCTCTCTGCAGGGCGGATTCGACCCTGATCATGGTGTCCGGTGGCGCCCTGCGCAAAGGGAACCGCTACGTGGTCCGCGTGGTAAAAGACGCTGACACTGTTGCCCGTCTGACGGGTCTGGTGGACTCTAGTGGGCGCCCAATGAGGGGCCTACCGCAAGACGTTGTTGGTGGGGACCGCGGGGTGGCGATAGCGGCGTGGAGGGGCGCGTTTATGGCGCGGGGCTCCCTGCTGGCCCCGGGAAGGTCGGGGGCCCTAGAGGTGACGGCCCCCGGACCTGAAAGCGCCTTAGCCCTAGCGGGTTTGGCGAGGCGGATCGGTGCGAACGCGCGCACCAGGCAGGTACGCGGAACTGACCGGGTGACGGTCCGTGACGCGGAAGCTATCGGCTTGCTTCTTGAAGAGATGGACGTGCCCAACACCTACGCGGCGTGGCTGAAGCAACGCAAGCGCAGGGAGGCGCGGGGGAGCGCTAATCGGCTAGCGAATTTTGATGACGCGAACTTGAGAAGGTCAGCGCGGGCAGCGGTGGCTGCGGCGGCGCGCGTGGAACGAGCATTCGAGATATTGGGTGATGACGTACCCGGCCATCTCCGCGAGGCCGGCCATCCTCGGCTCGAACCTCGACGGGA
>CAYFUO010000101.1:5498-7666 GCA_964346255.1 uncultured Actinomyces sp. | reverse complement strand
CCTGATCCAAGAGATGATCCAGAGGGTCGCCCAAGACCACGGTGGCGTGTCCGTCTTCGCTGGTGTTGGTGAGCGGACCCGTGAGGGCAACGACCTGATCCACGAGATGGAAGAGGCCGGTGTCTTTGACAAGACCGCCCTCGTGTTCGGCCAGATGGATGAGCCCCCAGGCACGCGTCTTCGCGTGGCACTCACCGGTTTGACTATGGCCGAGTACTTCCGCGACGTTCAAAACCAAGACGTGTTGCTGTTTATCGACAACATTTTCCGGTTCACGCAGGCGGGCTCTGAGGTGTCGACACTCTTGGGGCGGATGCCTTCAGCCGTCGGCTATCAGCCGAACCTCGCTGACGAGATGGGCACGCTCCAAGAGCGGATCACTTCGGCGGGTGGCCGTTCGATCACGTCCCTGCAGGCCATTTATGTTCCCGCGGACGACTACACGGACCCGGCTCCCGCAACCACGTTCGCCCACTTGGATGCGACCACCGAGCTTTCCCGTGACATCGCCTCCCAGGGCATCTACCCTGCGGTGGACCCGCTGACCTCAACTTCGCGCCTGCTGCAAGCGAAGTACGTTGGTCAAGAACACTACGATGTGGCTTCCCGCGTGAAGGCGATCCTGCAGAAGAACAAGGAACTGCAGGACATCATCGCGATCCTCGGTGTGGATGAGCTGTCTGAGGAAGACAAGGTGACGGTGGCGCGAGCCCGCCGGATCCAGCCGTTCCTGAGCCAGAACATGTACATGGCTGAGAAGTTCACGGGCGTCCCCGGCTCAACCGTCCCCCTGTCTGAAACGATTGAAGCGTTCAAGCGGATCGTTGAAGGCTACTACGACGACGTGCCTGAACAGGCGTTCTTCAACATCGGTGGCATTGAGGACTTGGAGCGCAAGTGGAGAGAGATCGAGAAGGATGACAGAAGGTAGTCTTCGCGTAGAGGTCGTCTCCCGCGTCAGGTCGTTGTGGCGGGGGAGAGCGGACTACGTGGCGATCCCAGTTGAGGACGGCAGCCTCGGTATTCTTCGGGGCCGCCAGCCACTGCTCACCACCCTGTCAGACGGGGTAGTTGAGATCACGCTGCCCGATGGGGAGCTGCTCACCGTTGACGTTCAGGGCGGGTTCGCGTCTGTTGACTCGGATTTCGTGACGGTTGTCGCTGAGGGCGGTAAAGTTCAAGGCGAGTGAAGTTTTTCGCCCAATGAGCTTAGCCACCTGCGATAGGAGCCTCCGTGAAGTGGATTCTTCTGGTTCTTATCGCAGGAGTGGTGCTTCTGCTCACCTACTTTTTGGTGCGCTCCGTGGTCCTTCAAACGAAGCGGGGTGGCTTCCCCGCTTGGTTGGCGTGTCCGGGTTGCCCGAAGTGGCGGCGTGGCGTCGGCTTTTATGGGCGGAAGAAACTAGCCTGGTATGCGTTGGCGTCCCTGAGCCCAAAGCCTTGGATCGTGTTCGACCGGGTCGCCTCAGAGGTCGTTGAGATCGAGGGGCCTGACGTGAACAACGGGTTGGTGACCGTGGTTTTGGAGGCTCCCCCTGGGAGGTTTAAGTTAGATGTTCCCCCGTCCGCCGCGTCTGGGGTGGTTTCGTGGATGACGTCTTCACCACCGGGAGTGTAGGAACCACACTTTGCGTCTAGTGATCGCTGACTGCTCAGTGGACTATTCGGGGCGCCTCACCGCTCACCTCCCGCGCGCGAAGCGCCTACTCATGTTGAAGGCAGACGGGTCCGTGCTGGTCCACTCTGATGGTGGCTCTTACAAGCCATTGAACTGGATGACCGCGCCCTGCACTATCACCGTTGAAGAGCCCGACGGGGAAGATGTGGCTGCAGGCGTTGAGGAGTTGTGGCGTGTGGAGGCCGTCAAGGGTGACGGCACTCTCCTTATCCGCATCTATGAGGTGGTAGCGGACTTAGAAGAGGAGTTGGGTGAAGACCCGGGCCTAGTGAAGGACGGGGTAGAAGACCATTTGCAGGCGTTACTTGCCGAGCAATTGGAGGAGGTCCTTGGGGCTGGCTGGACCCTGTTCACCCGGGAGCACCCCACCCCGATCGGGCCCGTCGACCTACTTGTCTATGACCCTGATGGGAACGCGGTAGCGATCGAGGTGAAGAGGCGCGGCGGCATCGATGGGTTGGAGCAACTAACCCGCTACCTAGTAGTGTTG
>CAYFUO010000101.1:0-5488 GCA_964346255.1 uncultured Actinomyces sp. | reverse complement strand
CGCCATTCGGGGGGACCACCACCCCCCTACCTAGAACTGTTGGGCCGTGAAACCCGCTACGAGGGCATAAGCGGAATCTTCGCGGGCCAACAGATAACGCCCCAAGCTCGTACACTGGCAACAGACCGTGGGATCCGATGCCTAGTGCTAGATTACGACGAAATGAGGGGCATGGATGACGCTCAGAACCGCCTCTTCTGAGCAGGCGTCATCCACCACATCTTGCGGTGACCAATAGGAACTAGTTAGGGAGGAAACGGAAGTGCCTGACAAGAAGGCGTACGTGGGTGAGGTGATCCTCAAGGATGAGGTCCTGAGCGATGGGGTGGTCGTCACGGACGGTGGCACCATCACTTGGGTGGGGCCCCTTACAGATCTGCCAGACGAGTTGGCGGGAGTCGAACAGATAGAGTTCGACGCTGACTCCTACATCATGCCGGGGCTGGTGGATGTCCACTGCCACGGCGGTGGGGGCGCGTCATTCCCCGACGCCACCACTTTGGACGACGTGCGCGCCGCTGCCGGTGAACACTTGAAGCATGGCACGACGACAATGATTGCCTCTCTGGTGACCGCAGCGATTCCCGTGCTGGAGGAGAAAGGCGCGCTGCTCGCGGACGCAGTGGACGAGGGAATCATCGCTGGGTTCCACTACGAGGGACCATTCATTTCGAAGGAGAAATGCGGCGCCCAAAACCCGAAGTACATTGTGGCCGCGACACCCGACGACGCCCGCAAACTAGTTGAAGCGGGACGCGGCAACGCGGTCACCATCACCATCGCACCCGAACAGTGCTTGGGCGATGAGGGTAAGGAAGCACTAGGGATCCTCATCGACGGCGACATTCTCCCGTCTTGGGGCCACACGAACGCCACCACCAACCAGACGGTTGACGCGATCGACATGGGCATTGATCTGCTGAAGGAGGCGCCTGAGAAGGTGCGTGGCGGACGCGGAACCGTCACCCACCTGTTCAACGGGATGCCCCCAATGCACCACCGCAGCCCCGGCCCGATCCCCGCTTTCATGCGCGCCGCAGCAAAGGGAGAGCTGTTCGCGGAGCTCATCAACGACGGAATCCACGTTGACCCCCTCATGGTCGGCCAAGTTGTCGCCGGGGTTGGCCGCGAAAACTGTGTTTACGTGACCGACTCCATGGCTGCCGCCGGGATGCCTGACGGGGAGTACGTCCTCGGACCACAGGAAGTGCGCGTGAAGCACGGGGTCGCGCGACTCCTGCACGGCGACGCTCTCGCCGGCGGGACCTCCCACCTGCTCGACCAAGTCCGCATCGGCTATCAGATCGCGGGCCTACCCTTGGTGGACTCCGTGTACCTAGCCACCCGCGCGGGGGCTGACGTCCTCGGAAACAAAGAAATCGGTCGGCTAGAGGCCGGGTCGAAGGCGGACCTGTTGATCACCACTAAGGGATTTGATGTCCTCGCCGTGATCGGGGGAGGAAAACAGGTCGCCTAGTGGCCAGCAAGAAACGGCGGCGCAACTCTCGCAAAAACCAGCCTCACCGGCCGCTTGACCCTTCGGTGATGCGGGGGCTGCGCACCACTGAGACGGGCGGTGACGGCCTCCCATACCAGGTGCAGGTCGTCGGCCCGTCGCAGCGAACGTTCACGTGCCCGGGTTGCCGCAGGCAGGTGGGCCCGGGGGTGGAGCACATTGTGGCTTGGCCGGAGGAAGCGCCTTTCGGGGTGGAAGTTGGCGCGGACGCGCGTCGACACTGGCACACAAGTTGTTGGCGTCGTAAGCTGCGGCCCCTGTGACCACTGGGGACAAAGCGGCAGGTGTGAAATACACTGTGAGGGTGGGGGACACGCCCACCCTCCCCTAGGCTGGGCGGTAGTGTCTCTTCACTTCGGGTGACCCCGGAGCTCAGTCGCGGACTATGGAGGTGCAGGATACATGAGCAACGCGAAGCGATTCTCAGTGCCCATCGTGCTTTGGGTTGTTGCTCTCGCCCTGCTTGTGGTGGGGTTATTGGCGAGCACAGTTTGGAAACCGCAACAAGAGGTGATTGCGGAGCGTGGCTCCAGCCAGCCATTCACTATGACCAGGGTGGGTGTTCTTCCGCTGTACGCGGACAGCGTGGAGGTGCGCGCAACTGGGGAGCCCGACCAGATCGTGTGGCTGGTTGTCGGCCAGCCCGAGGACGTGAAGGGATGGTTGGATGAGGAGCCTTACGACGAGATCGTGGGTTTGTCTGACCTTGAAACCCTGAAGGCGATCACCCACGTTCCGGAAGAGTTTTTGGTCGAGGACGCCCAGTCGGGTGCGGAAGAGGAAGTCGCCGAGGAAGAGACGGACGAGGCCGCTGAAGGCGACGATCCGGTTGAAAACCCCTTGGATTCGGACATGTGGACGGCCATGAAATATGGGCGCGGATCCGTTTCCATGGTGCTGTCAGGGGACGACCTCAACATGTCTGTGATAGCGGCAACCGATGGGGTGGGCCCAAGTCCCACACTGTCCCTCAAGTGGGACACCCCCCAAGACAACCACCTGCAGTTGATCGCTTTCTCCGCTGCCGGCGCGTTCGCGTTGCTCGGCGTCATCTTGGCGCTGCTATTGGCGGCGAGCCGCTCCCGTAAGGGCGCGAAGGTGACAATCGTTGAACGTGATGAGGACAGTGTTGAAACGGCGGCAATGGAGACGTTGCCTGCCGCCTTGGCAAAGCATTCTACGCAGACCCCGCTTGCGGGCGTAGCCGTGGAAGAAACGTCGGTTGAGGGAGTTGAGCAACCGGAGCCTGAGGCGCCTGAGGCGCCCAGGGAAGAGGCTGAGCCGGAGGCGCCGGGCGAAGTCGCCCAACCTGTGGAGGCTAAGCGACCCGCCGAGCTTGTAATGGCCGATGAGCCGGTCGAGGAGACCCAACCTGAGGTTGATGAAGAGGAAGCGCTTCGCAAGCAGCAGGAGGCGCGGGAGAGACTGCAGGAGGAAGCACGTCGGAGGGCCGTCACGGAGACTGTGACGACCGAGTCCGGGATGATGAACCTTTCCGCGCTGCAGACCGGTGGGGCTTTCCCAACGAGGCGGGCGTTGCGGGAAGCGCGCGACCGCGGAGTTGACACTCTAATCATCGGTGATGAACAATACCGAGTTCAGCAGCAAGGCGGCGCGACACCAGCGAAGACTGAAGACACGTGGGTGGACGCGGTTGGGGGGAACGAAAAGAAGTGAAAACACTGAAGATCGTGGTCGCGGTGGCAGCAGCGCTGTCCCTGTCCGCCTGCACGCACCCGGTGAAAGAGGTCCCCGACCCCATGTCTGGCGCTCAGTCGGGTGAACAGTCCGGCGCCCAATCCGGGGCGCAGTCTGGTGACGAGGGCGGCAACATAGCCCTCACAGCGGATCAGGTCCACCGGATTGTTGAAGACATCCAGGAAGTCCTCGACGAGGCGCAGGAAGAGAACGACCCGGCGATCCTTGAGGAACGCCTAGTCAAACCGGCGATAACGCTTCGTACGGGCCAGTTCACTCGCGCGGAGAAGACCGACACAGACCTGCCCCGTCTGCTCATTACCCCATCCGTGTTCTCAGCGACGGTGGGGGACGAGTGGCCGCGCGTGCTCGTAGTCGCTTCTGAGGCGGAGAAAGACGTTCCGGGCGAAGTTTTCTTCATCACGCAGGAGGACGCCCGCTCCGACTACAAGCTTGAGAACTGGGTGCGCCTAGTTGGTGGCGAATCGGTCCGTGGAGTCTCGGTCCGTGATGGTTCAAGGGTTCTTGAACGGGACGCGCAGGGCCTAGAGTTCACTCCGGAAGAGGCCCTCGAAACCTACGTGAACCACCTGAACAGCCCGGACAACGACTCTTACCAAGTCTTTTCCGACAACGTGTTCGCCCCTCATTACAAGGATGAAATCTCCACGTTGAACGAGGCTGTGGAGGTCGCTGGGAAGGTGACAGCGACTGCTGAGACTGGGGACTACCCGACCATTGGAGTCGCGTTAGACACGGGTGACGCTCTGGTTTCTTCCGCCTTCACATACACCACGGTGTTCGAGAAGACCGTCCCAGGTTCTTCCTTCCAGTTGGCTGGAACTCCAGCTGCGAACGTGGAGGACAAAGAAGTGAAGGGCTCCGTTTCAGTCAAATACTTGGTGTCCGTGTTCTTCCTGGTCCCGCCTTAAGGGTCGGACGACGACATTAGGGTTGTTGGCGCTGAACGAGTGATAACAGGTGTTGACAGGGACGACACGGAACCTGCAGAGGAACCAGAAGAGTAGCGTCTGAGACTAAAGAGGAGAGGGATTCACAGTGACGCATTCGATGGAAGGCAATGAGTGGGGCGCAGTGGACCTGTCGCCGATGGCCGCAGAGGGAGCCACGCAAGAAGGCCCCCCATCCTTGAGTGGTGTTCCCCCGATGCCAGCCGTAGATGACTCATCAGAGCTCATCGACGCTCCTCTGATCGTAGATGTCACGGAAGCCACCTTTGACCAGCAGATGGCACTGTCGATGGCGGTCCCGATCGTGTTGGTCTTGTACTCGCCGAACTCGTTGGCTTCCAAGCAGGCACTGGGAGTCATGGAGGGTGTCGCCCGTTCCAGTGGGGGCGCCTTCCAGTTGGGGCGGGTCAACGTTGATGTGAACCCGGCGCTAGCGGCAGCGTTCCAAGCCCAAGCGATCCCCGCTGGCTACGCTGTTTTGGCTCAGAGGCCCGTCCCCCTCTTTGAGGGAGTTCCCACGCCTCAGCAGGTGGGGCAGGTCTTAGGAGAGCTGCTTCAGGTTGCACCGCAAATGGGAGTAGTTGGGCGCATCAACGTTGGTGAGGCCGACACAGAGAAGCCCATGCCCCCCGAGCATGAGCCCGCCCGGGAAGCCGAAATGTTGGGTGACTGGGACGCGGCCATCAAGGCTTGGAAGAAGGTTCTTGCTTCCAACCCTGGGGACAGTGAAGCGAAGCAGGCGTTGGCACGCGCCAAGTTTGAGCGCCGTTTCGAGAACCAAGAGCAGGACGCAGCCGAGGCTGTGGATGCTCAAGCTGACGCGCTATTCGCGGCTGGGCGGGAAGAGGAAGCCTTCACACTGCTGCTCGACGCCCTCATTAGCGCTGACACTCCAGAGGAGCAGGAGACACTGCGGGAGCAGCTTGTGGGCTTGTTCCAGATCGCAGCCGACTCCGCTGCCGTGAAGGCCGCGCGTAGGCGCCTTGCCACCTATTTGATGGTCTAGCAGCCCAGAAGCCGCGACCCTTGATGGGCCGGCTATGGGATCCGCATCCCCCAAGTCCGCCAGTCTTAGGCAGTAGCGAGGCAAACGGGGCTCGCCAGAGCCAACTCTAGGCATTTTCCAGCGTTGGCTGCTGGGCGGCCATTGCAAGAGACGAAAGACGCGTCTTCGCGCCCGCACCCACCCTTTTCACACTCTGACGCATTGTTGCCGCCGTCTGGTTTTTCCCGCGTTTCTGCCGGTTTGGCGGGCTGGTGTTGCGGATCGGGCGGGTGGGTGGCGTGTGTTGTGGTGTGGGTG
>CAYFUO010000100.1:0-7710 GCA_964346255.1 uncultured Actinomyces sp. | reverse complement strand
TCAAACCCCTCTGGCTCGTTCCTTGAACCTAAAGGGAACGGAGACTAGCCTGCCACTCCGTGTTTCACCCTCTCTAACACTCCACTACGACGCGTTTCCACAACAGTCAGCGCAAAAAGGAACCCCAATGGAACCCAACAACCTACCCGATCCCGATACACTTTCATACGAGCAGGCGAAACAAGAGCTTCAGCGGATCGTCACCCAACTTGAAACGGGTAACGCCCCCTTGGAGCAGGCGCTCGGTTTGTGGCAGCGCGGCCAACAGTTGGCTGCCCGTTGCACGTCGATCCTGAATGCCGCCACAGCTCAAGTGGAAGCCGCCCAAGGCGGGGAAGCTGCGGAGGCAGTCCTAGAAGAACAGGTGGGAAAAGGCCAGTGACTAACCCAGACAGCCAAGTCCTAGTCATCGGTGAAGCATTGATGGACCTCGTAGTCGAGTACGGGTCCACCATCCAAGACGCTCAAGCGGTGCCGGGAGGTTCCCCGGCGAATGTGGCTTTGGCCCTAGGCAGGCTTGGGGTGAACGTGTCCTTAGTCACCTGGTTTGGTGACGATGCGCACGGTCGAGAGATCCGTAAACACTTAGAAGAGTCCGGTGTCGAAGTCGTCAGCGGGTCGCAGGGAGCGCGACTCACCCCCACTGCTGCCGCTCACTTGAACCAAGAGGGCGCAGCCCAATACACGTTCAACTTGGATTGGAACCCGCCAGCCCCCATCGCGGTCACCCCCAATGAGCTGATCGTTCACACCGGGTCCATCGCCGCTGTCCTAGCGCCGGGCACGGAAACCGTGCTGGACGCCATGGGCCGCGCGCGAGAGTTCGCGGTCACCACCTACGACCCGAACGCGCGCCCAGCCATCATGGGTGACGTTGATGAAGCCCGCCTCACGGTGGAGAACTTCCTCATGGAGTCAGACGTGGTCAAGGTTTCTGACGAAGACTTGGAATGGCTCTACCCGGACCGTACCCCCGAGGAAAGCGCTAAAGACTGGGTTAAAGAGTTCGACATCAAACTGGTCGTCATGACCCGTGGTGGTGAGGGCCCGATCGCTTGGACACCCAAGGGTGCTCAGGCGGAAGTTGACCCCAAGGAGGTGAAGGTCGTGGACACGGTTGGTGCCGGCGACACCTTCATGGGTGGCCTGATTGACGCTTTGTGGCGGCGTGACCTGCGGGGACCCGGTGGGGCCGAAAGAATCGTGAACCTAACCTCAGAGGAACTCACTGAGGTGCTTCAAGACGCGGCGGAACTGGCCGACATCGTGGTCCAACGTCGCGGCGCGAATCCACCTTGGGCGCACGAACTAGGACGGTAGCGCTCTGACGCTGACGGGGCTAAAACCTGGGCCTCGTCAGCGCCCCAAGCGGCGCTCCCTTTGAGTGAAGGTGCGGAGCGCCCGCAAGAAATCGACCTTGCGGAAGTCCGGCCAAAACGTTTCACAAAAGTAGTACTCGGAGTGAGCCGACTGCCACAACAGGAAACCTGAGAGTCTCTGTTCACCCGACGTGCGGATGATCAGATCCGGGTCCGGCTGCCCCCGCGTGTACAGGTGCTCAGTGATGTCCTCCACCGACAGTTTGTCAGCGACGTCGCCAGCGGATAGCCCCTCTTCTTCCGCCTCGTTCAGTAGGGACCGGACAGCGTCAACCAACTCGTGTCGCCCCCCGTAACCGACAGCCACGTTCACCTGCATCGCGTCCTCAAAGCCGTGGGTGCGCTCCGCCGCCTCCAACAGTCGCCGCGCAGACTCTTCCGGAAGCAAGCTGGTGGCCCCCACTATCTTCACGCGATAACGTCCAGTTGCCACAATCTGGTCAACAGTTTCCGAAATGATGGCCAACAGCTCTGTCAGCTCCTCCGGGTCGCGCCCCAAGTTGTCGGTGGAAAGCATCCAGAGGGTGACAACCTCTGTTTCGACCTCGTCAGCCCACCCCAAGAACTCTAAGACCTTGTGGCCCCCCGCCTTGTGTCCCTCCGCAGGTGAGGACCCGAAGGCGCGCGCCCACCGCCTATTCCCATCCAAAATCACCCCAATGTGCCTTGGTAGGCGGTCCCGGTTGAGGGAACGCAGTAGGCGGTACTCGTAAACCTCGTAGAGGAGCTTGCCTTGTATCGTCCCTTTTCGCGCCATACCGCCAGAATACCGAAGATGAGGCGCGCCACTGACTAAACCGGCATCGGCGTGCAACATGAGAGCACCACCGGCTGGGCGACCCGAGAGGGTGGGTGCGTGGGCCACCGAAGTTGGACTACCGTGGCCTTGGAAGGGGATGAGGCACCATGAACGTCGCATCGTTGACGCCACCCGTTTGGGCTCCAACCGCCCCCACACGCGAAAAGCCACGCCTACGCGGCTGGGTGCACTTCATGGCCGCTCCCCTAGCTTTGGCGGCGTCAATCGTCCTTGTCGTCCTCGCTCCCACCACGGGGTTGAAGTGGGCGTCCGCCGCTTACCTAGCGTCCTCATTCATCCTCTTCGGAATGTCAGCCCTCTACCACTTGTTTTACTGGGACCCGAGGGTGGGGGTGGTCCTGCGCAGGTTGGATCACTCCAACATTTTCCTGCTCATAGCCGGCACTTACACGCCCATAACCGTTGGGGTGCTCACCGGGTGGAGCCGAATGATTCTGCTATCCGTCGTGTGGGTTGGTGCGATTGCGGGGATCCTCATCTCAGTTTTCTGGATCGACGCTCCCAGATGGTTGACCACTGCCATCTACGTGGCGCTCGGGTGGGTTGCGATCTGGTATTTGCCGGAACTGTGGCAGAAGGGGGGTGCGGCCCTCGTCTGGCTGCTGGTCGCTGGCGGCGCGCTCTACACGGTTGGCGCCCTCGCCTACGCTTCGAAGAAGCCGAACCCGTGGCCGGAATGGTTCGAGTTCCATGAGGTTTTCCACACGTTCACGGTGCTCGCGTGGGCCTGCCAGTGCGTCGCCGTCTACATCGCCGTCCTCTCCTAACCCCACTGCTCACCGCGGCCCCGACGCCACCCACCCACAACGCGGCGCCCCCTTGCGCGCCGCTGGCACCATCGTTGACACCACGGTCGCAGGCCCAGTTTCGGGTCCGCGACTGTGGGTTGGAGTTTGGTCGGCGAATGGGTTTTGGCTCCGCCCCGCTGTAAGCTCTTCGCCATGACTGAAACAACGTGGCTGACGCAAGGTCAGTTCGACACCTTGACTGAAGAGCTCAACGAACGCAAGACCGTGCGCCGCGAAAAGATCGCGCGGCTGATCGACGCGGCCCGCCAAGAGGGAGACCTGTCAGAAAATGCTGGCTATCACGCTGCGCGTGAACAGCAGTCCATGAACGAAACGCGTGTCCTCCAACTTGAGGAACTGTTGGCGGGCGCCGAAGTTGACTCCCACACGGGGGCCGGCGGCACAGTCGCACCGGGAATGGTGGTCACCGCGATCATTGGGGGCAAGGAAGAGACGTTCCTGCTCGGCGCGCGTGACGCAGGCGGCGACCTCGGAATGCGTGTCTACTCGCCAACCGCACCCATCGGGAAAGCCATCAACGGTGCGAAAGAGGGCGACAAACTATCCTACGAGGTTCCCTCCGGCGCGAAAATCGACGTGGAAATCATTGAGGCGAAACCTTACGAAGGCTGAACCGAACTCCACGTTCGACCCCCAGTAGGTCACTCCTCCTCCCCACCCTCACCAGCGGGCTGGTCCTTGGAGGCAGCCCTAGCCCTCCCTTCGCTGCTCAACCGGCGGAGGGGGGTGTGCACGCCCGTCTCCACCTCGATTTTCTTCTCATCCTTCTTGCTGACCGCGTACGAATTTGCGATCTGTTGATCTAGGCTGCCCGGTGGGCCACCCGGCCTATTCGGGTCAGTGGCCAGCCACGGGTAGGCGTCATGCCCATGCAAGTACAAGACGGTGACGTTCAAGAACGCGACCAGCGGCACTGCGAAAATCGCACCTGCGATTCCACCGAGAGCCCCACCAGCCAAGACCACCAGCACGACGGCCAACGGGTGGAGGGAGACGGCGTGCGACATCAGCCAAGGCTGTAGGACGTTCGACTCCAACTGCTGCACGATGAGAACCACTAGCACCATGATGATCGCAGTGGTTAAACCATTGTTGACGAGGGCGATCAGCGTGGCGACGGCCCCCGACACGAACGCCCCCAAGAACGGGATGAACCCGAGGAAAAACACTAGGACCGCTATCGGGAAAGCTAGGGGGACACCCAGCATGACCGCGCCAAGCCCGATGCCAATGGCGTCAATGGCCGCAACCTTAGTTTGGGTTCGCACGTACCAACCCAAAGTAACCCAACCCCTGATCCCAGCCTCGTTGACTTGGTTACGCCACGCTTCGGGAAACATGCGCACGGTCCAAATCCACATTTGGCGCCCGTCTTTGAGGAAGAAAAACAGGGTGAACAGCATGAGCAGCCCGGCAGCCAATATTGAGACCATGGACGTGGCGAGCACCAGCGCTTCTGAGGCGATGCTGACACTGTTGGAGCGCAGCAGGGAGAGCAGGCCAGCCTGCGCTTCACGCAAGTACTCTTCCGCCTGAGCCGGGTCCAAACCGAGGGGCCCGTCGGACACCCAGTCCATCAGTTGCTCTAAACCCGCCGTGGTCTGCCGAACCAGCTTCGGGCCTTGAGACAGGAGCTGAGTGAACGCTAGACCACCGAAGCCCCCAGCGATGAGCAGCCCAATGAGCAGGCCGAAAACAGCCGCAAGCGTGTTCCCCATGCGCAACTTACTTTTCAGGAAGCCCACTAGAGGAAACAGAAGTAGGGCCAGCAGTAGTGCGATGAGTACAGGGACGATGAGGCTAGCCGTCTTGGACACTGCGAAAAGGATGACGAGGATGGCGGCGAGGACCGCGAGGCCCCGCCAACTCCAAGCGGCCGCCACGCGGAGTGCCGTGGGCACCTGGTGTTTGATGCTCGTTTCTTTCACTGGGGGCCCCGATTTGTCCGCCATGGTCGTCCCCTCCCAAGAGTCCGCAATGCGCGTGCTGTTCGCTGCTAATCTTCCCACACGCTCAGAACGGGCGAGCGCTATCCTTGACCCACCAGTCGTATTGGAGGCCTAATCATGCTCCCCGCCCAAACTAGCGATTTGCACGTTGTGCTCGGTGAACCCTTGGGGCTGGCGCCGACGGGTGCCCTTGAGGAAATCTTTTTCGCCGGCGGATGTTTCTGGGGTGTGGAACGCATCTTTTGGCAGACCACCGGGGTGGTTGCGGCCGCGGTTGGTTACATGGGTGGGAGGACACCATCACCCTCGTACATGCAGGTCTCTTCAGGTCTCACGGGGCACGCCGAAACCGTTCGCGTCATCTACGACACCAAAGTGGTTTCCACGGAAGAGTTGGCGGCGATCTTCTTTGAGAACCACGACCCAACCCAAGTGAACCGGCAGGGCGGAGATATTGGAACCCAGTATCGCAGCGCCATTTGGACTACAACCGACCGGCAGGCGGAGGTGGTGGCCCAAGTGAAGGCCGCATACCAACGGAAGCTCGCCGCGGAGGGCTTCGGCGCGATTGCGACGGTGGTGCACACCCCACCCGCCCCTACCTTCTACTTGGCGGAGGATTTCCACCAAGGGTACTTGCATGAGAACCCCACGGGATACTGCAACCATGGTTTCAATGGCGTGCAGTGCCCCCGCGGGGTCCTCAACTAGACTCGAATGCCGCGCCCGCGACAATCGCGGAGCCACCGGCCAACTTGGCGGCCCACCTAAGGTGTCACTGAGTGTTTAGTCGACAATCCCAACGATGTCGGTCACGAAAACTAGGGTGTCACCACCGCGGATGCCCGCCTGTGGGACGCCACGGTCGCCGTATCCCAGGTCGGAGGGGATAGAAAGTAGGATCCGGGAGCCGACCCTCTGGCCAACCAAACCCTGATCCCAACCCGCGATCACCATGCCGACGCCAACTTGGAACTCTAGGGGCTGGCCGCGGTCGTAAGAGTTGTCGAACACGTTCCCGTCCCACACTTGCCCCAAGTAGTTGCAGAGAATGGTTTCTCCGGCTTCCACGACCGGACCGCTGCCCTCTTGGAGGACCTCTACGACCAGTTCGCCGGGCGCAACTGAGTCCGCGAACGCGAGTGTCGGCTTGTCTCCGAAGTCGCCTTCTACTGTTACGTTGTCCATTTCTTTCCTTCTGCTAGTTCCTTTGGTTCATGCGCATGAGAATGTTCAAGATCTCCACGTACAACCAGATCAGTGTGACCATGATCCCGAACGCGCTCATCCAAGCGTACTTGGCGGACACGCCCTGCTGCACGCCTATCTTCACTTGGTCAAAGTCCCCGATCAGCGCTAGGGCGCCAACGAACACTGCGAACACGGAGATCACCACGGCAAGTGGGAAACCGAAGAGTTCTAGGCCGTCTCCCCCACCGACGTTCACTCCCACTAGGGCCAGCAGCCAGATGAGGAGGCGGGAACCAATGATGCCGATCAGGGAGATCAAAACGAACTTCTGCATTTTTGGAGAGTTCCGCACCTTACCGGAGGCGAACAACGCCAGGGTCGCGCCGAACACGACGAAGGTGGCCACCACTGCCTGCAGGACGACGCCGGGCGCCATCGCCTCAGTGAGCATTGAGAGCGCACCAAGCATCGCCCCTTCTAGGGCCGCGTAGGCCAGCACGAGGGCGGGGCGAACAGTGCGGCTGAAAATGTTCACCATGGCGACAGCCAAACCGCCGAATAGCCCCACCATCATGATGCCCATTCCCGCCGCCGGGTTGACGGCGGTGATGAACCAGGATGCGGTTGCAACGGCGATCAGCAAGAGCAGACTCATGGAAGTTTTGATGATCACGTCGTCGTACGTGAGGCGGCCCGTGTCAACGGCTGTTGCCGAGGGGCCCTCGTAGCCTTCGCGGGCCTGTTGGAACGCTTTCTGGTCGTAGACCGGTGGAGACTGTGGAGTGGTCTCGCCCGGTATTTGCACGGCGCTGCCGGGTTCTCGCCACTGTTTCTCTAGGCGGTTGAACACTGGGTTGGACATGGTTTCCCCTTCTATGGGGCGCACAGACACCCCGAACGGACTCTTTCACCTAACCTTTCCACAGGGTAGGCGAAGGGCCTATCTTTTCAGCGGCCAGCGTGACAAACGAACCCCACGATTAGGGGGTTAGTTAGAGTGATGGCATGCAAACAGCGGATTCACTCTGGTCTCCTACTGGCGAGAACCTCATCGTGGAAGGAAACAACCTCGACGTGGCCCGCACGCTGCCCAGCGGCTCTTTCCAAATGATCTACTTGGATCCCCCTTTCAACACGGGCCGCGTCCAACGTCGCCAAAACGTGGCTGCCCGCAGAGTGGAAAGTGGAGGGCGCGTGGGTTTCCAGGGTCGCAGCTATGAGGTGGTGAAGGGCATAGCCACCTCGTATGACGACCAGTTCGCCGACTACTGGGAGTTTTTGGAGCCCCGCTTGGAAGAGGCGTGGCGACTATTAGCGGAAGATGGGACCCTCTACTTACACCTCGACTACCGAGAGGTGCACTACGCGAAAGTGCTGCTCGACGCGCTTTTTGGCCGCGAATCATTCTTGAACGAAATCATTTGGGCCTACGACTTCGGGGGAAAATCTAAGAGCCGCTGGCCCGCCAAACACGACAACATCCTGGTGTACGTGAAAAGCCCGCGGAAATACTACTTCAACTCTGAAGAGGTGGACCGGGAACCCTACATGGCTCCCGGGCT
>CAYFUO010000099.1:0-7764 GCA_964346255.1 uncultured Actinomyces sp. | reverse complement strand
CCCTCGGGCAGCTCCGCTATCTCTTTGAGGAGGGGGGTGGGATCCTCATACCGAGTCCACAGCCCATCCAAGTCGAGCACGCCCAACCCGCCCAGGCGCCCAAGCTCGATCGCTGTTTCGGGACTCATGATGGAGTCCATTGGCGCTGCTAAGACGGGGATGTCAAGATGGTAGGCGTCGAGTTGCCAGCCGACGTTCACGTCCTTCGGGTCCCGCGTCCGCCTAGCTGGGATCAGGGCAATGTCGTCCAGAGAGTACGCGCGGCGCCCACGTTTCCCCCGACCGATTTCAACCTCGTAGCTCACAGGTGAAGTCTACCCGCGTTTCTTAAACGTCGGCCCGGGCCTGCACAATGGGTTCATGGTGAAGACGAGTGGTGGGCTGGGCGGTGGGCTAGCGGGCGGTGCGAACGCTGCAAGCTCTTGGACTGAGCGTTCTTGGGTTGGTTTCGATACGGAAACCACGGGAGTCTCACCCCTCCGGGACCGGGTGGTGACCGCGGCGGTCGTTATTCGGGAGGGTGGGGCGCGACCCACCCGCGGTGACCATGGGCGACAGTGGCTTGCGAACCCTGGGGTGCCTATCCCCGCTGGGGCAGCGAAAATCCATGGGGTCACCACCAGTCACGCGGAACGTCACGGGAGGCCACCCGCGCAGGTTTTAGAGGAAGTGAACGCTGCGTTGGCAGCCACGGTCCTCCGGGGCGGCTGCCTAGTGGTTTTCAATGCGGGGTTCGACCTGCCGCTCCTTGAAGCGGAGTCAACCCGGCATCAAGTCCAACCACTGTCCCACCGTCTTGGGGGCACTGTCGCCCCCGTGGTCGACCCGCTCGTGCTTGACCGGGCCCTGGTGGAACGCCGAAGGGGCAAGCGCACCCTCACGGACCTAGTAGCCGCGTACGGGGTGACTTTGCCGAAGGACACTCACAGGGCAGACGTCGACGCGACGCTTACCTTGGACCTATTGGCGGCCATGGTGGACGCCTGCCCTTCCCTGAACTCCATGTCTGCCATGGAACTGCACCGCTTCCAGGCGCGCGCTCACGCGAAGTGGGCGGAGAGCTTTGAGCGCTTCCTCCGCTCAGTGGGGCGCAGCGACCACATCAGTCGAACGTGGTTTTAGGGAAGCAACGCCACCGCCCACTTTTCTAGACGCTGGGCTTGTAGTTCGGTGCTTCCGCAGTGATGGTCACATCGTGGGGGTGAGACTCCCTCAGACCGGCGGCCGTGATCTGCACTAGCCTTCCACGCTTCTGCAACTCAGGGATCGTGCCGGTCCCCGTGTAGAACATGGACTGGTGCAGTCCCCCAACCAGTTGGTAAATGTTGTCCGCCAAAGTCCCCGAGTAGGGCACCTGACCTTCGATCCCCTCAGGGATGATCTTGTCGTCCGACACGACGTCAGCTTGGAAGTAGCGGTCCTTCGAATAGGACTTGCGCCCCCGGGCGCTCATCGCCCCAACCGCACCCATCCCCCTGTACGACTTGAATTGTTTACCGCCAGAGAAGACGACCGTACCGGGGGCTTCCTTCGCGCCCGCGAACAGGGAGCCCAGCATCACTGTGGACGCCCCCGCGACTATCGCCTTCGCGATGTCACCCGAATACTGCATGCCACCGTCCGCGATGATCGGCACTCCCGCGGGAACGCAGGCGCGCGCCGCCCAGTCGATCGCTGTCACTTGTGGGACCCCCACGCCTGCCACCACGCGCGTCGTGCAAATCGACCCGGGACCGATCCCCACCTTCACCGCGTCGACACCCGCGTCGACCAGCGCGCGGGCACCCTCCTCCGTGGCTACGTTTCCACCGATGATGTCCACCCCATCGAAAGCACTGTCAGCTTTCAGGGCGCGAATCATTTCGAGCGACGCTTCGGCGGCGCCGTTCGCCGTGTCCACCACGATCACGTCCACGCCCGCCTCAGCTAGAGCCGCCGCACGTTCGCGAGCGTCACCCCAGTAGCCGACGGCCGCACCGGCCAGCAGCCGGCCCGTAGCGTCTTTCGACGCGTTCGGGTACATGTCGGTCTTCACAAAGTCTTTGACGGTGATCAGCCCGGCGAGACGCCCGTCCTCGTCCACAAGAGGCAGCTTCTCCACCTTGTGTTTGGCGAGTAGGTCCCTCGCGTCCTCGCGCGGAATGTCTTTCGCGCCGGTTATGAGGGGCATCGGGGTCATGTGTTCGCGAACCGTTTCGTTCCCCCACTTGTTCGGGTTCACGAACGACAGGTCCCGGTTAGTGATGATGCCAAGCAGGATGTTGTCGTCATCCACGACGGGCAAGCCTGACACCTTGTACTTGCCGCACAGTGCGTCAAGCTCTTCTAGGGTTGCGTCCGTCGAAATGGTTACGGGGTCGGCGACCATTCCCGACTCGGACCTCTTCACTTGCCGCACCTGGTCGGCTTGGGCCTCTATCGATAGGTTGCGGTGTAGGACCCCCAGTCCCCCCTGGCGGGCCATAGCGATCGCCATGCGCGCTTCAGTCACCGTGTCCATCGCTGCCGACACGATGGGAATCCTCAAAGAAATGTTCCGAGTGAGTTTAGAAGTGGTGTTGACGTCCGAGGGCGTCACATCCGTCACTTCAGGTAAAAGCAGAACGTCGTCGTACGTTAACCCAATACCAACAAACTTGTCATCACGATCCAAAGCCATGACCAGAGCTTAGTCCTAACCTTCCGCGGCGGTCGACGCCTCCACCTGCGCGCGAATGGCGGCAGCGAAAGTTGGGGAAGATGGTAAGCCCGGCAACAGCAGCATTTGGGAGACGTGGTAGGCGTCAGGTTTCCCATCCCACGTTCGGGTGCTCACCTGGTTCGCCCTATCCAACTCGTGAAACCAAGCCCCCGGCGAGTCCAGGTAGCGCTCCAAGTAGTAGTCCCACCACGCTTGAAGGTTCCTTGCGAGCCGGTCGCGCACGAAACTGTTATCCAAGTAGGTGGGGAGGGTTCCCGCCTCCTCGTCCAACACTTTCTGTAACACGACTGCCGCCCCAATCCCCTCTGCAGCCACCCAGTGCATCCGGGCCTCCACGACGGGCCGCCCGTTCAGGTCTGTCGTGTAAATGAAGCCGGGCCTCCCGCCAATCCCCCACGCGTCCGCAACCGCGCGGTTGAATAGGTTGACTGCTCCCTCAAACAGCCACGCGGGGGCCTCCCACCCGAAAGACTTCGCTGTCCCGCGGGCGTGGAGCATGAGGCGCGACCACTCCAACCCGTGCCCCGGGGTGACCCCGAACGGGCGGAACGGGTGGGCCGGGTCATCCAGGTTGTACGTGGGGATGGTGAGCCACTCCGTGTCGTAGTGTTCGGGGATCCGCCACGAGTGGGCCCGGGCCTGCCTGAACACGAAAGAGCACACCCTAAGCGCGTTCGTCGCTAACTCTTCGTTGCCCGTGGAGTCAGCGGCCGCAAGGTAGGCCTCCACGGTGTGCATGTTCGAGTTGATCCCCCGATAGTCATCACACTCGGTGAAAGACCTGTTCCACGCTTCGACGACGTGACCGTCCTCTTCCCTCCACCAGTGCACCTTTTGGTCGGCGAGGGCCCGTTCAAGCAGTTCCGCCGCCCCCTCAATGCCGGCCTCGGCCGCCGAGTTGGAAGCCAAGATGACGAAGGCGTGCGCGTAAGCCTCCTTCGGACCATCTAGGGGCACCGCGTTCCCGTCCTCACCCAACCGCTGTTCGATGGCGGAGAACCAGCCGCCATAAATGGGGTCCTCAAAATAGCTGGCGAGGCAGTGGACCCCGTGGCGGGCTAAGGCGGCCGCCCCCGGGAGGCCCTTCATCGCTGCAAGAGAGAAAACGTGGGTCATGCGGCAAGTGATCCAAAGTTCAACGGGGCGGTCTGACAGGACTTGCCCGTCGCACCCTAAGTAACCGAACCCCAATGGAACCTTGGACCCCTCTGCGAAGAGGACAACGTCATTGAACATTGCGTCGAGGTCAGAACGGGTGGCTGGGAAAAATGAGTTTTGGAGGTCCATTGTTTCCTTCAGGTTGCGGCAGGGTGCCCTTCGGATGGTGGCTGCACCCATCTTACGACCCTAAGTTGCGCGGGTTACGCGAACTGCTTTCAGCAATTGCCGCGCTTGTTGAACCCCTCTCCTTTCTTTGTTCGTTGTTCAAACTCGACTGTTTTCCACTAGTATTGCCATTAGTAACAGTGCTTTCTCCTGCTCATTTGAGTTCTTGGGGAGAGCAGGCACCCAGAAAGGGTTCGTACATCGGGTTAGTTAGGGCAAACGATGATGATCAACATTTCCGTCCCGGAGCCTATTGTGGAGGACTGGGAATGGCAGTACTTGGGCAGTTGCCGCAGCTACGATACGGAACTGTTTTTCCACCCCGAGGGGGAAAGAGGCCGGTCACGCCGTGAACGGGTGAGCGCAGCGAAGCGTATTTGCTCTGAGTGCCCTGTCCTCATCGAATGTAGGGCGCACGCCCTCGCCATGAATGAGCCCTACGGTGTTTGGGGTGGAATGAGTGAAGAGGAGCGGCGTGCTGAAGCGCGCCGGAAACGGCGGCTCGCGAAAGCCTCCTAAAAGACGGTAAAAGTGATCCCACCAGTATTGTCTACTGGTGGGATCACTCTTATCCGGGATTACCCGGACCGGGTCAAACGTTAGCCAACGATGGCGAGCACGTCCCTCGCGGTGAGGATCAAGTAGTCCTCCCCACCGTAAGAAACTTCGGTGCCACCGTAACGGCTGTAGATCACTTCGTCGCCAACCTTAACGTCCATTGGGACGCGGTTGCCGTTGTCATCGATGCGGCCGGGGCCCACGGCGACAACCTTGCCTTGGTGGGGCTTTTCGGTCGCGGTGTCTGGGATGACGAGGCCGGAAGAGGTGGTCTTCTCTGCATCCACCTGGGTGATTACAACACGATCCTCTAAAGGCTTGATGGAGACTGACATGCGTGTCCTCCTCTTTCTATACGCTCAAAACGTTTCAAACGTTGCGGTCAATACTGTTGGACCTGCTTCTTTGAGTGGCCGACTGTGCTCCGCGGCCATCAAGATACAGTGTCGATCAGGAACCAGTCTAAAACTACTTTGGCACTCGCACAACCTGACTGCCAACTGCGTGACCGTTATCGCTCGAGACGCCCGCCCGAACCCACTTTTCGTGGAAGGATCGTCACCAAACGCACGGAGGTGACGACAGGTGATACTCCCCTTCTCTGAGTCGAAACGTTCCTCGATTGGTGTCGAGTGGGAACTGCAGCTAGTCGACAAGGACTCCAATGACCTGCGGCAAGTCGCAGACACGGTGATCGAAACCGCTTGGAAGGACCCGTCCCTGAAACACCGGGTGCACCGCGAACTGATGCTCAACACTGTTGAGGTGACGTCGGGGGCGAGGGACTCCGTTAGCGAATGTTTGGAGGACCTCAGCTACGCGGTCACGAAGTTGAGGCCCATCACGAATGAGCTGCGCATCGACTTGGCGACGGCGGGCACCCACCCGTTCGCGCGCCCCACCTACCAGCGGGTCACGGACACGCGTAGGTACGCGGACCTGATTGAACGCACCCAATACTGGGGTCGGCAAATGTTGCTTTATGGTGTGCACGTGCACGTCGGCGTTGAAGACCGAGAGAAGGTGCTGCCTCTGGTGAACGCGCTGATAACGCGTGCCGGCCAACTCCAGTCGTTAGCGTCCTCGTCCCCCTTCTGGGTTGGGCAAAACACGTCGTACGCGACCAACCGGGCCATGGTTTTCAAGCAGTTACCCACCGCTGGTATTCCGCCACAGTTCCACTCTTGGGACGAGTTGGAATGCCACTACCAGGGGATGAAGAAGACGGGGATAGTCCAGGGCTTCGACGAGTTACGTTGGGACGTGCGCCCCTCACCCCACCTTGGCACTGTGGAGGTGCGGATCTTCGACGCGTGCACCAACATTTTCGAAGTTGAGGCGATGGCGTCACTGACCCACGCGATGGTGGAGCACTACTCGACCATGTATGACGCCGGCGAGAAACTGCCGACGATGCCCGCATGGTTCATTGACGAAAACAAGTGGCGGTCCGCGCGTTATGGGATGGACGCGATCCTCATTTTGGACGAGGACGGAAACGAGCAGCCGGTGCGGGAAACGTTGGGGGCCATGGTTGCGGAGCTCCTCCCCACTGCGCGCCGCTTGGGCTGCGAACGCGGTTTGAAGAATGTGCTGCACATCTTGGAGGTTGGTGCCTCTTACGAAAGGCAGCGTGCCGTCGCTGAAGCGGACCCCAAGTACTCGTTGGACGCTGTCGTTGAGCTCATGAGAGCCGAAATGGGGGCTGACAGGCCCCTAACTTTAGAGGAGTTTGAGGCTATCCGCGCCACGGATCGGACCCACTTGGGGGCGGGAAGACGGATCTAGGCTGGCGGCAAAACCCAGTTCACTGGCTGATATAAACCTGAGAAAGCGGCATGTTCGACTTGGGTCCAAAATCCGCCGGTGACGGGGGTAGCCCCGCCGCGTAGAGGAGTGAGCCGAGCGCACCGATTTGCGCCCCATTGTCCGTGCACAACTGGATCGGTGGGATCCTAACCGCGATCCCAGCCTCGTCGGCACGTTCCCTCAACAGCTCCCGGAATCGGGAGTTAGCAGTGAACCCGCCGCCCGCCACGATCGTGTCGACACCGAGCCCCACGGCCGCGGCAACAGCCTTCGCGGTGAGGGAGTCGTTCACCGACTCAGAGAACCCGGCAGCTATGTCAGCGGGCGACACGTCCTCGTTACCCGCAACGAAACGGGAGACTGCGGTCTTCAGCCCGGAGAAGGAGAAGTCGTAACGGTAGCGCTCTTTGTCTTTCCCAGCAGCCAGTCCCCTAGGGAAGCGAACCGCACCCCGGTCCCCTTCAGCCGCGAGACGGTCAACGTGGGGGCCGCCAGGGTAGGGAAGGCCGAGCAGGCGACCCACTTTGTCGAATGCTTCGCCCGCAGCATCGTCCAAGGTTCCACCAAGTTCCGTCACGGAGCGGGCGATGTCCTCCACGAGCAGTAGGTTGGAGTGTCCCCCGGACGCCACCAAGCCAATGAACTTGTCAGGTAAAGGCCCTCCTTGGAACATGTCGACAGCCAAGTGGCCGATTATGTGGTTCACCCCATAGGCGGGCTTGTTGAGAGCTACGGCGAGCCCTTTCGCGGCGGTTATCCCAACAGTCAGAGATCCGATCAAACCGGGGCCCGCAGATACCGCTATCGCGTCCACGTCCCCCAAGGTGACGTCCGCTTCGCCTAGCGCGGCATCCAACGTGGGGAGGAAGCTCTCCAAGTGGGCGCGTGAAGCGATTTCCGGGATGATCCCGCCAAAACGAACATGTTCTTGCATGGAGGTCGCCACCACGTTGGCGAGCAGGGCGTCCCCCGACACGACTGAGACGCCCGTCTCGTCGCACGTCGACTCGACCCCTAGGATCACAGGTTTGTCACTCACGGTTGAAGCCTATCGGACGAGTGGAACCAGCAGGGGGCCGCTCCAGTCCATCGTCCAACAAGTGGCCCTCACCGTGAGCAAACGGGAAGCAAAAGGTAGACAAAAAGGTGGAATCGCTAGTATGGGAGCCACGCCAGCAATGGCAAGCGGAAGTTTCCTCTAGAAATCGAAAGGTGGTTAAGCAGAAGCTCCCTGTCGGCTTCCGTACATGGGCTCGCCCCGGATGACCTGAGCTTCTTGCCGATGCCCGTGACAACAAGCGAAAACCAGCAGTCGAACGGAAAAACGAAAACTAGAAGGAGGATCTCTCGGAGAGGCCCGTCTGCTCCCC
>CAYFUO010000098.1:0-8011 GCA_964346255.1 uncultured Actinomyces sp. | reverse complement strand
CGGTTCCCCACACTGTCATCCCCCAAAGACTAAGAGGAGCTAGCGTCGACCGGACGAGGCGCCGGTCCTTCCCAACGTTTCCTGTTACAGCAGGGTCGTAATCCTGTGGCCGGTCCAAGCCACCATCAACCGCGCCGATTGAGTAGCCAGCGTTCGGGTCCAGGAGCGCGTCCTGCACTCGCTCCACAGCGTTGGAAGATTCCACGACTCCCCACGCAGCCGCAGGAAAGCTGGAGTTGTTCGGGAAAGCCGGGATGGCCATAGGAACCCCCACCTTGTCAGTGGGCGCTGCATCCGTTACAGAGCCGAGAAGCAGGCCCAGCCGTCGGCCGAGTTCGTCCGCTGCGAGCAACAGGTCCCGCAACGCCCCCGCAGGACCCATCTTCTGACCTTTCACGGTGAACGGGCGACAGTGATGCTCAGCCAACAACACCTCGACCCTTCCCCACTGGTCGGAGTCAACCACGGCTTCTACCAGCTCCTCCAAACTGAAACGGCCAGAAAGAACGGGCAAGGTCGGCGCCACAGCCTCAAGGCCACCACTGCCTTCCCAACGCAAGCGGGCATTTTCGTCCCCTAGGCCTTCCGCCGCAGCTAGAAGGCCGACAGCGGCGAACCACGATCCCACGGGAAACTGGGCAAGACCCGTCAAGCGATGCTCGAAGGCATCGGTGCTTGCGACAGCGTTAGCCGGAGTGAGAGCGATCGGGTTGAGGATGTTGGGACCCGTGCCCAGTGCGGTGGCAGTGGGAGTGGGCGCGGCAGAGGCAGTCCAGTCGGCGAGCCGGAGCACAGCCTCCAAGTACGCTAAACCCCAAGGCCCGAACCTTTCGTTCAGCGCCTCGAACTGATCCGCCAAGCCCGCGCCACCGGGGGTGAGCACCGTTTCCGCCGCCCAATCCCCCGACGCCACCTCGTGCAGGGCAAACATGGGCCGTCCCCACCCGTGGTGAGAAACAACAAGGTGGCTCACCAACGGGCGACCCGCAGTATCGCGCGGTATGAAGCCGAGGCTGTGCAACTCGTGTCGCCACCCTCTGGGAACGCCATACGCGCTGGGGGCGCGCACTTTACGCCGAATCCCATGTGGCCCCACTTCCGGCAAAGACTTGGCTAGCGGGCGGCTAGACTGGTCGCTCTCATCCGCTCCGTACCACCGTTGGTAAGGGCCCCAGATCTTCCCAGCATCGTGGTATCTGCCGGCCTCAACTAAGGCATCCACTAGCCCCTCGTCCAACCCGACAGTTCTCGCCGCATCCCCCGCCCACGCACCCACCTGAGCCAAGTGGGCATCCAAGAAGACCGGGTGCAGGTCACCCCCGGACCGGGAAGCAGTCCTCAAACGCACGCCCAACACCACTCCGGCGCTCGACGCCCCCTGAGTCACTTGACAGGTGGACAAGGCCGAACCTTGGCCACCAGTCAGCGCATCGATTAGGAGGTTCGCTTGGAGGGCGAGGGCGTCAGCCGCGACCTCGCTCACCCGCGGATCTTCCGACAAGGAGGCGGCGAACTCTTGGTTTGCGTCCCGCACCTCCTTGACTAGGTCGGCAATCCGCTCCGCTTTTGGGGCAGCTGCGCTCTGCGCTGGCTGTGCTTGAGCAGCGTTCTTTGCCTCCGTGGACAGTCCGCCGCTGACGACTAGATTCAAGCGTTTCGGCTCGCGGAACTCCACGGACTTCGCCTGAGCCTGCAGAGCTGCTTCCAGCGCCCGCAGTTGGACAGTTTCCACGGGTTCCCGCGATGCGGGCGACCAACCCAGTTGTTGGCTGTAGCCGCCGAGGGCAGCGTCCAACACTACTTTGGCTCCCGGGGCGATCCTCCAAGTCTCTCTCACGGTCTGCCAACTGCTTGCACCCGGATTCAAAACTCGAAACTGTTTGGCCCGCTCTAGGGGAAGCCGGACACCCCTAGTGGCCTTCTCATCCAAATCTTGGGTGTCCGAAACCGGGTCATTGACCCTCCTATCTCCTAAGAAAGCCCGCAGGTGGACCATTGGCACCGTGACGTACTCGCCCGCAAGCGGCGCCGCAGCGTCTTTCTTTTCCGGCGTGTCCAGCGGCCAAAGTTCGTTGCGCCAAGCAACTTCGACTTCGAGCGCAGCCTGTTCGTCCGGTCCCGCGATGAACGCTTCTAGCGGGATGTCCGAGGCAGGCGTTGGCCGGGTCTGCACGATCACGGGGGTGAGGGCGCTGTGGAGGGTGGCGGCTCTGGGTAGGGGCTTTTGGAGGTTTCCTCCGCCCTCGTCCCTCATCTTCTTCAAAGCCAGGGGTGAAACGTCGACTAAGCCGTCTTTTTCGTGGCTCTTCAACAGTTCGAGCGCGGCCAAGACTTGGGGTTCCCCATAGATGTGCTCGGTCGACTTGGAGACGGAGAAAGTCGAGTCAGAGCCCGTCTTCCCCGCGCCCCCGGCAGCAATCAGCCAGCAGGTGGCGTCTTCGTCTTCCCCTGACCTGTTCAGTCGGCCTAAGCGCTGAACTAACGAGTCGAACGAGGTCGCCTCCGTGAACAGAGCCTGAAAACTGATGTCCAAACCCACTTCGACGGTCTGGGTGGCGACTAACACTAGGGGCCCGCTGCCAAGCTTGGCGGCCGACGGTTTGTCGACGCCACGGAACCTGGAAGTCAACAGTTGCAGGTTCGGGGGACGCTTTTTCACTGGGATCTTGGCCAAAGACTGGTAGACCTTTTGCGCCGCGTCCACTGTGTTCAACACGAGGAGTAGACGGTCGTTGCCGTCGGCGCTCATCTGCTCCACGAAGCGTCTGGCTTGAGAGCCTAGGGTGGCGGGGCTCGTGGCCTTGACGGGCACGATCTCCAGAGTCTTCTTTGCTAGCAGGCGGCGCTGGGCTTCCGGGTTCTTTACGTTCTTGGCCGTGTCGAAACTGAACGTCTCTGAGTTCTTCTGCCCGCCTTCCAGATCGGGGATCGTGGCGCCCAGCAGGACCGTCTTGCCCAAGGGGACGCCTAGGTGTTCCGCCCGGCTTTGTAGTCTCTCTTGGTCCCAAATGGTGGTGATTGCGGGTGTGGAAAGGTGGGGTTCGTCGAAGACGACCAGACGGTCCATTCCAACTAGTCCCGCGTGGATTGAACGCGTCCCCGGGCTGACGTGGACGCCCCGCATGAGCGCTCGGGAAACCAGTTGCGTGGGTGTCAAAGAAACAGCTGTTGCCCCGGTTGCTCTCATCCACGCCTTGTCGTCGGGGCTTTCACCGTGGATCGCTGCCGTCACTAACAGGCGGTCGTCTCCGGGTGGGAGGAGGGTGGCGAGGGCTCGGCGAACCGGTTCAAGCACTTGATCTCGCTTCGGGTCGCCCAAGCCTTCTTGCAGCGCCTTGGCATAGCGGTCCCCCTGGTCCACGACGGAGCGGCGGTTCACCACGTAGAAGAGTCTCATGGGGACGGTGCGGGGTTGCGCTGCGCGCGATTGGCCCGCGTGGGCTTGTCGAGCTAACTCGTAGAGCCAAATGGCGATGACCGAAGTCTTTCCCATGCCTGTGGGGATTGCGATCTGGTCGGGGAACCCTCGTTCTTCCACGTACTTGGCCAAGCTTTTCTGCCACTCATACGGCTCATCCACCCCGGCGATGGCCTTGAAGAAGTCTTCAAATGTTGGAAAGTCACCGATGTGTGTCATGACTGATCCGCTCCCCTCTTCTCAAGCGGCTCCAAGCGTTTCGGCACAAAGAGTCCTGTCCCGAACCTTTGGTTTTCTGTGAGTAGGAGTGGCCCGGGCGCCGGAAGCGGCAACTGGATCTCCAGCCACCAGTCCATCAACCCATCGGAAAAGCGTTCTTGGCCCCACCTGTGTTCCCAGTGCTCACTGGGGGTGGGCGACGCGGCCACTCGACACTCCATGCCTAGTCGGCGCCGAACTTCTTCAGCCACGACATAGGTGACAACCATTTCATCAGGAAACCCCCGGTAAGGGGTTGCGCTAACCCACCCCTGTGAGGGCTCAGTCCAACGGCTTGGCTGCAGAGTCCAAGCGTTGAGGTTTGGTGTGGGACCCGTTTGGTAGTGAGTGAGGGGCGCCTCCCAAACGAGGGGGGCAAGCTCTGAGGCTGCAGCCGCCAAGCGCACCGCAGCGTCGGCGCCAGACCCGCCCGCCACTAAACCCACCCCTAGGCAACGCCCGTCCGAATGCGGGTCGCCCGCGTTCATGGCGGGAAAAACGGTGACCCCCTCTGGTGGTTGGAAGCCCACTTCGTGGCTGAGCGCCTCAAAGAATGCGGGCACCCGATGACTCGGCACTGACTGAGTCAGGGGGACGACTTCTAGGGGCGCGCGGTGCCTGCCGGTCCCATAGCGCAGGGGCTGCACGTAGCCCACCGCGGGCACAGCCGGCAACGGCAAGTCACCGGCGTCGAACAGTCGTTCGTAGTTGATCTGGTACCAGTCCATGGAACGGGGAGTCCAGCCTCTGGTGCTCCCCCGGGTGTCCGGGGTCCCCATCAGGCGAGCGAGAGACGAGAGGTCTGGCGCGCCCTCGACCACATCCACCACCCCCGGGTCTAGAGACCGGCCAAAATAAGGAACGTTCCATGCTGCGGCCCGCACAGCGGCCACCTGCTCGGGGGGCAAGTGCACGTCGATCTCGAACACCACGCGAGGGACCTGCAGGGCGACCCCGTCAACTGGTTTCAGCACCCGCGACCTCGTGTCGAAACCGACCAGTGAGAGGTCTAGGAAGTCCTCCACGCTTTTCCCCGTGCCCTTCCCGGCGGTGTCAGATCCCGACTTTTGGGTGAAGGTGCCCGGCAGGTCCAGAGGGTAGGCGTGCGGGACGTGGATCGCGGGCGGCGCAGACTCAGCGATCGTTTGTAGCGCGGCCAAAGCCCTGTCTCGCTCGTCCTCGTCCAACACGTATGCTCCGGCGGTCAGGGCGCCCAAGAGCCGAGTGGGTGACGGCGGCCAGTCGACGCTCCCGTTTTGGCGCAGCCCGTGGTATTCGGGTCGATCCCACTGGACCAACACGAATAGGGGCTTAGGCGTCATCGTCCTCGGCCCCCTGCTTCGCGTCCTCGGCTTTCACTCGACCTTCAATGATGGCCCGTTGGGCGTCAGAGAACTGCAGGTCGATCGGCTCCTCAAACGCTAGGCCCGCGTCTGCGGCCGCCTGCAATGCCAACTCGAGTGCCTCTTCAATGTCCTGTACAGACGCCACTTCCAGGGTGTCGATTCGGCTTGCGGGGAGGCCGTGGCGGCGCCACCCCCACTTCGAAGACACTGGGGTGAGAGAACAGTTGGAGCGGAGGAAACCGTCCTCGTTCGCCAACGCGTGGCCCAGCATGGCGAGAAGGACGAGGACAGTTGTCGCCGCCTCAGACTTTTCCTGGGTGTCGAACCGCAGTTGCCGCAGGGGCGCCATGGAGACGGTGGCGCGCTGCAGGATGAGTTCGCAGGAAAAAGCGCGGATCGCGGGTGAACCGGGCACGGGACCGAACCCCACGTCCGACGGCTTCTTTTTCCCCCTGGCAACCAGCTTGTGGTCATCAACGCTAACTCGGGAAGAGCTGCTGGCCCCGCCCGACTCGTCAAGCATGGTGGCGGCGGAGGCGATGCCCTGGGCGGCGTAACCAACGATCTGGGAGGAGTAGGCCCTGGGCTGGCGGTGACGCGAAGCCGTCCCCGATGACAGCCAGTAGCCGTAGATCGCTGAGTTCGGGAAGTAGGAGTAGAGCATCTCGCCCCGGTCTGGACTGGCGGTGATGATCAGGTCTTTGACGACGCGCCCATCAGCCAGTTTCCCACCCTCCCACACCTGTCTCCCATCGGGTGTCTGAGCGAACTTGATCCACGCGTCCACCTGCCGGTGAGCGGCGTCCCAAGTGGAAATACGGCGGGCGAAAGCCTCCGCCAACTGCGCGGACAGGGACGACGCGTCCTCAGTTGCTTCGCCCGCCGACCCGGTGATGAAGATCCCTGGGGGGCGTTGCCCGAGAACGTTCGACGCCACCAACGCTGCTTCCGCGCGCCCCGACTGGGAGCCCACCGAGTCGACAATGACCTGCGGGGCCCTGCGGACAGTGCCTGTGTCCGAATCGGTTTGTAGTTCTTGGTACCAACCTTCTTCGTTCGCTTGCGGCACGGGGATCCCGGGGGACACGGCAAAAGTCGGAACTTTCTTGTCGTCACTGCTTGCCTTCTTGTCCGGCCCGGCGTAGGTGGGCGGCGCGATCGGCGTGCCTACGCCCGCTACGGGGATGAACTCCGTTTCGTTGAGGAGGGCGGCGGTGGTTGGGTCGGCAACGTTGGAGCGCACGTCTTCGTAGAGCGCCTGGGCAGTCGGGTTCGTCATCTTCTTACGCCTTTCTATCGGGTCTGTTGTTGGCTTGTGTCGAGCGGATGGCCGACAAGAATGAGGCCAAGGCCGTAGCTCTTAGCGGCACCCACCCCCGTCTCTATCGCTTTGGCTAGCGCTTCCTGGTTGGTCACTTCAGCGGTGAACCCCACGTTCACGAAGGGCACCGTTCCCCTCTTGCGTCCCAGTCGGGCACGCTCCAAACGAGAAATGTCTGGGTCGCCCACTACATTCAGGCCGATCTTCTCCATTCGACCCCGGAACCATTCGGGCCGCTCCCCCTCGGGCACAATCACCTTCTTGGAACGGTAGGAGCCACGTGGCGGGGCCTCTGGAACGACTGCCCCACTGGCTTCCAGGACGGAGCGCCTCTGCGCTTGAGCTTGGGCTCTCCCTAGTTTGACGGCCTCACGCAAGTGCTCCGGCACGGGTGATGGCGGCGTCTTCTGGCACGCAAGCGAAAGCTGGAAAGACAAAGATGAGCCGCATGGCGGAGTGGCGACTTCCAGTTCGCCCACTTTCTCCCACTGCGGGTAGTTGGGGACTAGGTTGACCGACTGGACGGCGAGGAGCACACTCGCAGAGTCCAGTCGCCACAAGATCGCGCCCCGGGACCTTGGCGTCGGACCCAGGTCCGGGGGGAACCCCCGCATGACTTCAATGTGTCCGCGGTCCCGGGACACTGTAAATAGTTCGACCGTCTCTTCGGGGAGTCGGTAGAGACGAAGAGTGGGTGGCGCCGCCATTGGCTGTCCTCTCGGGGGGAGGTAAGATATTGTAAAGTTCAGAACATGTGAAGAAGAGTGTACAACTTCCTCAAGTAAGACATTACACCGTTTCATGGGCTGCGGCAAGTGATGGCGCGTTAGCGCCGGTAGTCCGATGTGCAGAAGCGTGCCTGGAAACGGAAACAATAGCCTCGCGTACGCGAGGGACGCTCAGCGACAGAGGTTCTCAGGTACGGGGGCGGGGCACTTGCCCCGCCCCCGTGCCCGGTCCGTTGCCGCTACCGAAAGTGAGGAAGAAAAGTGGACGTAGAAGAGCTGGCCTGCAGTGAAGTGAGGCGAGCCTTCTCAAGGTGCCGAGGCGTCAAGACCATCATAAGAAGCTCCGACAGCACTCCCTTCACCGACGGTCACATCGACCTGTACAAGAACGACGCGTTGAAAGCGGAAGACCACGTCGGCCGCGTGCAGGTGCAAGTGAAAGGACGGACGATCAAAGCCGGAGGGTTGGGGCGACCCTCCTTCCGGGTCCGCGTGGTGGACCTGCGCGCCTACCTCGACGGGGGATACCTCTACTTCGTGGTTGACGTGGCTGCCGACGATAGAAACGTGGACCGCGCTTGATACGTGCTGCTGAGCCCGTTTGAGGTCCGCAGGATCCTAAGACTGTCAAAGAGGGACAGAAAGACGTGGCGGTCGAACTTCAGTTACTGCCAAGCCACTGCAAGAGCCTGCTCTCTCTCCTCCGCCTCGCCATCCAGTCGCGAACCCAACCCTGAGTTATTTGCAGGTCGAGCCGATCCTCCGGGCTTGGGGGCGCTGACCATCGTCAGTGCTCAGGAGCTGGACCCCTCAGAGCCTCTCACCTTAAGCCCGGAAGATGAACACGCAGTGTTTGGGCGATTCAGCGAAGCCCACAGTCAATCCCTTGCCAACGCAGTCCCCGTGGATCCCAACGAGCATGAGTGAAGTCCGCTCCTAG
>CAYFUO010000097.1:0-8084 GCA_964346255.1 uncultured Actinomyces sp. | reverse complement strand
CAGAAACTCAAGAGTGGATGGAAGGTTTCGAAGCGGAACGGGAAGCTTGGGAAGCCCAGTACGCGGAAGCACACG
Organism: uncultured Actinomyces sp.; assembly: GCA_964346255.1. Classification (GTDB taxonomy): domain Bacteria; phylum Actinomycetota; class Actinomycetes; order Actinomycetales; family Actinomycetaceae; genus Scrofimicrobium. The sequence goes on along the minus strand of CAYFUO010000097.1, from coordinate 8,009 downwards.
CACGTTGGGAAGCCCACCGTGCCCAAGTGGCGGCCGCTCAGGAAGAGGAAGCAGTCCGCGCAGCTGGCGGCATGCCCACCTCGTCCTCCACTGACGACACTGATGGGACCCTCGCATCCGATGAGGCGCTCGCCGCCCTGCGGGACAAGCTGACGGGTAACTAGCGCTAAGGAAACGTCAGGCGTTACATTTCGTTGAGGTGGGCACCGGAAACCGGTGCCCACCTTTCACTTCGTCCACCACTATTCGGGTTGGACAGTGTTAGGGGAGGCGTGGAAGAAAAGATTCAAATGGGGCCCAGCAGAGCCCTCCTGCTACGCCCTTTCCCCAGTGTTCAGGGCTCCCCACTGTTCGTGGGGCTCTCCGGTGGGATCGGAGTGGGGAAAAGCAGTGTAGGCGAAGTGTGGCGGGGCCTGGGGGCCAACGTGTTTTCAGCAGACGAGATCGCTCGGGACGTGGTAGCCCCCCAGACTGCCGGCTTGGGCGCGGTCGTTTCCCACTTCGGAACTAGAGTCCTAGGCAGTGATGGGGCCTTAGATCGAGCAGAGTTGGCGAAGATCGTGTTCGATGATGAAGAGGAGCGCCTCGCCCTCGAAGCGATCACGCATCCCCTCATTGGGGAGCGCATGGCGGACGAAGTCGCCTTGACTCCACCCGGTGGGATCGCCGTGTACGACGTCCCCCTGCTGGTGGAAAAGGGGATGCAAGACTTGTTCGACGTGGTTGTCATGGTTCACGCGCCGCTCCTAGACCGTTTGGACCGGTTGGAGAAGCGGGGACTAACGAACCTGCAGGCGCGCCGGCGCATGGCTGTGCAAGCGGCCTTTGAGGCACGCAAACAAGTCAGTAACATTTGGGTGGACAACGCGGGCGACCACGGCGACTTGGATTACGTTGCCCGAAGCGTTTACGAAACGTGGTTGACGCCCGCCGCCGAGGCTAGCGGCAGGCCAGCGTCGTAGGCGGAGTTAGAAGTGTTAGAGAATTGCAGGAATTGAGACGTGGGGAGGGGTTGAGCACATGACCGGTCTTGTGGCACCCACCCCTTCTCCCTCTTCCTCCTTGAGCGGCTTGATCTTGCCGGAGCAGAGCGAGTTCCAGGTTGTCTCAGAGTTCTCCCCGTCCGGTGACCAGCCTGCTGCCATCAAACAGATGGCGGAGCGCATCAACGCTGGTGAGCAGGACGTGGTCCTGTTGGGCGCGACTGGGACGGGCAAGTCTGCGACGACCGCTTGGCTGATTGAGCAGGTGCAGCGTCCCGCCCTCGTCATGGCGCCCAACAAGACTTTGGCTGCCCAACTGGCCACAGAGTTCCGCGAGCTTCTGCCCAAGAACGCGGTTGAATACTTCGTTTCCTACTACGACTATTACCAGCCGGAAGCGTACGTTCCCCAAACTGACACTTTCATTGAGAAGGACTCGTCAATCAACGACGAGGTGGAGCGCCTGCGCCACTCGGCCACCAACTCTTTGCTGACAAGGCGGGACACAGTCGTGGTCGCCTCTGTTTCTTGCATTTATGGGTTGGGAACCCCGGAAGAGTATGTGAAGAGGATGCGCGAGTTCAAAGTGGGGGACATCATCCCTCAAGATGATTTGCTGCGCTCCTTCATTGATATGCAGTACACGCGCAACGACGTTGCCTTCACGCGCGGCACTTTCCGCGTGCGTGGGGACACCATCGAGATCATTCCCGTTTACGAAGAGCTCGCGATCCGGTTGGAAATGTTTGGGGACGAGATTGACGCGATCTCCGTGCTCCACCCTCTAACAGGCGACGTGATCCGGCAGGTCGACCACATCCACGTTTTCCCCGCCAGCCACTACGTGGCAGGTGAGGAAAGAATGAAACGCGCCATGAAAGATATTGAGGCGGAGATGGAAGACCGCGTCAAATGGTTCGAGAAGCGCGGGAAACTACTTGAAGCCCAACGCCTTCGGATGCGCACCACCTACGACCTCGAAATGATGCGGGAGATCGGCACGTGCGCTGGGATCGAGAACTATTCCCGCCACATTGACGGGCGCGAGGAGGGCAGCCCACCCCACACGCTCCTCGACTTTTTCCCCGACGACTTCCTACTGATCATCGACGAGTCCCACGTGACGGTCCCCCAGATTGGGGCGATGTTCGAGGGCGACATTTCCCGTAAGCGGACGCTGGTGGAGCACGGCTTCAGGCTACCGTCCGCGATCGACAACCGACCACTCAAGTGGCAAGAGTTCTTGGAGCGCATCGGGCAGACCGTGTACCTGTCCGCAACCCCGGGGCCCTACGAGCAGGCTCGCGACCCAGAGCCGGTGGAACAGATCATCCGCCCCACGGGACTAGTCGACCCGCTGGTCGTGGTGAAACCAACTGAAGGTCAGATAGACGACCTGTTGGAAGAGATCCGCCTCCGGGTCGAAAGAGATGAGCGCGTCCTAGTCACAACCCTGACTAAGAAGATGGCTGAAGACCTCACCGTCTACTTGGCGGAGCGGGGCGTGCGGGTCGAGTACTTGCATTCGGACGTGGACACCCTGAGGCGCGTGGAGCTGCTGCGTGAACTGCGGCAAGGCCAGTTTGACGTCCTCGTGGGCATCAACTTGTTGCGGGAAGGCTTGGACTTGCCGGAGGTTTCTCTCGTCTCCATTTTGGACGCTGACAAGGAGGGGTTCCTGCGGTCTACGCGCTCCCTCATCCAGACGATTGGGCGTGCGGCCCGCAACGTTTCTGGTGAAGTCCACATGTACGCTGACACGATCACTGATTCGATGCAGGAGGCGCTGACCGAGACGAACCGGCGCCGGGAGAAACAGTTGGCTTACAACGAGGAACACGGGATCAGCCCGAAGACCGTTCGGAAGAAGATCGCTGACGTCACCGACATGCTCGCCCGCGAAGAGCTGGACACTCAAGAGCTGCTCGCCGGCGGTTACCGGAAGGCCAAGGTTGGTGACGCCCCCCAAGTCGTGGCAAGGGGTGAGCATCCAGACGCGGAAGAGGACCTAGTTGAGTTGATCGAAGAGCTGTCCGCCCAGATGCGCCTAGCCGCCGAAGAGCTTCAGTTTGAGTTGGCGGCGCGTCTGCGCGATGAGATTAAGGACCTCCGCCAAGAACTGAAGGGTATGCGCGCTGCCGGGGCCTGATATGGCTAGGTCTGATGTAGTTGGGTGCATTGCCCGCTTCGTCTAGTAGGGTTGCACCTTGAGGGGAGTAATCCGCGAAGTTAGAGTCGTCAACACGGCCTTGGGGCTCGGCGCTAACACCTCCGCCCGAAGCGTGTCGTTTCGGGCAGGTGGGTAAGACCTCGCACTGTTGATCAGCCCGCGCGCCCACTTGGGTGCAGAGCGAACGGAAACCCTATGGACGTGCACCTTTCAAACTGGATCATCTTTGCCGTGGTCATCACCGCTTTGATCACCGTGGACATCGTGGGTCACGTGCGGACCCCACACGCCCCGACCCTCAAAGAGAGCGCGTGGTGGTCGGCGGCCTACGTCGCGCTGGCCATTGCTTTCGGGGGCGTCATTTGGGCTGTTTTTGGCGCCCAGTACGCCGCCGAATACATTGCGGGTTGGGCGACTGAGAAAGCGTTGTCGATAGACAACCTGTTCGTGTTCGTCATCATCATTTCTGCTTTCCGAGTGCCACGCGAATACCAGCAGAAAGCCCTGCTGTCAGGCATCATCATCGCCCTCGTGTTGCGACTCGTGTTCATTCTGGTTGGCGCCGCGATCATCGAACGGTTCCACGCGGTCTTCTACCTGTTTGGCTTGTGGTTGTTGTGGACGGCTTACACCCAAGTGAAGGAGGGGGTGGAAAGTGGGGGCGAGTTAAGTGAGGACGTGGAGTACGAGGAAAACAAGTTCACCAAGTTCGTGCGCCGATTCCTGCCCGTCTGTGATGGGTTCCGTGGCCAAAAGTTTTTGAACCGTGCGGGCGGCAAAACCCACGTGACCCCCATGCTGCTTGTTGTCGTCGCGTTGGGGACGGCCGACATCATGTTCGCTTTCGACTCGATCCCCGCCATCTTCGGCCTGACCGAAGAACCGTTCCTAGTGTTCAGTGCGAACGCGTTTGCGCTGTTGGGACTCCGCCAGCTGTACTTCCTGATTGACGCCCTACTTTCGCGCCTCATCTACCTGCACTATGGGTTGGCGCTGATCTTAGCTTTCATTGGGGCGAAACTCATCATGGATGCTATGGCCCAAAATAATGTGCCGTTCTTGAACCACGGCCAGCCTTTCAACGTCCCTGAGGTGGGGATCGGAGCGTCCCTAGCGGTGATCGCTGGGACGATGACGGTGACGGTTGTGGCCTCACTGATCGCCTCTAAGAGGCTCGAGTCTCGCGGGGAAGCGCCAGCGAAGTGAGGGGTGACAGCCGATGACAGGTGACGCGCAGGTAGTCGCAAGCCCCAACTTTCACGGCCTGACAGCTAAGCAAGTTCGCCAGCGCCACGAGGCGGGCCAGTCGAACGAGGTCGACACGGGAACCTCCCGCTCCGTGAAGGACATTCTGCGGGCGAACCTGTTCACGGTTTTCAACGGGATCCTGGGCACGGCCGCCCTCGCCGTCATTTTGCTGGGTGATTGGCGGGACGCGGTGTTCGGCATCGTCCTCGTCATGAACTTAGCGATCGGAGTTTTCACTGAGCTGCGTTCTAAGCGGACCTTGGATGCTCTTGCGGTCCTCCAAGCCCCCACTTCCAGGGTCGTTCGGGATGGTGAGGTAGAGACCGTCCCCAACGAGGACCTGGTGATCGACGACGTCTTACAGCTGAAACTGGGCGACCAGGTGCCGGCTGACGGTGAGGTTCTTGCATCCAGCGGTTTAGAGGTCGATGAGTCCGCCCTCACGGGGGAGTCCAAACCCGTGCACAAGAAGGTCGGCGACAAGCTGCTTTCCGGCACTTCCGTGGTTGGCGGGACGGGCGTCATGGTGGTTCAAGTGATTGGCGCCGACTCGTGGGCCCAGAAGATCACTCGTGAGGCGAAGAAGTTCTCTAAGGCCCGCTCCGAAATCCAAGAGTCGATCGACAAGGTCCTACGGGTCATCACCCTGTTGCTGCCGGTCATCACCCTCATTTTGCTGTGGTCTCAGCTGCGGGTGGATGACGGGGACTGGCGGGGAGCGGTGGTGCTCACCGTGGCGGGCATTGTGGGAATGATCCCGCAAGGCCTAGTGCTGCTCACTTCCCTAAACTTTGGGATCGCCTCTGCGAGCCTCGCGCGGAAGAACGTCCTCGTCCAAGAGCTTCCCGCCGTGGAGATTTTAGCGCGCGTCGACGTTCTGTGTTTGGACAAGACGGGCACGATCACCACCGGGGACATTCGGGGGCGCAGCCTCGTTTTCAACCCGAAAGCGGAGGCCGGCCCCAGTGGGGCGACCCCCAGTGGCGCGGGAGAAGATTGCACTGGGTCGCCGAAGGCAGTTTCACTATCGGTGTTGAGCCAGCTGGTTTCGGATGAAACTAATGCCACAGCAAACGCGGTCGCCGGACTCGTCAGGGAGGCGTGCGAGGCCGAATGCGGTGAGGGAGACGGCGCCGACGCTCAAGACGCCGGCAGCGCGCTAGCGCCGATCGCGAAGGGGACCTTGCTCCCGTTCAACTCAGTGCGCAAATGGTCCGCGGTCAACTTCCCCGAAGACCAGGCCCCATTCGGGGGCTACGTCACCTGGATTCTTGGGGCTCCCGAGATTGTGGTCGGCGGGCAGGCCGAGGGCGCCCAATGGGCGGAAGAAGTAGTCAAAGAGTCCTCCTCGAAAGGGAGGCGAACGGTCGCATTGGTTGCCACGCGCCAACCACTGGAAGGCGAAACGCTCCCAGAGGGGCGCGTGCCGGTCGCGGTGGCTGTCTTGGAAGAGGACGTTCGGCCAGATGCTGCTGAGACCCTCGACTACTTCGAGAAGCAGGGGGTGACCATCAAGATCATTTCCGGTGACTCCCAGAAAACGGTGGGAGCCATCGCCCAAGAAGTGGGGCTGCGCCACGGAGCCGACGGTGAAGCCGACGTGGTCGTGACGGATGCCCGCACCCTACCCGAAATAGGCTCCCCTCAGTTCAGGGAAGAAGCGTTAGAAACGGACGTGTTCGGGAGGGTCACTCCCGAACAGAAGAGGGGCCTAGTTCACGCCCTTCAAGACTCCGGTTACACGGTGGCGATGACGGGGGACGGCGTAAACGACGCCCTCGCGCTGAAAGACGCTGACCTGGGGATCGCAATGGGGAATGGTGCTCCCGCAACGAAAGCGGTTTCCCGCCTAGTCCTGGTAGACGGGAAGTTCTCGGTTCTGCCGGGCGTGGTCGCTGATGGTCGCCGGATCATCGCGAACATGGAGAGGGTTTCCAGCCTGTTCCTCTCCAAAACTACTTACGCGATGCTCCTCGCCGTGGTGGTCGCGTTGGCCGGTTGGGCCTACCCGTTCCTGCCCCGCCACCTCACCTACATTTCAACGTTCACTATTGGGGTGCCCGGGTTCTTCCTGTCCCTCGCGCCCAACACCCGCAAGTACAGGCCCGGGTTCCTGCGAAGAACCCTGCTGATAGCGGTGCCAAGCGGGATCATTTTGGCCGTGTCAGCGCTGACCGCTTACGGGCTCACTGGAACCGGAACCCTTCAGGGCCACACCGCCGCCACACTCACCCTCATCATTGGGGCGATGGCGCTGCTCATCATTTTGGCGAAGCCGTGGAACACTTGGCGGGTGACCTTAGTGGTCGCCATGATAACGGGAGCAATATTGGGGATTCTGGTCCCGTTTGTGCGCAACTTCTTCGCCCTCGAACTGCCTGACGCATCCCTGTGGGTCTTAGTGATCGTAGCGGGCGGGGTTGCGGCTTTACTGATTGTCGCCTCCTACGTGTTCACAGCGAGGTGGCGTAACACTGCTGTGCCTTTCAAACACGAACGCGTGAAGGAGAAAACAGATGCTACCCATTGATTCACCCACCCCACTGGCCCTGTACCGCGCGGAAGCCGGTGACCTCGGTGGACCTGAGGTCTCCTGCGTTGAGGGACAAACGTTGGTCCTCGGACACGCACTCGGTGCTGACCGCCGCATGTGGACCGAAGTGCTTCCTCTCTTGCCTAAGAATTTGGACGTGGTCTTGTGGGAGCAGCCGGGACACGGACACTCGGGACTGCTCGAAGAGCCGAACCCGTCGGTGAACACCACCGCGGACACCCTGGCTGTGGCGCTCGCGGACCTGCAGGTGGGCAAAGTGCATTTGGCGGGCCTCTCCCTTGGCGGGATGACCGCCTTAGCGTTCGCTGAGCGCCACCCAGAAACATTGAAGAGCGTCACCATCATGGACGCGGGGCCCGTGCTGGAACCAGCTCAGGCGTGGCGTGACAAGGCGGAGCAGGTGCGTGAGGAAGGCCTGGGGATGCTGGTGGATGGGACGATGGAACGCTGGTTCACCCCCGACTTCTTGGACACCCCCGAGGTGGATCGCACCCGCGAAACGTTCCTGACAACATCCCCTGAGGGCTACGCGCAATGCTGCGACATCATCGCGAACACTGACTTGCGCCCGCAGGTGGGGGAGGTGGACGTGCCCGCCCTCGTCCTAACAGGTGAGGGGGACGCGGGAATGACCCCCACGCAAGCCACGGCTCTGGCAGCCGGACTGCCACGGGCTCAAGACCCGGTCGTGGTGCCTGACGCCCGGCATCTGACTGCAGTTGAGAGGCCCGCCCCCGTCGCGGAAGCGCTCATTGAAATGGTGTGCGCTAACGCCTGAACGGTGCAGCCTTGTTCACTGAAGTCGAACAACTGTGCTAGAAGGGCTGGTCACGCGGTAGGGTTGGGCGCGTGACAGAAGACTTGGAGATCCGCGGTGCCCGCCAACACAACCTCAAAAATGTTGACTTGACGTTGCCCCGCGAACAGCTCATCGTGTTCACGGGTTTGTCGGGTTCGGGGAAGTCCTCTCTCGCGTTCGACACGATTTTCGCGGAGGGGCAGAGGCGGTACGTGGAGTCCCTCTCCGCTTACGCGCGCCAGTTCTTGGGCCGAA
>CAYFUO010000096.1:0-8103 GCA_964346255.1 uncultured Actinomyces sp. | reverse complement strand
GTGAACCGGAATCGACACACCAGTTTGTCACTTTGGGCGCGGCCGGTCTAGGCGCAGCCCCCTTTTTGAGGGTGAGATCCTGCACGCCTCACCACAAACAGTCGGTCACGTGCAGGTTTTCACCATGATTAGTCGGCTGAGCGTGAGACCGACATGAGGAACTCAGCGTTCGACTGAGTGTCCTTCAAGCGGGCCAACGTCGACTCGAGGGCCGGCTGCTGGTCTAGGCTGCCGAGGGCGCGACGCAGCTTCCATAGAATCTGGAGCTCTTCGGGCTTGAACAGTAGTTCTTCCCGGCGGGTGCCAGAAGCGTTGATGTCGATGGCGGGGAAGATCCTGCGGTCAGCGAGAGCGCGAGACAAGCGGAGCTCCATGTTGCCTGTCCCCTTGAACTCTTCGAAGATCACTTCATCCATCTTCGAACCAGTTTCCACTAGGGCTGAAGCGATGATCGTGAGAGACCCACCTTCGCGGAGGCTGCGCGCGGAGCCGAAGAACTTCTTCGGCGGGTACAGTGCCCCCGCGTCAACACCACCGGAGAGGATCCGCCCGGATGCTGGTGCCGCCAGGTTGTAGGCGCGGGACAGCCTAGTGATCGAGTCGAGCAGGATCACCACATCCTGATTCATCTCGACCAGACGCTTAGCGCGTTCGATGGCGAGTTCCGCGACGATCGTGTGGTCGGAGGCGGGCCGGTCAAACGTTGAAGCGATGACCTCACCGTTCACAATGGACCGCATGTCCGTGACCTCTTCGGGCCTCTCATCGACGAGGACGACCATGAGGTGAACGTTCGGGTTGTTGATCTCGATTGCTTTCGCGATCTGTTGGATGATCATGGTTTTCCCCGCCTTCGGTGGGGACACGATCAGTCCACGCTGCCCCTTACCGATGGGTGACACGAGGTCGATCATCCGCGGCGTCAAAGCTTTCGCGCTGGTTTCCATCCGCAACTGTTCACGAGGATATTCGGGTGTCAGTTTTGCGAACTCGCGACGTTTCTTCGCATCTTCAACGGACATACCGTTGATGGAGTCAACTTTGATGAGCGCGTTGTACTTCTGCTGGCGGCGCTCACCCTCACGCTGGGGGCGCACAAAACCCGCCACGGCGTCTCCGGGGCGCAATCCCCAGCGCCTCACGTTGCCGAGCGTCACGTAAACATCGTTGGGACCCGGAAGGTATCCGGAGGTGCGCACGAACGCGTGGTTCGACTGCACGTCGACGATGCCCGCGATGGGGACAAGTGAGGAGTCGTCCGCGGGGGGTTCCTCATCCCTCTGGTTCTGACCCTGATTTGGGCCCTGGTTCTGGCCTTGATTTTGGTTTTGATTTTGGCGGCGGCCCTGCTGGTTTCGGCCGCGCCTCCGTGAGCCACGGTCCCGCCTGGACCTTCCTCGACCCTGCTCGGACCCCTCTGGGCGAGCTATCTCGTCAACACTTGAAGGGCCTTCCCCCTTCTTCTGGCCCCCAGAACGCTGGCCATCAGAGCGTTGGCCCCCGGAACGCTGGCCGTCCGAACGTTGGCCATCCGAACGTTGGCCATCCGGGCGTTGACCGGACTGTCGTCCGTCTCCCGCGTTCCCCCGGCCCCTATTTTGGCGCCCAGCACGCGTCTGCTGCAGTTCTTCAGCCACCGCATCGGAGGCGCTCTGCTCTTTACCCGCAGATTCGGGCTGGCCCTTGCCCCCATCTTTGGGCCGTTCCCCTCGGCGGTCTTCCCGCTTTTCGGGGGCTTCAGAGGCCCCACTGGAGGGTTGGTCCACGCTTTTCTCATCAGCTTTTGGCTTGTTACCCAGCAAAGCGTCAACTATGTCGGCTTTGCGCATCCGAGAGGTGCCCCGAATGCCCCGTTCTTGCGCGAGCTTTTGCAGCTCGGGCTTCTTGAGTTTCGCGAGGCCAGCGGCAGTGTGGATGTCCGCGGTTGTTTCCATAAGGGAAAGGTCCTTAACTATTCCTGTGCCCACGTCCTGTCGGCACGTCTATATCGCAGGTCGCATGCGCGTCTGGTTTGCGGAAATGCTTTGACGCGGTCGTCAAACCAATGCTTGAAAAGCCTGGCTTGGTTTAGCATGTGCCGCAACAAATGGTGATCTGTGGACCTATACCAGTCCGAATGCCAAACCCGCATCCCGTCGCGGCGGCGCCTGTGAAGCCATGCTAGCAGTGTTAGACGCGATCCCAAGAGCGATTTTCTGGTTCCGCCCCCTTTTGGCAGATTTCACACTTTCCAGCGCCAAGACTATTAGCCCAATGGGGCGGGCGGCCCACTCAAAGCTGAGGCTGGGAGAACACCCGGATCGTAGGTCGCCCACCCGCTCCGGCGCGCAGCATCAGTTATCTCCTCCGGCGCGGGCAGCAGTGACACCACCGCCGGCCCATTACCGGAAAGGACAGCGGGCAGGCCGTAAGAGCGCAGCCACGTCACCAACTGCATGGAAGCGGGCGATAAGGGCTCCCTGTGAACCTGGTAAATGTCGTCTGCGGTGGCGCTCATCAGATAGTCGCGCCAAACATCCTCGCCTAAGACATCCATGTTCACCCCCGTGAGCGTGGGGATGAGGGCAGCAGCCCTAGATGCGTTCCTCACATTCCTGCGGAACTGCACTGCTTGAGGCATCATTTGGTCAGCCGACTGGGTGATCGTGAAGTCGGGAACAAACACGGTTGGCTCCACTTGGGGCGCCGTAGTGAACCGTAGTGGTGGGGTGAGAAGGGGGCCGAACTCGTCGGCGCCCGGCTCAGGAAGAACCAGCACTAGCCCACCGAACAGGCTGGCAGCGACCCGGGGTGGGGAGAGCTTGAAGTGGGAGGCGAAACGGGCGAGCACCCGCCAATTCAAAGTGTCTGGCTCCCCCAGCATCGCCCTCGCCAACAAGAAACCGATGACAACTTGCGCTTCCCTTGAACCCAAGCCGACGTGGCGTGGAATGCCGGCCTCGTACGCCAACTCCACACCAAATTGGGGGCTCCCGACCTCGTCCAACACGTAGTGCAACGCGCGAACCGTCGGATGATCGGCAGCGTCATCCCCAACTAGACGCAAGATTGCGGGCCGCACGGAGGCTCCCCGAGAAACTTGGCGCACTACGGAAGGCCCCGTGATCGCCTTCGCCTTCACGGTGTCCGTCATGTTGAGAGCCAACGCCAGCGCGTTGAGGGTGGGACCTAAGTTCTCAATGGTGGCGGGAGCAGTGACCCGCGCGGTGTCGACAACCAGTTTCATTCTTTGCCCCCTAAGGATCCGGCCATCGCTTCCGCCACGGTGTCCCGCGTGTCCTTCCTGCGGGCCGTCGCATCAATCAGGTTCGACACGGTCGCCAAAACGAGGACGCCAGCGATGGTCAGTGAGGACAGAGCGAGGGCGACGGCGTAAGCGCGGGGAGCGCCGGAGGTTTCACTGAACCGGGATACTCCCACGAAGAACACTGTGGTGACAACGGACAGGCCGATGGCGGCGCCAAGCCGCTGGAAAGTTTGCAGGACCGCGGCCGCCACGCCCGCCTCTTTCTTCGGGACAGCGTCCAGCGTGAGAGCCTGGTTGGGGGAGATGACGAGCCCCGACCCGATCCCAGCGAACGCCATAGAACCTAAAACTAAGTACGGCGCTTCGGGGCCACGCGCGAAGTAGGCGCTTGCGGCCATGCCCAGCATCCCGAACACCACGATGATCACACCCACAACGGGCACCCACCGCCCGAACCGGTTGACGAGACGCCCCGAAACACCAGAGGAGGCGCCCGACACCAGCGCGAACGGGACCACGGCGACACCGGCCTGCAAAGGTGTCCAAGCCAGCCCCTGCTGCAGGTAGAGGGTGAGCGTGATGAAAATTGAGGTGAACCCCGCGAAGTAGAAGAACGCGGTGAGCGAACCCAAAACGAAGGAGCGGTCATGGACCAAGGCTGGGTCGAGCAGCACGGGGTGGTTGCGGGAGTACCAGAACTTTTCCCACAGGTAGAGGAGCAGCGCACCGAATGCGGCAACGAGGAGCAGCCAGTATTGTCCTCCCCCTTCAGACCGGCCCGCTTCCGCACTCGAGTTCAAGAACGGCCACATCACCCCCAACACGGTCAGCCCCAAGAGGGAGACGCCGATGGGGTCAAAGTCTTCCAGCCATTCCCGCAAACTCAAGTGTCCCGAGTCTGTCTTGCGTGGCAGCAGTTTGAAAGCGAACGCTAACACGGCGATGCCGATGGGCAGGTTGATGAGGAAGACGATGCGCCACCCCACCTCCACACCAAACATGGCGATGAGCGCGCCGCCCAGCGCGGGTCCGATGGCCGTGGAGACCCCCACGACAATGCCGAAAACACCGAAGGCGCGCGCCCTGACTCCACCGACGTAAAGGTCTTGGATGATCCCCAGAACCTGTGGGTTCAAGACGCCCGCGAACAGGCCTTGCAGCAGCCTCATGAGGATCAGCATCATCGCGCTGGTCGCGAAGCCGCATCCAGCGGAGGCGATCACGAAGCCAGCCACCCCAATGATGAAGAGGGCGCGGCGACCAAAAATGTCCCCAGCCTTCCCCGCGCCGACTAGTGACAAACCGAAAGTCAGGGCGTATCCGGCGACGATCCACTGGATCTGGTCGGGTCCAGCACCCAAACTTGTTTCGATGGAGGGGAGGGCAACGTTGACGATGGACACGTCCAACAGGGTCATGAAACCGGCGGCGAGGACCACGGAGAAGGTACCCAAGTGGGCGCGTAGACTGTCCGCCTCGACCCTCTTTTGGTTTCCCATCCAGCCAGTTCCCCTTCTGCGCGCTCCTGACACCCCCAACTGTAGCGGGCAGAGGGACCCAGCAACGCTCACACCTTGAATCGCGGGCCGCTTTACGCCGAACGGGGATGGGTTAGTGTGGGTGTATGGGCGAGTTCTCTGGGGATTTTGAGTTCGAACGCAGGTTCTTTGTGTCCGCCCTCCCCCACCGCCTACTTGAGGGAAGCAAACCTGACGTCATAGTCCAAACCTATTTTCTGGCTAAAGAGGGCTACGGGCTACGGGTCCGGCTGCAGGCGACCCAGACAGACAAGGAGCTCCCCTTGGACTTGGGTGGGAAAGAGGCAGTGGAACATTTCCTGCCCGACTTTGACCTGTGCATGCTCACCGTGAAAGGTCCGGCGGCAGGTGGCACGCGGTATGAGGCTGAACGTCCCCTAGACGTTGGTGTCGGAGCCCAAATGAGCATGCTTGGTGGCTTGACGCTCGCTAAGCGGCGTTGGGCGGTGTGGTTGCACGAGGACGGGTGGAACATCGACCAATTCGCGGGCGAAAACTATCCCCTGAAAGTCGCTGAATGTGAGAGGACCTCACCGGTCACAGACCTGACGATCCCCTCGTTTTGCACCCAGGAGATAACGGACGACCTCCGGTTCTCAAACGATGAGCTGGTGAACGCGCCCTTCTCCATTTGGGGCGCGGACTACCTAGATAGCCTCTCGATTTCCACCCCACCCTTCAAAGAAGGGTTCGGCCAGAACAAACGCTGGCGCATGTGAGGTCACATGCGCTCCGGCGCAGTCACCCCCAACATTTCCAGGCCGTTCCTCAACACTTGGGACACCGCCTCGTTCAACCACAGGCGAGCCACGTGAGCGTCCGTGACTTCTTCACCCGCCCGTGGCGTCACCCGACACTTCGAATACCAAGCGTGGTAGGTGCCAGCCAGAGACTCCAAGTAGCGGGCGATCCGATGCACTTCCCTGAGCTGCGCCGCTTGAGCAACGACTGCTGGGAACTGGGCGAGCACGCCGAGCAGCTCCCCGTCGGCCGGGTGGTCGAGGGTGGCCCTGTCGTAACCTTCGCCCATTTCGACCCCATGTTCGGCCGCGTTGCGGGCAACAGAGCGGGTGCGGGCGTGAGCGTACTGCACGTAGTAGACGGGGTTGTCGTTCGTGTTCTTCGCTAGAAGGTCCAAGTCGATGGACAGGTTCGTGTCAATGGAAACGCGGGCGAGCGCGTAGCGGGCCGCGTCCACCCCAACCGCGTCAACCAAGTCGTCCAGTGAGATGACGTTCCCAGCGCGCTTCGACATGCGCACAGGCTCCCCATTTTTCATGAGGGATACCATTTGGCCGATGAGGATCTCCATGTTCTCGTGCGGCTCATCCCCGAACGCCGCGCACACAGCCATCATGCGGCCAATGTAACCGTGGTGGTCAGCGCCCAACATGTAGATGGCGCTGTCAGCTCCGCGCCCCCGCTTATCTAGGTAGTAGGCGACGTCCCCGGACAGGTAGGCGGCCTCACCATTGGATTTGATGAGTACCCGGTCTTTGTCGTCACCGAAGTCGGTGGAGCGCAGCCACAGGGCGCCATCGTCCTCGTACAAGGCCCCCCTCTCCCGGAGCTGTTCGATCGCCCTGTCAACGGCGCCAGAAGTGTGGAGGGAATCTTCGTGGAAGTAGACGTCGAAGAACACGCGGAAGTCGGCGAGGCGCCCCTTGATCTCGTCAAACATTTTGGCGACCCCCCGGCTGCGGAACACTTCGAGGGCGTCCGGCGTGGGGAGGGTGAGCGGGTCGGGGCGACCCGCGGCCACCTCATCACTCATGACCGAGGCCGCAATGTCCGCCACGTACTGCCCGGCGTAACCATCCTCAGGGGCTTCCTCACCCCTGGCTGCAGCAAGTAGGGAAGTGGCGAACCGGTTGATTTGGGAGCCGTGGTCGTTGAAGTAGTATTCGCGCGTCACTTCAGCCCCGGTTGCTTCGAGGGTTCGGGCGAGGGCGTCCCCCACCGCCGCCCACCGCGCTCCCCCCAAGTGAATCGGTCCCGTGGGGTTCGCTGAAACGAACTCAAGGTTAATGTTCTGACCATCCAGAGTGTCCGAGGTCCCGTAGGCTTCCCCGGCGGCGACGATGGCGCCTGCAAGGTCCGCTGCTGACGCGGTGTCTAGGCGGACGTTGATGAACCCGGGGCCCGCAACCTCAACTTCTTGAATCGCGGGAGAGGTCCGCAGACCTTCAGCAACGACCTCTGCGAGCGCCCTCGGGTTGGTTTTTGCGACCCTCGCCAGCTGCATGGCGACGTTGGTCGACCAGTCTCCGTGTTCGCGGACGCGCGGCCGCTCGACAACTATCTTCTCTGGGACTTGTTCGATCTCTAGGTTGATAGAGCCAGCTTTGGCGGCTTCCACCAACACGTCCCGAATTAGTTGCGCAAGTTCTTCTGGTGTCATTCGTTCAGGTTAGCGTCCCCCACAGGACGCTTCAGCCTGTCCCACCAGCTTTGTCCACAACTTCACCCTCACCGGGCGCCGCTCAATGCCCGCGCTTTGACATGTTTGCTGTCAGGCGAGTGTTTTGGGGGCGGATCTTGGGCGTTGACTGTCCCACTTGGTGCGAACAGGACCATGACGAACCGGTTCATCCCGATGACCAGTTCCACTCTGTTGGCGTGCAAGTGCCGGTGGTGGGGATGGTGCGAGGTGCCACCGACCTGTTCACGGAGCCCGCAAGTTTCGACGTCGTACTATTCCAATACGCTCAGGTGGGTGGAGGACCCGCAAGCGTCGCCGGGGAAGAGTGGGTGTTCTTGGGTGGGGATGAGAGTGGGTTTACTGTGACGCGGGAAAGTGCGCGGCGACTGTACCGCGCTCTTGGGCACGTGCTCGCAGTCAGCGCGAACTGAAGGATGTGGGCGTGGAAGTCACTTCCCGCCCTGGTCGTCGCCGAGGCATGGCCACCCGTTTCTCCCCACAGGGTCGTTCATCCTGATGGTGACACTGCCGGAGGGGTCCGGCAGGATTTTGGAGAGTGGAACGGCGAGGGTTTCGGAGAGCGACACCAAAGTGAACAGGGTGGGGTTCGCGGGGTCTGACGGTCTGACAAGACCTTTTTCCAGCCTCTGGTAGGTGTACCGGCTCAGGTGGGAGGCGAAGGCCACCTTCTCCTGTGACAATCCACGGACGTTACGCCAATGCGCTAAGTTGTCGCCAACTTCGCGCATGTACTGCGCCCACGCTTCCGTCCTGTGCTCTTTCCCCATGCACCCACACTCGCCCAAAGGTGCGTCAAAGCTGGCTTGTTATATTAGGCCACTTCTATTGGGTATCGCTGCAGGCCAAGGCGGGTTTGCGGTAGTGGGCGGGAATGC
>CAYFUO010000095.1:0-8119 GCA_964346255.1 uncultured Actinomyces sp. | reverse complement strand
CAGAAACTCAAGAGTGGATGGAAGGTTTCGAAGCGGAACGGGAAGCTTGGGAAGCTCAGTACGCGGAAGCGCACGCACGTTGGGAAGCCCACCGCGCTCAGGTGGCGGCCGCACAGGAAGAGGAAGCGATGCGCGCATCTGGTGTCGGCATGCCAGCCTCGGCCTCCCCTGATGACACGGACGGGACCCTCGCATCCGATGAGGCTCTTGCTGCCCTGCGTGACAAGCTGACAGGCAACTAGCGCGAGTCACGTTTCTGGCGTTGCATTTCGTTGAGGTGGGCACCGGTTTCCGGTGTCCACCTTTCACCTTGTCCACTACCTGCGAGCAGGCGGACTCTAGGGGGAGGCGTGGAAGAAAAAATCCAAATGGGGCTCAGTAGAGCCCTTTTGCTGCGCCCTTTCCCCAGTGTCCAAGGTTCCCCGCTGTTCGTGGGGCTCTCCGGTGGCATCGGGGTGGGGAAAAGCAGTGTGGGCGAAGTGTGGCGCGCCCTCGGGGCCAACGTCTTTTCAGCTGACGAGATCGCCCGAGATGTGGTGGCCCCCGAAACGCCCGGGTTGGACGCGGTGGTTTCCCGTTTCGGAACTAGAGTCCTGAGCGGTGACGGGGCTTTGGATCGCGCGGCATTGGCGAAGATCGTGTTCGATGATGAAGACGAGCGTCTCGCGCTCGAAGCGATCACTCACCCCCTCATTGAGGCGCGCATGCGCGAAGAAGTCGCCCTAACTCCCCCCGGTGGGATTGCCGTTTACGACGTCCCCCTACTGGTGGAGAAGGGGATGGCGGAAATGTTCGACGTTGTGGTCATGGTTCACGCGCCGCTGCTTGACCGTTTAGACCGTTTGGAGAAGAGGGGCCTAACGAACCTGCAGGCGCGCAGGCGGATGGCTGTGCAAGCGGCCTTTGAGGCACGCAAACAAGTCAGTAACATCTGGGTAGACAATGCGGGCGACCGCCACGACTTAAGCTATGTTTCCCGAAGTGTTTACGAGGCGTGGTTGACGCCCGCCGCCGAGGATAGCGGCAGGCCGGCGTCGCCAACGTGAGCGCCGCGTGGAGAAGCGTAGGAAACAACCGGAGACTGAGACACGGCGAGGAGGAGAACAGGTGACAGGCCTTGTGGCACCCACGCCTTCCTCTTCTTTGAGCGGCTTGATTTTGCCGGAGCAGAGCGAGTTTCAAGTTGTCTCAGAGTTCTCCCCGTCAGGTGACCAACCTGCTGCCATCAAGCAGATGGCGGATCGCATCAACGCTGGCGAGCAGGATGTGGTGCTCCTAGGAGCAACCGGGACGGGCAAGTCCGCGACAACCGCTTGGCTGATCGAACAGGTGCAGCGCCCCGCCCTCGTCATGGCGCCCAACAAGACTTTGGCGGCTCAGCTCGCCACAGAGTTCAGGGAGCTTCTGCCCAAGAACGCTGTCGAGTACTTCGTTTCCTACTATGACTACTACCAGCCGGAAGCGTACGTTCCCCAAACTGACACTTTCATTGAGAAAGACTCTTCGATCAACGACGAGGTGGAGCGTCTGCGCCACTCGGCTACAAACTCTTTGCTGACAAGGCGAGACACGGTCGTGGTCGCCTCCGTTTCTTGCATTTACGGGCTGGGAACCCCGGAAGAGTACGTGAAGAGGATGCGCGAGTTCAAGGTGGGGGACACCATCCCTCAAGATGATTTGCTGCGCTCTTTCATCGACATGCAGTACACGCGCAACGACGTTGCCTTCACGCGTGGCACTTTCCGCGTACGAGGGGACACCATCGAGATCATCCCCGTTTATGAGGAGCTCGCGATCCGGTTGGAAATGTTTGGGGACGAGATTGACGCGATCTCCGTGCTCCACCCTCTAACAGGCGACGTGATCCGGCAGGTCGACCACATCCACGTTTTCCCCGCCAGCCACTACGTGGCAGGTGAGGAAAGAATGAAACGCGCCATGAAAGATATTGAGGCGGAGATGGAAGACCGCGTCAAATGGTTCGAGAAGCGCGGGAAACTACTTGAAGCCCAACGCCTTCGGATGCGCACCACCTACGACCTCGAAATGATGCGCGAGATCGGCACTTGTGCTGGGATCGAGAACTATTCCCGCCACATTGACGGGCGTGAAGAGGGCAGCCCGCCCCACACCCTGCTCGACTTCTTCCCTGACGACTTCCTGCTGATCATCGATGAGTCCCACGTGACCGTCCCCCAGATCGGGGCGATGTTTGAGGGGGACATCTCGCGGAAACGCACGCTGGTGGAACATGGTTTCAGACTTCCTTCCGCTATCGACAACCGACCACTCAAGTGGCAAGAATTTTTGGAGCGCATTGGGCAAACCGTCTACCTTTCCGCAACCCCAGGGCCCTACGAGCAGGCGCGGGACCCGGAGCCCGTGGAACAGATCATCCGCCCCACGGGCCTAGTGGATCCGCTCGTGGTGGTGAAGCCGACGGAGGGTCAGATTGATGACCTGCTGGAAGAGATCCGGCTGAGAGTTGAGAAAGACGAGCGCGTCCTCGTCACCACTCTCACCAAGAAGATGGCTGAAGACCTGACGGTGTACTTAGCTGAGCGGGGCGTGCGGGTGGAATACCTGCACTCGGACGTGGACACGTTGAGGCGCGTCGAGCTGCTGCGTGAACTGCGTCAAGGACAGTTTGATGTCCTCGTGGGTATCAACTTGTTGAGGGAGGGACTGGACTTGCCCGAGGTTTCCCTCGTCTCTATTTTGGACGCTGACAAGGAAGGGTTCCTCCGGTCCACGCGATCCCTTATCCAGACGATTGGGCGCGCTGCCCGCAACGTTTCTGGTGAAGTTCACATGTACGCCGATACGGTCACTGACTCCATGCAGGAGGCTCTGACGGAGACGAACAGGCGCCGTGAGAAGCAGCTGGCCTACAACGAGGAACACGGGATCAGCCCGCAGACGATTCGCAAGAAGATCGCTGACGTCACCGACATGCTCGCCCGCGAAGAGCTAGACACTCAAGAGCTGCTCGCCGGCGGTTACCGGAAGGTGAAGGTTGGTGACGCCCCCCAAGTCGTGGCAAAGGGAGAGCGTCCCAACGCCGAAGAAGACTTAGTTGAACTGATCGAAGAGCTGTCAGCTCAGATGAGGCTGGCCGCTGAAGAGCTCCGATTTGAGTTGGCCGCCCGGTTGCGTGACGAGATTAAGGAGCTCCGTCAAGAACTGAAGGGCATGCGCGCGGCCGGTCCCACGAAGTAGCTGGGTCCCTTCCCCTATTTCGTCTAGTAGGGTTGCACCTTGAGGGGAGTAATCCGCGAAGTTAGAGTCGTCAACACAGCCTTAGGCTCGGCGCTAACACCTCCATCCGCGACGCGTTTCGTCTCGGGCAGGTGGGTAAGACCTCGCACTGTTGGAAAGCCCGCGCGCCCGGTTGGGTGCAGAGCGAACGGAAGCCCTATGGACGTACACCTTTCAAACTGGATCATCTTGTCCGTGATCATCATCGCTTTGATCACCGTCGACATCGTGGGTCACGTGCGAACCCCGCACGCCCCAACCCTCAAAGAAAGCGCGTGGTGGTCAGCAGCGTACGTCGCGTTGGCTATCGCTTTCGGGGGTGTCATCTGGGCCGTTTTTGGTGCCCACTACGCTGCTGAATACATCGCGGGGTGGGCGACGGAAAAGGCGTTGTCGATAGACAACTTGTTCGTGTTCGTCATCATCATCACCGCATTTCGAGTACCACGCGAATACCAGCAGAAAGCGCTGCTGTCGGGTATCATCATCGCGCTCGTGTTGCGGCTAGTCTTCATCTTGGTTGGGGCCGCAATAATCGAGCGGTTCCACGCGGTCTTCTACCTATTCGGCCTGTGGTTGTTGTGGACGGCTTACACCCAAGTCAAGGAGGGGGTGGAAAGTGGGGGCGAGCTAGGTGAAGACATGGAGTACGAGGAGAACAAGTTCACCAAGTTTGTCCGTCGTTTCCTGCCCGTGTGCGATGGGTTCCGAGGTCAAAAGTTCTTGAACCGGGCGGGTGGTAAGACTCATGTGACCCCCATGCTGCTGGTGGTCGTGGCGCTCGGCACCGCGGACATCATGTTCGCCTTCGACTCCATTCCCGCCATCTTTGGGCTGACCGATGAACCGTTCCTAGTGTTCAGTGCGAACGCGTTCGCCCTGCTGGGGCTCCGCCAGCTGTACTTCCTGATCGACGCTTTGCTCTCGCGTCTCATCTATTTGCATTACGGGCTGGCGGCAATCTTGGCTTTCATCGGGGCGAAGCTCATCATGGACGCGATGGCCCAAAACAACGTGCCGTTCTTGAACGGCGGCCAGCCCTTCGATGTCCCAGAGATAGGAATCGGGGCGTCGCTGGCTGTGATCGCTGGGACAATGACGGTGACGGTTGTAGCGTCGCTGATCGCCTCTAAGAGACTCGAGTCTCGCGGGGAAGCAACAGCAGAGTGAGTGGGCGGTAGTCAGTGACAGGCGACCAGCAGGTAGTTGCGACCCCTGACCTTCGTGGACTGACATCGAGGGAAGTTCGGGAGCGGCACGAGGCAGGCCAATCCAACGAGGTCGATTCGGGTTCCTCTCGCTCCGTCAAAGACATCCTGCGGGCGAACTTGTTTACCGTGTTCAACGGGATCCTCGGCACCGCGGCGCTCGCTGTCATCTTGGTGGGTGACTGGCGGGACGCGGTGTTCGGGATCGTTCTAGTCATGAACCTGGCCATCGGGGTGCTGACAGAGCTCCGTTCTAAGCGCACCCTGGATTCTCTTGCAGTCCTCCAAGCTCCAACATCGCTAGTGGTGCGCGACGGCAAAGTGGAAGCCGTGCCCAACGAAGACCTAGTGATCGACGACGTCTTACAACTGAAGCTCGGCGACCAAGTCCCAGCGGACGGCGAGGTCCTTGACTCCAATGGTTTAGAGATCGATGAGTCCGCCCTCACCGGGGAATCCAAACCTGTACACAAGAAGATCGGTGACAAGCTCCTTTCAGGTACTTCCGTGGTTGGGGGCCAAGGGGTCATGGTTGTCCAAGTGGTTGGCGCCGATTCTTGGGCCCAGAAGATAACGCGCGAGGCGAAGAAGTTCTCAAAGGCCCGTTCCGAGATTCAGGAGTCAATCGACAAGGTATTACGGGTCATTACCCTGCTGTTGCCCATCGTCACCCTGATTCTGCTTTGGTCTCAGCTGCGGGTGGATGACGGGGACTGGAGGGGCGCGGTGGTGCTCACTGTTGCGGGCATCGTGGGAATGATTCCGCAGGGCTTGGTGCTACTAACTTCCCTCAACTTTGGGCTCGCCTCCGCAAGCCTTGCCCGTAAGAACGTTCTCGTCCAAGAGCTTCCCGCTGTGGAGATCTTGGCGCGCGTCGACGTTCTGTGCTTGGACAAGACAGGAACTCTCACCACCGGTGACATTAGGGGGCGCAACTTCGTCTTCAACTCCAAAGTGGATTCGCCCTCCAACGGGCAGGTCAGTGGCGAGGAGGGGGAGGACTGCACCGGGTCGCCGAAGGGGATTTCGCTTTCGGTACTGAGCCAATTGGTGGCGGACGAAACCAACGCGACGGCCCATGCGGTTGCGGGGCTCATCCAAGAGGCCTGTTCGGCTGGTTGCGGTCCCAGCGGCGACGTGGGTGAGGTCCCCGAGGCCGGCGGGGTGAATGCCGCTGAGGACGACGGCGGCGAAGGCGGCGCCCAAGACTCTAGGGGCGGTGTTCTCGCCCCGATTGCGAAGGGGACTTTGCTCCCGTTCAACTCGGTGCGCAAGTGGTCTGCAGTCACCTTCCCTGAAGACCAAGCGCCAGTCGGAGGTTACGTCACCTGGATTCTTGGGGCACCTGAGATTGTGATTGGTGCGCAGGTTGAGGGAGCCCAGTGGGCGGAAGAGGTAGTGAAGGGTTCTTCCTCGAAAGGCAGGCGAACCGTCGCACTGGTTGCAACACGCCAACCATTGGAGGGTGAAACGCTCCCAGCGGGGCGCGTGCCGGTCGCGGTGGCCGTTCTGGAAGAGGACATCCGACCGGACGCGGCTGAGACCCTGGACTACTTCGAGGAGCAGGGAGTGAACATAAAGATCATTTCTGGCGACTCTCAGAAAACGGTGGGGGCCATCGCTCAGGAAGTGGGGCTGCGCCACGGCGCTGACGGCGACCGCGGCCCCGTGGTGAAGGACGCCCGTGCGCTACCCGAAATAGGTTCTGAGAAATTCCAAGAAGAAGCATTAGCAACGGACGTGTTCGGGAGAGTCACCCCCGAACAAAAGAGGGGCCTCGTCCACGCGCTCCAGGACGCGGGGTACACGGTGGCTATGACGGGGGACGGTGTGAACGACGCCCTCGCACTGAAAGACGCCGACCTTGGGATCGCAATGGGAAATGGTGCTCCTGCTACGAAAGCGGTGTCCCGTTTAGTTCTGGTGGACGGGAAGTTCTCGGTCTTACCTGGCGTCGTCGCCGACGGGCGCCGCATCATCGCAAACATGGAGAGGGTTTCCAGCCTGTTCCTCTCCAAAACTACTTACGCCATGCTGCTCGCCGTGGTGGTCGCGCTGGTCGGATGGGCCTACCCGTTCCTTCCTCGCCATCTCACCTACATTTCAACGTTCACCATCGGTGTTCCAGGCTTTTTCCTTTCTCTAGCGCCCAACACCCGCAAGTACAGGCCGGGGTTCCTGCGAAGAACACTGCTGATAGCCGTGCCAAGCGGGATCATCTTGGCCGTGTCAGCATTGGCCGCCTATGGGCTCACCGGAACCGGGACCCTTGAGGGACACACCGCCGCCACCCTCACGCTCATCATCGGGGCGATGGCATTGCTGATCATATTGTCGAAACCGTGGAACGCTTGGCGGGTCACTCTGGTGGTCGCCATGATCACGGGAGCAATATTGGGGATCCTGATCCCGTTCGTGCGGAACTTCTTCGCCCTCGAACTGCCGAATGCGCAGCTGTGGGCTCTGGTGCTGGCGGCGGGTGGGCTCGCTGCCCTGCTGATCGTTGCCTCGTACGTATTTACAGCGAAATGGCGCAACACTACTGTGCCTTTCAAACACGAACGCGTGAAGGAGAAAATAGATGCAACCCATTGATTCCCCCAACCCACTAGCCCTTTACCGTGCGGAAGCAGGCGACCTTGGGGGCTTAGAGGTCTCCTGCGTCGAGGGACAGACGTTGGTCCTTGGACACGCCCTAGGGGCGGACCGCCACATGTGGGACGAGGTGTTGGCCCTCTTGCCGAACAACTTGGACGTCATCTTGTGGGAGCAGCCGGGACACGGCAACTCTAGGTTGCTTCAGGAGTCGAAACCGTCGGTGAACACCACTGCCGACGTTCTGGCGGCGGCGCTGGCGGAGCTGCAGGTGGGGCAGGCGCACCTAGCGGGGCTTTCCCTTGGCGGGATGACAGCATTAGCCTTCGCTGAGCGTCACCCAGGGATGCTGAAAAGTGTGTCCATCATGGATGCGGGGCCTGTGCTTGAGCCCGCGGAAGCGTGGCGCCAGAAGGCGACGCAAGTGCGTGAGGAGGGCCTTGAACCTCTAGTGGATGGGACCATGGAACGCTGGTTCACCCCCGACTTCTTGGACACCCCTGAGGTGACTCGCACCCGCGAAACGTTCCTGACAACATCCCCTGAGGGCTATGCGCAGTGTTGCGAGATCATCGCGAACACCGACCTGCGGGGAGAGCTGGGGGAGGTAGACGTGCCCGCCTTGGTCCTAACGGGTGAAGGGGACGCGGGGATGACCCCCATGCAGGCCGCAGCTCTTGGTGCCGAATTGCCACAGGCCCAAGACCCAGTCGTGGTGCCCGATGCCCGGCATCTGACCGCAGTTGAGAGTCCCGCCCGCGTTGCGGAGGCGCTGGTTGAAATGGTGTGCGCCAACTCTTGAGTGAGTGAACCTTGTTCACTGAAGTCGAACAACTGTGCTAGAAGGCGCTGTCACGCGGTAGGGTTGGGCGCGTGACAGAAGACTTGGAGATCCGCGGAGCCCGCCAACACAACCTCAAAAACGTTGATTTGACGCTGCCCCGAGAACAGCTGATCGTGTTCACGGGTTTGTCCGGTTCGGGGAAGTCCTCACTTGCTTTCGACACGATCTTTGCAGAGGGACAGAGGCGGTACGTGGAGTCCCTCTCCGCTTACGC
>CAYFUO010000094.1:0-8129 GCA_964346255.1 uncultured Actinomyces sp. | reverse complement strand
GTGCGCCCGTAGGTGAGCGCGTGCGGGCCACACGCGTTATTGCCGATCATCCCGCCGATGGTGGCGCGGTTCTTCGTGGAAGGGTCGGGGCCGAACCACAGGCCGTAGGGGGCGGCTTGTGCTTGCAGGTCAGTCATGATCGCGCCGGGTTCGACGCGCGCCCAACCTTCCTCCGCGTTGATTTCTAGCACCTTGTTCATGTGGCGGGAGAAGTCCATGACCAAACCGGGGCCAATAGCGTTGCCAGCCACCGACGTTCCCGCGCCGCGCGTGGTTATGGGCATTTTGTGTTCGAGGGCGAGACGCACGGCTCTTTCCGCTTCCTCGCGGGACCGGGGGAAGATGACGGCTGAAGGGGGCACCCGGTAGTTTGACGCGTCCGTCGCATATTCGGCGCGCCGCCGGAGGGTTACGTCTACTTCCGTGAACTCCGCCAGAAGGTCGGTCACGTCTTTCACTTTTGCGGTCACGGGTAGATCTTCCCACCTTTTCGTTTGTTGCGTGAACCGGGTGTAAACGCACGCGTTGAACCTTAAGATTCGGGTCTGGGCTTTGGGTGTCGGAGGTCCCCGCTACCATTGCAGCCGTGGCACTAGTCTTTAGGGCGTGAGCAGTCGTGGTACGGAAGATCGAGTACGTTTTGATTGATGACATCGATGGGTCTGAGGCAGTGGAAACCGTGCGTTTCTGCGTTGGGGGTAGACACTATGAGATGGAGTTGAACGAAACCCATTTGGCGGAGTTCAACCGGTCTATGGATCGGTGGGTGAGCCGGGCAAGGCCGGTCCAAGTTCCCAAGGGTGGGGGCGGGCGGGCGGGCGTGAAGCCGGTGCGCAGCACGGATGGGGCGAAGATTCGGCGGTGGGCGGCGGAGAACGGCATTCAAGTCGCTGCAAGAGGGCGAATCCCTGCTTCGCTGAGGCAACGGTACTACGCTGAAAGTGTGGACTCTGCTTGAGGGCCTGACCGGAGCTGTGTCGCTCACGAAAAGGCAGGGTGCTAACGGTTTCGCCACCTAACAGTAAGGAATTGGATACAGATGACATACAAGCTGATTTTGCTCCGCCACGGAGAAAGCGAGTGGAACGCCAAAAACCAGTTCACGGGCTGGGTTGACGTGCCGCTCTCCGAAAAGGGTATTAAGGAGGCGAAGCACGCGGGCGAACTGTTGAAAGAGAACGACGTACTGCCCGACCTCCTGTACACCTCCATGCTGCAGCGGGCCATCACCACAGCGAACTTGGCACTCGACGAAAGCGACCGCCAGTGGATCCCAGTTGAGCGCAACTGGCGTCTCAACGAACGCCACTATGGTGCCCTGCAGGGTCTGAACAAGAAAGAGACTAGGGACGAATATGGGGACGAGAAGTTCATGGAGTGGCGCCGCTCCTATGACACGCCACCGCCCCCCATTGAACCGCACAGCGAGTTCTCCCAGGATGACGACCCCCGCTATGAGGGTGTGGAAGTCCCATCTTCGGAGTGCTTGAAGGACGTGCTTGATCGTCTGATGCCTTACTGGGAGGGGACGCTGGTCCCGGCACTGGAGACGGGTAAGACCGTGATGGTGGCTGCGCACGGCAACTCTCTGCGCGCCCTCGTCAAGCACTTAGATGGCATTTCGGATGAGGACATCGCGGCACTCAACATTCCCACTGGTGTCCCACTGGTCTACGAACTTGATGAGGAAACTTTGGAGCCCATCAAGAAGGGCGGCACCTACTTGGACCCTGAGGCGCAGGCGAAGATTGACGCCGTAGCGAACCAAGGCAAGTAGTAAACGCGCCAATTGGAAGCGTGAGGGGTGAGGGCGTCAATGCCCCCACCCCTCTTCCAGTTTTTCCAGGCTGAACGGGTCCAAGTCCCCTCCCCGCTCGAGGAGTTTTTCGCAGGGCCGCAGCGGCACAGCGATTACTGGCCCCCGTCTGAGGGGTGAGGGTCGAGACCCGGAAAAATCTGGGGATGGTAAAATGAGGGGTTGAACATTCCCCAAGAGCTTCGTAGAGAGGGCCACGTTGGAATACAAGGTTGGCGACACACTAGTTTACCCGCACCACGGTGCAGCGACCGTAGAGGAGGTCCTCACCAAGAAGGTGAAGGGTGAAGAGAAAATATTCCTCGTGCTGCAGGTGAACCAAGGCGACCTAGTCATCCAGGTGCCGGTAGAAAACTTGGACGCGGTAGGCGTCCGAGACGTTGTTGATGAGGAGGGCGTCCAAGAAGTGCTTGGCGTCCTCCGAATGGTTGAAGTTGAAGAGCCCGCCAACTGGTCCCGCCGGTTTAAAGCGAACCAAGAGAAAATCTCTAATGGGGATATTGTGCGCGTCTCAGAAGTGGTGCGCGATCTCTCCAGGAGGGACTCCGATCGGGGCCTGTCAGCTGGTGAGAAACGCATGCTGTCCAAAGCCCGCCAAATCCTCACTTCAGAGTTGGCGTTGGCCCGGGAAACCACGGAAGAAGAGTCTTCCGATTTCTTAGACGAAGTGCTCGAAGAAGGCATGGAGTTGGTGGCCGCCGAGAAGGAAAAGAAGAAGAAAACTAGGAAGGCAGCGGCCAAAAAGTCGAAGTAGCGTGTGAGGTTCAGCGGGGGCTTTCGGTGAATGACGGTGTCGGTGTTTGGGCGGTCCTGACCGCTGCGGGTTCAGGGACCCGTTTGGGGGCCGCCCTCCCCAAAGCACTCGTCCTCGCCGGGCAGAAAACGCTACTCGAGCTGGCCGTGGACCGGCTGGCGGGGGCCCGAGGGATGCGTGGGGTCGTGGTCACTTGTCCGCCCGGCATGGAGGAACAGTACCTAGCCGCAGCCACGGCCGGCGGGGCGACACGGGACTTCGTGCGTGTCACC
Organism: uncultured Actinomyces sp.; assembly: GCA_964346255.1. GTDB lineage: Bacteria > Actinomycetota > Actinomycetes > Actinomycetales > Actinomycetaceae > Scrofimicrobium. The sequence continues at coordinate 5,287 of CAYFUO010000094.1, read as the reverse complement.
GCGGGTGGGGTGAGCCGTCAAGCCTCCGTGAAAGCAGGGTTGGACGCTTTGAGAACGTGGATGACAGAGACTTCGGCAGGGAGCGCTCTGGTCGGGCCAGAAGTGGATCAACAGGTTGTTCTCGTACACGACGCTGCCCGATGTCTTGCGCCCCCAAACTTGATGGACAGGCTCACTACGGCCCTGCGGCTGCCGTGCGGTGAGGGGTCCCCGGATTCTTTACCGGCGGGTGCGATCCCTGGTCTCCCGGTGACTGACACGATAAAGCAGGTGGCAGTGACTGGGGTGGGGGAGGTTGTGACATCGACGCCGCCCCGCTCCTCACTTCGCGCCATCCAAACCCCCCAAGCATTCCGGATGGGCCCCCTGTTTGCCGCTCACGAAAAGCACTCCCGCTTGGGTTGCGATGAGGAAAGTGCAGCCACGGACGATGCGGCTCTCCTCGAGTTGGAGGGGGAGCCCGTGGTCGTGGTTGAGGGGGATCCCCTAGCGTTTAAGGTGACGACTCCCCCCGACTTGGAGGCGGTCCAAAAACACGTGGGTTGAGGGCGCCTAGGCGCCTCCGGGTTGGGCTTCCGCGGGCGCTGGTGCCCAAGGATCAGGTGAATGCCGATAGGCTGGCCTTTGGCCAAGCTATTTGGGGGTTCAAGATGAGTGATCCAGGCAGCCCGCTTTCCCCGTCACCGGAGTCCCCGGGACAGAATTTGGAAAGTGCATTGGGCGCCGCGGAAGACGTTGAGGCGGGAAGCGCGGTCCCGAAGTCCAAGATCATCTCTTGGGCGTTCTGGGATTGGGCGGGCGCGTCGTTCAACGCGGTGGCCACCACGTTCGTTTTCGCGGTCTACCTGACAAGCGACGGCACTTTCACAGACACGTTCACCGCGAACCGGTACCTGTCGATCGGGATGACCATTGCCGGCATCTTCATCGCGTTGCTTGCACCCATCACCGGGCAGAGGGCTGACCGGTCCGGGAAAGGGGTGAGGGTCCTCGGCTGGTTCTCACTACTAATCTTCTTGTCGCTGGCAGCAATGTTCTTCGTGGCGCCCGACTCGCCCCTCGGCCCGATAGGCGCCCTCTGGCTTGGGATCGGCCTGCTTGGCGTTGGGAACGTTTTCTTCGAGTTCGCTTCAGTGAACTACAACGCGATGTTGAACGACCTGTCGACCCCGAAGAACCGGGGGGCGATCTCAGGGTTCGGTTGGGGCGCCGGCTACGTCGGCGGCATCGTCCTCTTACTGTTCCTCTACTTCAGTTTCATCAACCCTGAAGTGGGCTTGTTCGGGGTGACCAGTGAGAATGGTCTGAACGTGAGGGTCGCGATGCTGTTCGCTGCCCTGTGGTTCGGCATTTTTGCGACCCCAGTGCTGGTGAACCCGCCGAAAAAGAAGAAGATCGAGAGGGACTTGCCACGCGAAACCTTAGCGGATTCTTACAGGCACCTGTTCCACACGGTTAAGTCGTTGTGGTTTGAGGCTCGCGACACCCTGAAGTTCTTGATTGCTTCCGCCATCTTCCGCGACGGTTTAGCGGGCGTGTTCACGTTCGGTGGTGTTATTGCCGGATCAGTGTTTGGGTTCTCTGCGGGTCAAGTCATTATTTTCGCGATCGTTGCGAACATTGTTGCGGGCATCGCTACCTGGTCCTTCGGTCCGATCAACGACCGGTGGGGCTCCAAGAGGGTCATCATGGTTTCCCTCATCATCATGGTGTTCGCGGGGCTGGGAGTCTTCTTCTTCTACGACGCTGGCCAGTGGGTGTTCTGGGTGTTCGGGCTTGGGCTCACCATTTTCGTGGGGCCGGTTCAGTCAGCTTCCCGCACTTTCTTGGCCAACATTATTCCCAAGGGTCGGGAAGGTGAAGTGTTTGGGCTGTACGCGACGACGGGGCGCGCCGTCTCGTTTTTGGCGCCCATGATGTACGCTCTCGCCGTTTCGTTTGGTGACCTAGTTTCGCCGGAGGGGACGAATGCGACTCACTGGGGCATCGTCGGGGTGATCCTCGTGATCCTCTTGGGGTTGGCCCTGATGATTCCGGTGCGGTCGAAGGAAGCCAGGATCACCGACGTGAAGATCCCGGGCGCCAAGAAGGAGTAGGGGGGAGGGTCCCGTTAGGTGGGGGCCTCCGCGGGTTTCGCGGCGGCGACGACCACGATCAGACTTGAGTCCTACCACCGGTTATTAACGCCCCAGCAGCTAACGCCAGACCAAGGCTGTCGCTATCGCAGCGAGGCCCTCTTTACGACCCAGGAAACCCAAGTGGTCGGTGGTGGTCGCACCCACAGAAACTGGGGCGCCCCCGAGGGCCTCAGACATTGCTTGCGCCGCTTCCTCCCGGCGGGGGGAGACCCGCGGCAGCTGCCCAATGATTTGAACAGCAACGTTCCCAATCTTCCAACCGGCCTCATCCAACAGGCGCGCAACCTCCCCCAACATTTCTTGGCCGGTGACCCCCGCCCACTCAGGTAACCCCACCCCGAACACGGTCCCCAGCTCACCCAAAGATGCTGCCGATAGGAGCGCGTCGCAGGCTGCGTGAGCGGCGACGTCACCGTCGGAGTGCCCCTCGAGGCGGGGCGTGCCCGGCCAAGAAAGGCACGCCAAGCTCAAGGGCTCACCTAGAGTCCCGTCCTCAAACTTGTGAACATCGAACCCTTGGCCCACCCGCATATTGAAGCTCATGGCCCCAGCATATGTTCCACGCGCGCAGCTTGGAGGCCCGCAGCCCCAATGGCGGGGTGACCTGTGAAGTACCATGACGACATGGACTTGAAGTTGTTCGACACGAAGACCGCTGCCCTCCAACCGTTGGAGCCGATCACACCCGGAGAGGTCGGCATCTACCTGTGTGGACCCACCGTGCAAGGCTCCCCACACATAGGCCACTTGCGTGCCGCGACCTCCTTCGACGTCCTGATCCGCTGGTTGGAACGCAGCGGGGTTGACGTCACCTACGTCCGCAACGTGACGGACATTGACGACAAGATCTTGGCGAAAGCGGAGGAGTCGGGGGAGGAATGGTGGGCGCTCGCCCAACGCTACGAGCGCGAATTCCAAGACGCTTACCGCAGCCTCGGGTTGAAGGAACCGACGGTTGAGCCGCGCGCCACAGCCCACATCACGAACCAGATCGAGTTCATTTCCCGCCTCATCGACCGGGGGCACGCTTACGCCGATGAGGAAGGCAACGTTTACTTCGACGTCTACTCTCAACCCACTTACGGGTCGCTGACGAATCAGAGCTTGGATCAGATGCGGATGACGGAAGGTGAGGCGGAGGTTGACGCGATAGCCGCTGGTAAGCGTGACAAGCGTGATTTCGCCTTGTGGAAGGCAGCTAAGGATGATGAGCCGGAGACGGCGTCGTGGCCGTCCCCTTGGGGGCGGGGGCGCCCCGGCTGGCACATCGAATGCTCCGCGATGGCGCACCGCTACTTGGGTGAACGCTTCGACATTCACGGGGGCGGGATCGACTTGCGGTTCCCCCACCATGAGAACGAGATGGCCCAGTCGAACGCTGCCGGCTACGATTTTGCGGACCTGTGGGTGCACAACGCGTGGGTGACTGTCGCTGGGGAGAAGATGGCGAAGTCAGTGGGAAACACGCTCGCCCTCGACGCGCTCCTGGAGCAGGCGCCGCCGGAGGTTATCAGGTTCGCTTTGTCCTCCGTTCACCACCGGTCCATGATGGAGTGGAGCGATGAGACCCTAGCGGTCGCTGGGCAGGCGTGGGACCGGTTCTCGACGTTCGTTCACGACCTGGGGGAAGCGGTTGGCCAACCAGAATCTGTGGCACTGCCCGCTGGCCAGTTGCCGGGGAAGTTCGTGGCCGCCATGAACGACGACTTGAACGTGTCGGCGGCGCTGGCCTCCATCTACGAACACATGGGGCTTGGACGGAAGGCTTTGCGGGATGGGGACGAGGACGAGGCCGCGAAAGAACTTCTACTAGTGCGGTCCATGCTGGACGTCTTGGGGGTGGACCCGGGTTCGAGCACTTGGCAGTCAAAGGGTGATGGTGGGGAAAAACAGCAGGCTTTAGAGGCTGTTGTTGACGGCCTAGTTGGGGGCCTGCTTGAACAGCGGCAAGAAGCGCGCCTAGCTAAGGATTACGCGCGCGCCGACCAGATCCGAGATGAACTGCACGCCCTCGGCGTCGCGGTCGAGGACGGGCCTGACGGGTCCACTTGGCGTCTGGTGGACTGAGCCTGAGTTGAGGCGGGAAGAACCGCAAGAGTTTGTTCGTTAAGGCTGGACGGGGAACCACCGTCCGACGTTTAACTAGAGTTTGGAATGTGGGGGGAAGAAGTGGCCAGAAAAGGAAACCAGGGTTACCGGGGGGCCGTGTCGAAGAAGGCTAAGCGTAGGCGGCCACCCAAGAAGGGTTCGGGTGGGAAACATCGCCGCGCCCTGCAGGGTAAGGGTCCCACTCCGAAAGCTGAGGACCGCCCCTACCATTCTGCGCACGCGAAGAAGAAAAAGGCCCAAGAACGCGCAGCTCAGCGGGTGGCAGCCGAAAAGGCTAGGAAGAAAACTGCGGTCGTCATTGCGGAAGGCAACGAGCTGGTTGTGGGCCGCAACCCCGTGATGGAAGCTGCGAAGGCCGGCTTGAAGGTGAAGCAGGTGTTCTTCGCCGCGGACGTGTCTCAGGGGCGCATGCGGGACATCCTGGAAGTTTTGGCGGGCTCGGGTGCGACCATCACTGAAGTGACTAAACGGGATTTGGATCGGGCCAGTGACGGCGCCGCCCACCAGTCCATCGCCATCGAAGTTGAAGAATACCCGTACTGGGATCTGACTGACCTGTTGTACAGGGCGACTGAGAAGGTGGAACCGGGCTTGCTGGTCGCCCTCGACCAAGTAACCGACCCCCACAACGTCGGCGCGGTCCTCCGCTCGGCGGCCGCGTTTGGGGCGGACGGAATGATTTTGCCGAAGAGACGCTCCGCGGGGTTGGGCGTCGCGGCATGGAAGGTGTCGGCTGGCGCTGCCGCTCACGTCCCCACCGCGCGGGTCACGAACCTCGTGGACGCGTTGAAACGCTGCAAAGAGTCAGGTTTCTTCGTGGTCGGCTTGGATGGGGACGCGGACGCTTTGGTGCGTGGCCTCGACTTAGCGAGTGAACCTCTAGTGATCGTGACTGGTGCAGAAGGTAAGGGCCTGTCCCGGTTGGTGCGCGAAACCTGCGACCTGGTGGTGTCGATCCCTACGACGTCGAAAGTGGAAAGCCTTAACGCTGCGGTGGCGGCAGGGATCGTGTTGTATGAGGTGGACTCGGTGCGCCGCGC
>CAYFUO010000093.1:5393-8150 GCA_964346255.1 uncultured Actinomyces sp. | reverse complement strand
GCAACAATCGGGGCGCCAAGAGGTCTCAAAGGTGAAGTGGCCCTGAACCTTCACACGGACCGCCCCGAACAAGTGTTCACGCCCGGCGCAGCCCTCCAAACTGACGATGCGGAGTTCCCGACCCTCACCGTGAAGTCCGCTCGCCCCCAAAACAACCGCATGTTCGCAACCTTTGAAGAGTTCAACGACAGGACGGCCGCGGAAGAACTCGTCGGCACCCAGTTGCTGGTTGAACCCGAGGAGGAAGGGGACGCCTGGTACCCCACGCAACTCCAAGGACTCACAGTCCAATCCAGTGACGGAGAAACCTTGGGCACAGTCACGGACCTAGTGGCGGGCACCGCACACGACTTCCTCTTAGTGGATGCGGGTGGGGAGGAAGTGATGGTGCCGTTTGTGCTCGCCCTCGTCCCCACCGTCGACATTGAGGGGGGAGTGGTCGTGCTTGACGCGCCCGACGGCCTGTTCCCAGACAGCGCCCCGGAGGACAGCGCATCTAATGCTCCCGACGACGCTCCCGAAGACGCTGAGAGGGTTTAGTACATGCGTTTTGACGTGGTCACCATCTTCCCTGAAATGTTCGACACGCTGGACGTGTCCCTGATCGGAAAGGCGAGGGACGCCGGCCGCATTGAAACTCACGTTCACAACCTGCGCGACTGGGCGACCGGTAAACACTTGTCCGTTGATGCGCCGCCAGCGGGGGGTGGCGCTGGGATGGTGATGCGCCCCGACGTGTGGGGGGACGCGATCGACGCGGTCCTCACTGACGGGGCCCTCAACGATGCGGTGCTCAACGATGCGTTGCCCAACGATGGCTACAAGGACTCCCGTGAGGCGGGCGTGGTCGTCGCGATCCCTACGCCAGCCGGGACGCCACTGACCCAGCGTGACGTTGAGCGTCTCGCCCTCGCCGACCAAATCGTCATCCCGTGTGGCAGGTATGAGGGGATCGACTCTCGCGTCGCCGACCACTATCGGGACGAGGGCGTGGAGGTCTTCGAGTTCTCCCTCGGCGACTACGTGCTAAACGGGGGAGAGGTAGCAGCCCTTGCGCTCATCGAAGCGGTGGGGCGTCTGGTGCCCGGGGTGGTAGGAAACCCTGCGAGTCTGGAAGTCGAATCCCACAGTCCCTCCGGCCTCCTGGAGGCCCCCGTTTACACGGCGCCCAACACTTGGCGGGGCCGGGAGACGCCGGCAATCCTGTTTTCTGGTCACCATGCGAACATCGCTCGTTACCGGCGCGACCAAGCGCTGCGCAAAACGCTGCGGGTCCGCCCCGACCTGATTGATTCTCTGGCCGACAGGCACAGGGAGGCGCTTGCGGCGCTAAACGCCGACAAAACCTTGGATGAGAAGGAGAAGAGGCGCGCCAGAGGCTCCCTCCCGTTAGACAGGGGCGACCTGGAAGTCCTTGCCGCGGACGGCGTCGCGGTTCTGCCCTACGAGGCGCGGCTGGACTACCAAGTTGGTGAGGAAGCGGACCTGCCTGCCGTTTCCGCCCTCGCCACCGAACTCTTCCCCTACGCCTGCCCGGCGGGAACGACTCAAGCCGAGATTGACGCGTTCACCTCCGAGTTTCTGACTGCGCCAGCTTTGAAAGGCAATGTTGAGGACGAGGGCGCGCGCGTCCTCTTCGCGGTCGCAACCCCACCCGGTGGGGAGCCGGTGATGGTGGGTTACACCCTCATGTTCCCTGACATTCCAGACGATTTGGAGCGACCCCCGGAGGACCTGTGTGGGAAGGGTGGTCCCTGTTATTTGTCGAAGATCTACACGAAACCTGAGTGGCATGGGTCTGGTCTTGCAGGGGCCCTGCTGCAGCGGGCGTTGGAGGACGCCCAGGAGCATTGGGATCCGGGTTGTGTCGTCCTAGGAACGAACGTTGCGAACAGGGGGGCGACCCGCTTCTACAGGAGGAACGGGTTCGTGAAATACGCTTCGCGAACGTTCGACGTGGGTGGCAGGCAACACTCTGACTACGTGTTCGTGCGGGATCTCACGGCTCACCCCGCCCGTTGAGTCCGCTCCCGCCTTGGCCACCTTGAGTGGGTGTGGCAAACTTGAGCGTCGGGCACTTCAGCGCAACCTGCCGTGGGGGGACGCTAAGGAAGGGGCCCGAACAGGACTTTACGGGCTCTGCCGCTTTGCGGGAGGGGCCCGGTGATTGGTCGCTTCGACCTGCGGCGGTGGCGACTAGGAGCTAACATGCAGAAACTTGACGCAGTCGACGCAGCCTCCCTGCGCGACGACATCCCCAACTTCCGCCCCGGTGACACGGTGAGGGTTCACGTGAATGTCACTGAGGGTAAGCGCACTCGTGTCCAGGTGTTTGAGGGCACTGTGATTGCGCGCCGCGGCCATGGGGTGAAGCAGACTTTCGTTGTCCGCAAGCACTCGTTCGGTGTGGGTGTGGAGCGTACGTTCCCGCTGCACTCGCCGACCATCGATCACATTGAGGTTGTGACGCGTGGTGACGTGCGCCGCGCGAAGCTCTACTACTTGCGTGACCGTCAGGGTCGTGCGACGAAGGTGCGCGAAAAGCGCCCGTCCGCAAGGTAGCCTCCACCCGTTTCGTGCCCCACCACGCTGGTTGGGGCGCGAAGCGTAGGCTGATTTTATGACCGATGAACCAACCCCGAAAGGGGAGGTGTCACCCGAGTCACCCTTCCCCAAAAGGGCCGCGCTAAGAAAGCCGCACCGCGGTTGGCGCGCGCTTGGTGAGGTGGCTGGGGTCATCGGTGCTGCGCTCGTCAT
>CAYFUO010000093.1:0-5293 GCA_964346255.1 uncultured Actinomyces sp. | reverse complement strand
TTCTCGGTCGCCGATGGCCAACAGATCGTGGTGAAACGAGTCATCGGCGTTGGTGGCGACACGGTCGCCTGCTGTGACGCTAGCGGCGCGCTCCTAGTGAATGGGATTGCGGTTGAGGAACCGTATTTGGCGCCTGGTGCGCAGCCGTCCTCGCACGAGTTCGAGGTCACCGTCCCTGAGGGGACCGTGTGGGTGATGGGGGACAACCGGCAGAACTCGGCGGACTCCTCCCACCACGCGGACACGGGTGAGAACCCTTTCATCCCCTTGTCGTCAGTGATCGGTAAGGCGGAGTACGTGATTTGGCCGTTTGATGAGTTGTCCAGCATTTCGGCTCGGGACGTTTTCGCTACGGTGCGTGAGATGACGGGCGCCGGTAGCAATGACTCTGATGACAGCGACTCGGGTGACAACAACTCCGGTGACGGGGAATGACTGACAGTCCCACCGCGGACTTCGACGCCAAGTTCATTGGCCGGTTCGGGTCTTTGGGGGGCGTGGATGAGGTTGGCAGGGGAGCGATCGCGGGACCCCTTGCCATTGGCCTAGTCGTCGTTGATGGGACGAGGGCGGCCCCCGCAGGTTTGAGGGACTCCAAACTGCTCAGCGCCAAAGCACGCGCTTACCTTGCCCCCCGGATTGTGGCGTGGTCACAGGCGAGTGCGGTTGGGTGGGCGAGCCCCCAAGAAGTGAGCGACCAAGGCATCATGGCGGCCCTGCGGCTCGCAACCGAGCGGGCCCTCCACTTGGTGGAGGTTTCTCTCAGGGCGCGCGGCCTGCCGAAGGTGGGGGCATTACTGCTTGATGGGAACTATGACTGGATGGGTGAAGACGACTTGTTTTCGACCCCTCGCCCTCGGACTTACCCTGCGACGTTCACTCAGGTGAAGGGGGACCGCGTGAGCCAAGCGGTGGCGGCTGCTTCCATCCTCGCTAAAGTCCGCCGGGACACGTACATGAGTGAGGTGGCAGACCCGGGGTATGGGTGGGTGTCCAACAAGGGGTACGCGACGAAGAGCCATGCCCGGGCGATTGGGGATCTTGGGCTGTGCCGACAGCATAGGAGCGGGTGGAACCTGGCGGGGTTGGCGTAGACTTCCGAAGAGAAAACGTCGATGCGGTTTGGGGGCGCGGATGAGTCGGGATGACATTGAGAACTATGAGAACGCCTCAGAGCTCGCGTTGTTCCGCGAATATCGTGATGTGGTGCGCCTCTTCAACTACGTGGTGGAAACGGAGCGCCGCTTCTACTTATGCAATGGGGTGGAGTTGCAGGCCCGCCCGGTTGGGAACGACATTTTCTTTGAACTCAACTTGACTGACGCTTGGGTGTGGGACATTTACCGCCCCTCCCGGTTCGTGAAGTCCGTCCGCGTCCTCACGTTTAAGGATGTGAACGTGGAGGAGCTGTCCAAGCCGGACCTAGACATTCCTTCTTAGACGGGCGCGGCTGTTGGGCGCGGGGTTTCTCTGAAGCGACCCCGGTTCTTTGAATTCCAGTTGGGCGCGAACGTCTGGTGGGGGTGAGACGAGTCGGCGTAGGACGCCCCCGTGACGCGTCCTGCGGTTTCGGCCCCCAAGTTTTTCGGCGCACGAGGATAGCGGTGGCATCCGACGCAGTCACCCGCCTTCATCCCCAAGTTTCTTGCGAGGGCGTTTTCCACTGAAGCGGCATTCTAGCCACTCGGGGGTGACCTGTTTTCGCGAGCATTACCCACGTGAAGACAGAAACGAAACTGAGAACCGGTGAAGTTGGCGAGTGGGCTGCCGCCAACTTCCTGGAAGACCGGGGCTACACGCTCCTAGATAAGAACTGGCGGTGGGGTCGCTTCGGCGAACTCGACCTAGTCATGGTGAGGGACAGTGAAGTCCTGTTCGTGGAGGTGAAAACCCGACGAAGCCTATCCGCGGGCCTCCCAGTGGAGGCCGTGGACGCCCGGAAACTGGTCCGCATGAAGCAAGTCGGGGCGGCGTGGCTGCGGGACCACAATCACTGGGGCCCCTACAGGTTCGACGTGATCGGGGTTTACCTGCGGCCGGGCCGCGAGCCCCTGTTTGAGTGGCTGCAGGACGTCGGCCAGTGACGACCCTAGCCCGCGCTTACGGGGTGGCCCTCGAAGGTTTGACCGGCACACCCGTCGAAGTCCAGACCCATGTCGGGCCCGGAATCGTGGGGACCACACTGGTGGGGTTGCCGGACGCGTCCCTTCGGGAGGCGAAGGAGAGGGTGCGGGCCGCCCTGTTCTCCTGCGGAATCCCAACCTTGAACAGGCGGGTCACCGTGAACCTGTCACCCGCGGACCTCCCCAAGAGTGGTTCCGCGTTCGACATGGCGATCGCGGTGTCCATGCTGGTCGCGCGGGGGCTGATGGTGGCTGACGCGACCATAGGGACCGTGTACTACGCGGAGCTGGGACTCGACGGGTCTTTGCAGCCCGTGCCGGGCGTGTTGTCGGCGGCGCTGCTCGCTAAGGATGCGGGCTTTGACCGGATCGTGGTCCCACCCTCCATGGCTGGGGAAGCCCGCTTGGTGGCTGGGCTCGAAGTGATTCCCGTGGGGCACTTGGAGTGGATGCTGAAAACGTTCTCCCCCCAAAGGATCACCGGCGCCAAGGATATTGGATATGCGTGGAAGGCAGTCGTCGAAGCGGGGGAGAGGTTCCCGCAGGAGGAGACCCACGACCAAGCGGGCCGCTACGTAGGCCACGACCAACCGAGTCGCCACCAGCCTGCTCGCGACCGAGTAGGCGCGGAACAAGGCCAGTTTGACCTATTCGGAAGGGTTGGAGGGGCACACCTCACGGGGTCTAGATCCCTAGATCTGGCGGACGTGCGAGGTCAAGACGACGTGATTGAAGCGCTCGCGCTTGCGGCTGTCGGAGCTCACCACGTCCTACTGCGGGGAATCCCAGGGGTGGGGAAAACCATGTTGGCTGCGCGGCTCCCCACACTCCTGCCCGACCTGGAACCACAGGAGGCCATTACGGTCACTGCCATCCGGTCTTTAGCGGCTCCACCCGGAACTGCAGCGAACCTGGCGAAACGGCCGCCACTTCAAGTCCCACACCACTCTGCAACCCTGGTGGCCCTAGTCGGTGGCGGAAACCCGATTCGCCCAGGAGCCGTATCGCTCGCTCACGGTGGCGTCCTCCTTTTGGATGAGGCTCCCGAGTTCCAGCCCCGCACGTTGGACGCCCTCCGCCAACCCCTAGAGGCGGGCTCCATCACCGTTCATAGGGCCCGCCAACAAGCCCAGTTTCCCGCCAGGTTCCAGTTGGTCATGACGGCGAACCCGTGCCCGTGTGGGGGAGGGGCCGACAGTGCGACCTCTTCGAAGGGGTGCACGTGTAGTTGGGCGAAAAAGAAAAACTATTGGTCCAGGCTGTCTGGGCCCCTACTTGACCGGGTCGACTTGAACGTTGAGGTTTCGAGGCCGCACCGCAGCGACCTCGCCCACCCCTCCCACCACACGGGCGAAAACGTGCGAGGACGCGTCGCGGAAGCCCGGGAACGCACTAAACGCAGGCTCCGGGACACGCCGTGGAAACTCAACTCTGAGGTGCCGGGCCGCTATCTGCGTTCCTCCGCTTACGTCCCGAAACACTATTTGGCGACGTTGGACCGGTCGGTCGACTCCGGCCTTATCTCGCTTCGCGGCGCAGACCGCATCTTGCGTCTCGCCTGGTCTGCTGCCGACTTGGGTGGGAGGGGCGCCCCGAACGCGAACGATTTTGCTTTAGCCATGAAACTTCGAGGAGAAATGGGAACCCAAGATGGAACTATTAGCTAGACACGTGGCGCCAGCAGTGTGGTCGAACATAGCGGAGCCGGGGGACACGTGGGCGGGGGCGCTACGCAGGCAACTTGGCGTGGAGCGGGCGTTGCAGTGGGCGATCGCCCCCTTCTCTCCACTACCCGATGAAGTGGAGGCGCCCGGTGGTGAAATGGGTGAGGGCGCCCTGAGAGGCTGGCGCACGGCTCACGGCCGCTGGTCCACCCGCCTCGAGACTTACGACTACCGGAAAGACCTAGACGCCCTGGAGAAGATGGGTGGCCGCCTGATCTTCCCCGGGGATGAGGAGTGGCCGAGCGGCCTGAACCACTTGGAAGACCGCATGCCACCCGCCCTGTGGGTGGTGGGGAACATTAGGGGAGAGGAAGACAGCCCCAACGTGTCAATCGTGGGTTCTAGGGCGGCCACCCAATACGGGACAAAGTTGGCGGGCCAGATCGCCTTCGACCTAGCGGAAAGCGGGGTGATCGTGGTGTCCGGTGGTGCCTACGGCATTGACGCGGCGGCTCACAGGGGCGCCCTAGATGCCCTCACTTTGCGGCATTTGGAAGAGCGGACCGTGAGGGATGAGGACAAGCCCCCAACGATCGCGATCATTTGCGGTGGCTTATCGAACCTCTACCCACCCGGAAACAGGAGGCTGTTCGACCGGATCTTGGTGGAAGGTGGGGGAATCGTTGCGGAAGTGCCGCCCTCGTTCCGACCCGCCCGCTGGCGGTTCTTGGAGCGAAACAGGCTGATTGCTGCGTGGTCGGAGGTGACGCTGGTGGTGGAGGCGGGGGTGCGCTCCGGGGCACTCGCCACCGCGAACCGTGCCGCCGACCTAGGCCGAGAGGTCGCCGCTGTCCCGGGCCCCGTCACTTCCCCCTCTTCAAAGGGCCCCCACATTCTCCTGCGGGAAGGGGCGACGCTGGTGGAGGATGCGTCCGACGTGCTCGCCATCGTGAACCCGAGTGCGACCGGGGACTTAGAGAAGCTCCAAAACCATGAGGACAAACATGAGGGGCTGCCGGGAGTGAACTCTCAAACCGCCCGGGTCCTCCATACGCTCACCCCACTTGCCCAGCGGGTGTGGGAAGCCCTGCCACTCATGGGTGCGGCCCCCTCGAACTCGGTGGCGCAGGTGGCGGGAGTGACTGAGGATGAGGCGGGCAGTGGCCTCCTCTCCCTCCACATCGTCGGGCTGGCGAAGTGCGAGGACGATAAGTGGCGCCGCGCTGTGTGAGGTAAGCGCTTGTACGATGGGCCCATGACCCCCACAGCGTCCGACGTTCTTGCCTCTTGGCGAGAACACTTGGTGGCGCGTCAAGGCCTGTCAGACAAGACAGTGAAGGCTTACGTGGGGGACGTGTCCGGCCTCCTTGCCTACTTGGGGGTTGACGAGGACGAAGAGTTCGACGCCCCCCGCGCCAAACAAGTCCTTTCCGTGAGGAACCTAAAGTCTTGGTTGGCGCACCGCGTGCACGGCGGCTCCTCCCGGGCAACCGTGGCGCGCAATGC
>CAYFUO010000092.1:0-8316 GCA_964346255.1 uncultured Actinomyces sp. | reverse complement strand
AACTCTTACACTGCGGCGTCCGGCAATAGCCCGTCAACAACACTGCTTGGAGTACCAAAGCGGTGGGTGGTGATCGACACCGCTTGTTCGTGAACGAACGGCAGAATCTCCACGCGAGCCGCCGTCGTCACTGGGCCGTCCCAAACGGAGATGGCGGTGTCCGAGTTCAAAATGGTGGACTCGTCCTCCCCTGCTCCCAAGTGGCGGACCCTACCGTCGTGGTCGAAGTCCGACTTCTTGATCCGAGCCTGGAACTTGTCGGCGTCCTCCACGCGGTAGTCGATCCCGTAGCGCCTCGCCCAAGACACGACCTCCGGGGGCAACGGTTCGGCAACCGAAATGGTGAGCACCGCTTCCTCCTCAACTTTTCCGGCCTGCCCGGGACCCACGCGGCGCACACCCTCCATCGCGTCAAGGTCCATCTGGTAGTCACCAACCGCAACAGCGGAAGCGGCGACGGTCAGCAGGTCGACGAGTGGGGTTCCCGCCTCCACCCGGATGGTTGCGTCCGCCGGGAGGTAGCGTAGGACGTTCCTCTCGGGTCGCAGGTTGGACGGGTCGTTCAGCAGGTCGAAGTGAGTGTCAACCGCGAGCTGCGCGTTCGCGGCCGCCTCAGCCACTTGTGCGGCCTCGTCCTCACCCAAGACCCTCTCCGCCAAATCCACCACGGAACGCAACTGCGGCTTGGTGACGGTGACGTCAACAGAGCTCTCCGAGTTCGGGGTTAGCGTGCCGAACCCGAACAGGTAGTTGGGGCCACCAGCCTTAGTGCCTGGGCCGACCTGGGAGAGTTTCCACCCGCCGAACGGTTGGCGCTGCACGATCGCGCCCGTGATGGTGCGGTTCACGTAAACGTTGCCCGCCTGAATGTTGTCCAACCAGTAGTTCACCTCGTCGGTGTCCAGCGAATGGATGCCCGCCGTCAACCCGAAGTCGGTACCGTTCTGCATTTCAACGGCTTCCTCCAACGTGTCAGCGCGCATCACGCCCGTGATCGGGCCGAAGTACTCGACCTGGTGGTAGCGGTCCCCCATCTTCACGCCCTCGCGCACGCCAGGTCCCCACAGGCGATCCGAGTAGTCCAAGCGGATCGGCTTGACTGCCCAGCTCTGGCCCGGATCCAACTCAGTGAAGCCCTGCATGAGCTTCGCGCCCGGCAGAGTGGAAAGTGGGCTCATCTCTGAATTCAAGTTCTCCGGCCACTCGACCTCCAGGGATCGGACGGCATCCAACAGTTGCCTGTGGACGCGCTCGGAGTCCGCGACAGACCCAACCAAGATGACTAGGGAAGCTGCTGAACATTTTTGGCCTGCGTGACCGAACGCGCTGGTCACGATGTCCTTTACAGCCAGGTCGAGGTCGGCCGAGGGCGTCACGATGATCGCGTTCTTGCCCGACGTTTCCGCGAGCAGCTTCAGGTCGGGCCGCCAGCCGAGGAACATTTCAGCCGTCTCCGACCCGCCTGTCAAGATCACGTTGTCCACACGAGGATCGGTGATCAGCTGCGTCCCTAGGTCGTAATTGTCCAGAACCACTAGCGGCGCGAGGTCGGGGTCCAACCCTGCTTCCACCATGCACTCTGTGAGAAGCGCACCCGTCCGCTTCGCTATCCCCGCAGGTTTGAACACCACTGGGGCGCCGGCAGCGAGGCTCGCCATGACACCACCCAAGGGGATGGCGACTGGGAAGTTCCACGGCGGGGTGACGACTGTCAGGTTGCCGGGCTCGAACGTGGCGCCCGGAATGTCTTCCAGCAAGCGGCCCTGCTCGGCGTAGTAGTGGGCGAAGTCAACGGCCTCGGACACTTCCACATCCGTCTGGTCGACGGTCTTACCCAGTTCGGAAGCCGCCACCTCGATGAGGTCGGCCCTGCGCATCTCAATGGCAACGCCGATCTTGTGGAGGATGTCGGCACGCTCTTCAGCAGTCTTTTCCTTCCACCGTTTCCCGGCCTCCACGGCCTTCGCGATGATTTCATCCAACTGTTCTGGGGTGGAAACACGGGACTTCTCAACCGTCTCGTCACCGAGCGTTGAGTCAGCGACCTTGGAGGCGATCTCACGCGCCCACTCCTGGTTCGCGGGTAGCGCGGGGTCAGAGTTGGGGGTGTTCCTGAACATCCAGTTCCCATCCTCGTCCTTCATGGAAGCCTCCACCTCCTCCGCGGTTTGTGTCAACCGGTTTTGACTGCGGTTCGGGTGGCAGCGGGAATCTCCCTCTTCCACCATCTGCTCGTAGGCTGCGAGGAAACGCTGCTGTTCTTTGTTGAACGCCGCTGGCTCCACCGCCAAGTCGAAGATGGACGCCATAAAGTTCGCGGGGTCACTGTTCTCCTCAAGACGACGCACCAAGTAGGAGATCGCAACGTCGAACTCTTCCTTGTGCACCACCGGCACGTAGTAGAGCAGCGGCCCAGTCTCATCCTCAATGGCTTGCGCTTGGGAGGAAGCCATGCCTGACAGCATCTCCAAGTCGACGCCTTCACGCACTCCACGCAGGCCCGCCAACTCCCACGCGTAGGCTAGGGAGAAAAGGTTGTGTCCGGCGACGCCGACCCGCATGTGTTCAGTGCGTCCAGGGGTGAGCAGGTAGTTGAGCAAACGCAAGTAGTTCGCGTCCGTTGACTGCTTCGAATCCCAGGTGACTAGGGGCCAGTCGTTCATTTCTGACTGGACAGTCTCCATCGCGAGGTTCGCGCCCTTCACCAAACGGACCTTAATGGGGGCTCCACCACGCTCGTAGCGTTCCTTCGACCACTCATCTAACTGCTTTGCCGCGTCCAGGGCATCGGGGAGGTAGGCCTGGATGACGATCCCCATCTGCAAGTCTTTGAGCTTCGGGGTTTCCAGCAGCTTCTTGAAGAGGTCGAGGGTGATGTGCAGGTCGCGATACTCTTCCATATCCAAGTTGATGAACTTGGGTTCCGGGGCGCTGGCCGCATACTCATAGAGCGGTAGGAGACGCTTGTAGGCTTCCTCAACTTGGGCGTCGTGGGCCCAGTCACTGTGGGGGCCGAGGACGGCGGACGCTTTCAGTGACACGTAGTCCACGTCGTCGCGGCGCAACAGTTTGAAGGTCTCTTTGAGGCGAGTCTCAGCCTCCTCATCCCCCAGCACGGCTTCCCCAAGCAGGTTGAGGTTCAAGCGTGCGCCGGACTCGCGCAGCTTCTTGATCGCCTTGTCCAGTTTCTTCTTCGACACCTCAAGGACTAGGTCCCCCACCATTTCGGAGAACACGCGACGCGCGATCGGCACGACCACCTCCGGGGCCATGTTTCCGAATTTGCCGCCCATCACCGCGGGGTAACGTAGCCACGCGGGAAGGAACTGGGGGGCCTCTTTGGTGAGCCGCTCTAAGTTGCGGGCGGCAACTTTGACGTCTTCCGGGCGGATCACGCCGTCCACGAACTCGACCGTGAATCCGAGGCCCGCCGGGTCTTTCAGCACGTCGGCGAGCAGTTTGGCGGTGGGACCGTCCGAATAGTTGGTGGAGTTCTCAATCCACCTCTGCGCAGTCTTCTTGGCTAGATCTACGGTTTCCCGCAGTTCAGGCGACGTCGCTTCGTTCACTTCAGGTTCGCCGTTGTTTTCAGGCACTTCTTCTCCCTAACATTTTGTGAATGTCCTGCAGTTTTCAATGGTGTTTCGCGCCTTCTCCGTTGAGGGTCCCCCGCGGTTCAGCGCGCCCGTCTGGAATGTGAGGGCCAGCCCGCGCTGACCCTCACCTGGCTTGATTGTTACATGCTGGCGTCGGGCAGACGAATGCCGCCTCCCGGCACTGGCTTGCCCTTTAAGTCGGCCATCTCGGTTTCCATGTGGTCGAACTCGGCGGTGATCTCAGGGTTGTCTTTGTAGGTCATCTTGGAGACGCCCCAAGCGGCGAGCAGGCCAAGTAGGAACCCGGGGACCATCTCGTAGAGGTTGAAGATGCCGCCACTCAGGTTGCCCCAGATGCCGACGGTGATCGCGCCGACCAACATGCCGGCGATGACACCCTGCGACGTGAGCTTCCGCCAGTACATCGAGAGGATGACAACCGGGCCGAATGCGGATCCGAACCCAGCCCACGCGAACGCGACGAGCGCCAAGATCGTGTCGTTCTTCTCCCACGCCAGCACCGCAGCGAGCAGCGCCACCGCGAGGACCGCGATGCGCCCAAACCACATGCCCTGCGGGCCCCGTACGCCCTTCTTAGTGAACACCGAGTAAATGTCCTCGACGAGGGCGGAAGACGTGACCAACAGTTGGGAGGAGATGGTGGACATGATTGCCGCCAAGATGGCCGCCAAGAACAGGCCGGCAATGAACGGGTGGAATAGCAGCTGCGCCAAAGAAATGAAGACGGACTCAGGGTCGGCCAGCTCCGCTTGATCGTGCTTGTAAACGGCGACACCCACTAGGGCGGTCGCGCCCGCGCCTAGCACGGACAAGATCATCCAAGAGATCCCGTAGCGCCTACCAGCTCTTGCTTCCTTCGCACTGCGGATAGCCATGAACCGAACCAGAATGTGAGGTTGCCCAAAGTAGCCGAGCCCCCAAGCGAGAGACGAAATGGTGACCATCAAGCCTACTGTCCCGAACTCCGCCGGGTTGCCGAATGGGTATAGCAGGTAGGGGTCGACCTCACGAATGGTGGAAATGACCTCTCCGACTCCCCCGACGTGGAAGATTCCAAGCAAGGGAACCGCGATCAAAGCGGTCACCATCATCACCCCTTGCACGACGTCCGTCCAAGATACGGCGAGGAACCCACCGACCAGCGTGTAGAGGACGACGACTCCCCCAACGATAAGGATGCCCATGTGGTAGGTCGAATCGAAGGACGACTCCCAGAACACGCCTGCCGCGACCATGCCTGAGGACACGTAGAACGTGAAAAAAGCGAGGATGATTATGCCCGCAACAATGCGGATGACGCGAGTGTTCGCTTTGACCCTCGACTCAAGGAAGGAAGGAATGGTGATTGAGTCGCCGGAACGCTCCGTGTAAGCGCGCAGCCTAGGTGCAATGACGCGCCAGTTAAGGTAGGCGCCGATGGTGAGACCAACAGCGATCCACCCCTCCAATAAACCGGACAGGTAGATGGCGCCCGGCAAACCCATGAGCAGCCAGCCGGACATATCGGACGCGCCAACGGAAAGGGCAGCAACAAACGGCCCGAGCCCACGCCCTCCTAGCACGTAGTCGTCGAGGTTTTGAGTTCGGCGATACGCCGCAAACCCGATCAAGAGCATTGCGACGAGGTACACCACCATCGCTAGGATCTTCCATTGTTCTGGGGTCATTTTGCCCGAACCTCCCTGCCGCGAAGCCGTTTTGACGGCGCACCGGCCTATCGAATGCGTTACAAGTGGAGCGCTTACGCTCAGGACAGGCGCCCTCCAGTTGGGGCATCGGCGCCTCAGGACAGCGGGTCGCGTCCTTGGGGGAAAGATACCAGACTTAAGTCCCAACAACAACGCGGGCCCGAAGCGTCAAAGAAAACAGCCCCCGAGTCAAGTCCCACTCGGCGCGGGACCCAACTCGGGGGCGTCTCCCGCTCCGACCGAGGCCATGGCAGGAGCGAGTCTCGTGTTTCTAGACCGCCGGAGTCATTTCCTGGGCCTTCTTCGCACGCTCCTCCTCTGCCAAAGCGGAGACAACCTTCCCGGACCTCTGCATGGCGAGCCAGTAGGAAACGAAATAGACAACCGTCATCCACAGGGCGACCGTGTAGAACTGCTCCCTGTTGGAGTAGTAGACGAACAAGTCTGGGCTATCGAAGAGCACCCTCCAAGCGAACACAAATGTGACGATCAGTGCCACGATCCAAACTGCCCGCAGGATCTGGGTGATGAGGGTTGAATCCTTCAAGTGGGTTGTGTCACCCTCCACTTCCGCTAGATGAGCGTGGTACTGGCGGATCCTCTCCTGTTCCGCGGCCTCCGCTGCTTCTGCCTCCGGGTAAGACCCCTTCGCTCCAGCACGTCCCGCAAGGAACGTGTAGCAGAGGATGGAAAACAACCACGAAGGTATGAACAGGTAGTAGAACGGTATGATGTCCGCCGTCGCCAATCCAACGGAGAGAACCAACGCCAACGCCCACGTGATAATCGCCGGGTAGTTGTCTGTGAGCCCCTTAAGCTTCATCCAGCCCCGCTTGTAGCCGATCCTCGGGAATATGTGGTGCTCCGCGAACACGATCCCACCGATAGGCACGAGGACGAGTCCCGCGTAAGCAAGCACGGGAAGAATGTTCTTGTAGATGAACGGGAAGATGCTCGCTGCCACCACCGCGACCCCAACGACCAGAGTCGACTTACGTCTTGAGAACTGGGGGAACACTGCTTGGGTGGCGAGCCCAGCCCGGTACAAGTTGGAGTTCGCAGTGGTCCAACCTGCCACAATCACGATGGCGAAACCGCTCATTCCCAACGCGTACCAAGCAACATCCCCCGGGTCGACCAAGGTGATGGAGGTGACCATGATCGCTGATGCAGCCGCACCCATCAGGCCAGCCGATATCCACGCGACGTAGTGTCCGAAGATCATGCCGGTGGCCGTCATGAGCCCGTACCAGTTCTTGCGTGCGTAACGGAGGAGAGCCATGTCGATCAGCCCAAAGTGGGAGAACGTGTTGGCCGCCCACGCGTACCCCGCGACCTCCCACAGGCCAATCCCTGGCTGGCCTTCAGCGTTGATCCCCGTAAACACGCTGGCTGAAGCGATGTCGAAGAACTCCGAGAAGCTGCTTATGACTGTGGAACCGGTGATGGACTCCGCGAGGGATGGGAGCATCACCATGCCCCCAACCGTGAACATGACCATCAGCCACGGACCACAAATGGAAGCGAACTTGGCCAACACGTCGAACCCGAACACCGCTACCAACACGGCGACGATGCTGAACAGGATCGCGATGATCGCGAAAACGATGCTGGTCGGGTAGGCCTCCGTCTGAGCAGGAACGCCCACGACCCTTCTCACTGCGGTCGCCGACACGGTGATCATCGCTGCGGAAATCAGTGCAAAGATAACGGCGTTGGCGCCGTTGTACAGTTTCGAAAACTTCGCTCCCGTCAGCTTCTCCAAGTATGTGTATAAGGAGAGGCGTGTTTGGGTGGCGATTGGGGTTGTGATGAGCCAGTAGGACACCATCGCGAGCGTGTTCCCAATAAGCAACCCGATCAGGATGTCTTTGAAAGTGGCGCCGAGAGCGACGAAGGTCGCGCCGATGACGAACTCGGTGGCGGCAACGTGTTCCGCAGCGTACAGGCCCGCGAAGTGTCCGGGGCCATGCAACCTGTGGGACGGGACGGGTAACTGTTCTTCGTCCATCGCTTGCAGGTCGGCGAAGGCCTCGTTTTCTGAGGCAGCGAAAGATTCAGTCTTCATTACTATTCCTCTTCCTCGGTGAAGCGAATCCGTTCGCTCACTGTCTCCGTGACCCACTGAGAGTTCTCCAGCGCCTCATCAACGCTGATCTCCCCCCTGATCACTTCGGCTATCTGGTTGCCAACCGCGGTGCCGATCCCTTGGAACTCGGGGATCATCACGTACTGGATGCCCGTGTAAGGCACCGGCTCTTCGGTCGGCGACAATGGGCCGGCCGCTAGGAGAGCTTCGTAAACCAATGGTGCGAAGGGAGCGGCCTCCAAGTATTCGGGGTTCTCATACAGTTCGGTTCGAGTGCCAGGCGGGACTGCTAGCCACCCGTGGGTTTCGGCGACCAGTGCCTCGTATTCCGGCGAGGTCGCCCATTCGACGAATGCCTTCGCGTCTGCCTCATGCTTCGTGGCGGTGGGGACTGCGAGAGCCCAAGTCCACAGCCAGTTACTGGAGATCTTCCCGCCAGCGGTGGGGGCAGGCGCGAACGCCACGTCCCCTTCGACAGGGGAGCCCTCTTCCGTAACGTGTGCTGCCGCCGCAGTTGAGTCCATCCAGACCGCGCAACCGCCGTCCCGGAACTTCTCTAGGTTCTCGTTGTAACCCATGTTGGGCGTGTCCGGATCGGCGAACTGGGCGAGGTCCTCGTACATGGTTAGGGCCTCATGCCACGGCTCGGTGTCCAACTGTGGGACCCAGTCCTCGTTGAACCACCGGCCTCCAAACGCGTTCGCCATAGCGGTCACGAGGGCAACGTTTTCACCCCAACCGGGCTCCCCACGCACACAGACCCCATAAACACCGGCCTGGGGGTCGTTCAGTTCGGCAGCGAACTCAAGAAGATCCTGCCGGGTTGGCTGGTCGGGCATCTTAAGACCCGCTTCTTCAAACAGGTCAGAGCGGTACATGGTGAAAGCTGCTTCCCCATAGAAGGGCAGAGCATACAGCTCGT
>CAYFUO010000091.1:3154-8357 GCA_964346255.1 uncultured Actinomyces sp. | reverse complement strand
CTCCCCACCCGACAACGACATGGGGTGAGCGCTCTTCAAACGGGTGAGGCCAAGCAGGTCAAGATACTGCTCGGTCCGCGCTTCCACCTCGGCGGCAGGCAAACCCGCAAGCGTGGGGCCAAGCGCCAGCTCCTCACCAACCGTTTGGGTGAGGAACTGGTATTGGGGTTCCTGGAACACCATGGACACCCGACCCAAGAGGTCCCCTGTCTTCCACTCGTTAGGGTCCAAGGACTCCAGCCCCGACGCGACGCTGGGCGAAACCTGAAGGGTCCCAGACAGGGGTTTCATCAGGCCCGCAAGCGCTAGAGAAAGCGTGCTTTTCCCGGACCCGTTGGGGCCAACAATGAAGGTTGCCTGCCCCTCAGGGATGTCCACGCTGATCCCCTCAACCACAGGCTTATCTTCCTTGTAGCCGAGGGCGAGGTTCTCCGCGTGAACCGCGATACCCCCACCTGCCTGCTTCTCGTCCTCGCCCCCATCGAAGGGAAGCGCGTGGTCCCCCAAGTGCAGGCTCCTGGGGGAAGGGGAGGCGCCTGGAACCCACACGCCCAGGTTGGTGAGCAGGTCCCGGTTGTCTTCGATCACCTGGTGGGGCTCCCCATCCGCGACCACCCCGCTTGGGGAGATCACGATCAGGCGGCCAACAAGGTCCAACCATTGACTGATGTTGTGGTCTACGACAACCAGTGTTTTTGGGTCCGCCTCTAGAGCCTGCCCGGTGGCCTCCAACACTTCACTTGTTCCCACTGGGTCGAGGTTCGCGGTTGGCTCATCCAAGGCGAGAATCCGGGGCCCCATAGCGAACGCACACGCCAACGCCAACCGCTGCTTTTGCCCGCCCGACAACTGTGAGGTCGGGTGGTGTAGGGGCACTTCCAGCCCGACGGCTTCGAGAGCTTCCTCAACGCGCGGCCAAATCTCTTCGCGCGGGACCCCTAGGTTCTCCAAACCGAAAGCGACCTCGTCCCCAACCCGTTCCATGACCCGCTGGGATTCGGGGTCTTGTTGGACGAGGCCGACGGCGCCGCGAACACCACTAGCTGATGGCTCCGCGCCGCCGATGGTGAGGGACCCAAGGGTTTCGCCTTCCTCTTCTCCTAGGACCCCGGTGATCGCGTGTAGGAGGGTGGACTTGCCCGCCCCGGAGGGACCCGCGATCAGCACCCGCTGCCCGAACGGAATGTCGAGGGAAACGTTTTTCAGCGCCCAGTTCTTCCGGCCCCCAAACCGGTACCCGAAGTCTTGGAGAGAGATCGTTGGCTCCGCAAGGGTCACTGCACCCGCGTGTTCACCCCTCTCCCCAAGGTCCGCACCTTCTTTCACGTGCGGTTACCCATTTCGCGTCCGGCAGCGAACCGGGTGAGGACACCTGCTCGGGCTAGGGCTCGGACAATCACGTAGCTACCGAGACCCGCGATCACCACCCCAGAAATTATGGATGTCGACCAATAGGTGACCTGGAAAACCATTGCTTTCGCGAAGTTGCCGTGCGTGAAACCTTCAAGCACCATGGCTGCCACCGCGGACAGCCCACCGGAGAGAGCTGCCACTGCTGGTGTGAACACGCGGTAAGCGAAAATTAGGAAGGCTATTTCAGCGCCGAGACCCTGCAGCAGGCCTGCGAAGAAGGTTTCCACGCCCCACTGGGCGCCAAGAGCCATGGACACGGTTGCCGCAAGCGTTTCAACGAACGTGGCTGCCCCCGGTTTACGGATTACGAGGGCCCCCATCGGGCCACCCAACCACCAGACGCCCGACACTAAACCCCCCAGCCCGGGGGTGAACGCGTCAAGAGCAACGAAACCTGCGTACCCAGCCTGGTTCCACAGAACGTAAACCAAACCTAAAGCGACGCCGAGAACGGCAGCGGTGACCATGTCGACCACGCGCCAAGAGAACCTACGAGATTGACCCACTGACCTGCCCCTTCGATACCCGCTAATAAAGCTGCTGGTACCACGGGGCCTTCCTACGCCGGTATTAACCGGATCAGGTTCTACGGTCCGAGGCCAGCGCCTCTATCTCACCCCGCACTTGGGGTCCCGTGGCTGACCCAACCCTAGCGCAAGGCGTGAACGGCGCGCGCACCCTGTCCAAGTGCCCCCGCGAGTCCGCAGGTCAGCCCCCAGTGTTGCCCCCAACACGCGTAACAACGCGACCAGAGCGGTCTTTGCGCATAGGATAAGTACGGTATGCCAACTTTTGAGGGCAGCCGCCGAGAAGTAGTGAAGCTACGCGAAGGAGCCTGAATGCGCATTGGTGTGCCGGCAGAAAGGCCGGGTCAACCACTGGTCGCCGCAACCCCCGACACGGTGACAAAACTGATGAAACTGGGGTACACGGTCGCTGTTGAGCGGGGGGCTGGCGACCAAGCTTCCTACCCCGACTATTTGTACGAGGACGCGGGCGCGTACCTAGTGGATAAGGATGAGGCTCTCGCAAGCGACCTCGTCCTAACCGTGGATACGCCCTCCACGGACGACATCAACAAGATGAGCAAAGACGCGGTCCTCATTTCGCGCATGGCTCCAGCGCGCCACCCCGAGCTGCTCGACCTTTTGGCTGAGGACGATATTACGGGCCTCGCGATTGACACGATCCCGCGGATTTCCCGCGCCCAAGCGATGGACGTCCTCTCCTCACAGGCGAACTTGGCTGGCTACCGCGCTGTCGTTGAGGCGGCGAACGAGTTTGGTCGTGTGTTCACCGGCCAAGTCACCGCTGCAGGCAAGATGCCCCCCGCACACGTTTACGTGATTGGTGCTGGCGTCGCGGGTCTCGCAGCGATTGGCACGGCGGGCTCTATGGGCGCGGAAGTTTTCGCGACTGACGTCCGCCCCGAAGTGGGCGAACAGGTTTCGTCAATGGGCGCGCGGTTCGTGCCGCTACCCGCAGTGGAACAGGACTCCTCCGACGGCTACGCGAAAGCGTTGACTGACGAGCAGATGAAACGCGCCGCCGAAGTTTACGCGCGTCAAGCCGCCGGCAGTGACATTGTGATCACCACTGCGAACGTGCCGGGTAAGAAGTCCCCCATCCTCCTTGACGATGAGGCGATCGCCGCGATGACCCCCGGGTCGATCATCGTTGACATGGCTGCCGGCAACGGTGGCAACACCACCCAGACGGTGGCGGACGAGAAGGTCCTCACCGACAATGGGGTGACCATCATCGGTTGGACGGACCTCGCTGCACGGCTACCCACCCAGTCCTCCCAGCTGTATTCGCAAAACATTGTGAACCTACTCAAGCTGATGACCCCCGAAAAGAATGGGGAACTGGTCATCGACTTGGACGACGAGGTGGTTCGCGCCATCACCGTCACCTACCACAGGGAGGTGTTATGGCCGCCGCCGCCCATCAAAGTGTCGGCAGCGCCCGCCCCGGGTGCCGCGCCAGAACTGACTCCCGCTGAACACGCGGAACGCCAGGCTGAGGAGGCTCGTAAGGAGGCGGCTAAGAAGCAGCGCCGTTTCATCTGGTATTCGCTGGCCGCCCTAGTTGGTGTCGCCCTCGTAATGGCGACACCCGCCCTCGCACTCCCCCACTACATTGTGTTCATTTTGGCGATCGTGGTCGGGTTCTACGTGATCACCTCGGTCAGCCACTCGCTACACACGCCGCTCATGTCGGTGACGAACGCGATTTCCGGCATCATTTTGGTGGGAGCGATCTTGCAGGTTGGCTCTGACAACCTCGCGGTCTCAATACTCAGCTTCATCGCGATCTTGGTCGCGTCCATCAACATTTTTGGTGGCTTCCGGGTGACGGGACGAATGCTGACCATGTTCGAAAGGAAAGAGGGCTAAACAGTGTTGAAACTATTCACTCCCCTCGTGTTCGTGCCCTCCCTTCTTCCCACTGAGGTTGAAGTGGTCGTGGAAGAGGGCTCCTACTGGGTGACCCACGTGGTGACTCTCGCCTACATTGTGGCGGCCGTGTTCTTCATCCTCGCGTTGAAGGGCCTGTCCAGCCACGAGTCCTCCAAGCAGGGCAACAACTTCGGCATCGTCGGCATGACGATTGCGCTGGCCGCGACCATCCTGAAAGCGCTGATCTCTGAACCGGGCCAAGGCGTCCTGGTGACAGCGATTCTCATCGTTCTGGCGATGGGCATCGGTGCGAGCATCGGCCTGTGGAAGGCTAAGAACGTTGAGATGACGGAGATGCCAGAGCTCATCGCTTTGCTGCACTCCTTCGTGGGTCTCGCCGCTGTCCTGGTTGGCTACAACTCGTTTATCGCGCCTGATGCGGAAGCACAAGCGTTGGGCGGGTTCCACTCGGGTGAAGTGTTCCTCGGCGTCTTCATCGGCGCCGTGACATTCACTGGGTCGATTGTCGCCTACCTGAAACTGTCCGCGAAAATCGGTGGCGCCCCCCTAATGTTGCCGGGGCGGAACTGGCTGAACTTGGGGGCGATCGTCATCTCCTTGGTCCTCATGGGCTGGTTCATTGCCGCCGGTGAGACTGGTGTCGCTTGGGTTCCACTGATCCTGATGACGCTGATCGCCCTCGCACTGGGCATCCACTTGGTCGCCGCTATTGGCGGTGGGGACATGCCGGTCGTGGTGTCGATGCTGAACTCTTACTCAGGTTGGGCGGCTGCGGCTGCCGGGTTCATGTTGAACAACGACCTGCTGATCATCACTGGCGCTCTGGTTGGTGCCTCTGGTGCGTTCCTGTCCTACATCATGAGTAAGGCGATGAACCGCGCGTTCCTTTCCGTCATTTTGGGTGGCTTCGGAACCGGTGAAGGCACTGCTGCCAGTGGGGATGAGGACGGTGAACACCAAGAGATCACGGCCGAACAGGTTGCGAACATGTTGGAAACGTCCCGGAAGGTCATGATCACTCCCGGCTACGGAATGGCGGTTGCGCAAGCCCAATACCCGGTCGCGGAGCTCACTGAGTTGCTGCAGGAGAAGGGTGTTGACGTTGAGTTCGGCGTGCACCCCGTCGCCGGCAGGCTACCCGGGCACATGAACGTCCTGTTGGCTGAGGCGAAGGTCCCGTACGACGTGGTGAAGGAAATGGATGAGGTGAACGACGACTTTGATGACGTGGACACGGTCCTAGTTATCGGGGCGAACGACACCGTCAACCCGGCTGCTGAAGAGCCGGGTTCACCGATTGCGGGCATGCCGGTTTTGAAGGTGTGGGAGGCGCAGAACGTGATCGTGTTCAAGCGTTCCATGGCTAC
>CAYFUO010000091.1:0-3054 GCA_964346255.1 uncultured Actinomyces sp. | reverse complement strand
GCCCGGAAAATGACCGCCGTGCGCTCGCGCACGAGCACTAGCGGGGCACAACACGTCGCCGCCCACTTCGGCTCGGACAAAACCAAGGCGACCGCCCCCCAACCGAACACACAGCGATGTTTACACTGTCATCCCACCGCTTTTCACGCTGTGCGTTCGGTTGGGGTACTTGCGGGCTCGTCCGCGTTCGGTTGGGGTGTCCCGAGCGCCATCTTGGCGCGCGTTCAGCGTTCATGTCCGGTCGCGACTAAGGTCGGGCCCTCTGCCGCCTCCCTCCACCTTTTTGGCCGCCCTAACAGTGGCAACACTTCACCACCTGCACAGGTCACGGACCCTTTCGGGGTCCCAGCCCTACTACGTGCAAGCCAACAGCGATTTAGGCCTTGCTTGGGGGCGCTAACCCCATGCAAGGAAACCGGCGGTCTTCTCAAGAAAGCGTCCAAAACAGCCGACGCCGCGCACTGTCTCCACCATGTCGCGGTCGATTTTCTTGCGGAGAGAGTGGACGTAAGTGTCAACTGTCCCCGGGACGTCTTTCTTATCGAAAACGGCTGAGAGCAGCTGGTAGCGAGTGAACGTCACCCGGTTGGGACGCAAGTGGGGCCACAAGAGCAACAAGAACGCCGAAAAGGTTCGGCTAGTAACGGAGGCTGCCCTCGTCATCTTGGCCGCGAGCGAGTCAAGTTCCGGTGTCTACGCTTCCACGTCCGAGCGCACTTCGAACACTGCTTCGATCTCCACGCACACATTCAGGGGCAGCGCCACCACGCCAACAGCAGCGCGGGCGTGTGGGGATCCGAACAGGTCCTGGAACAGGTTGGAAGCCCCATCGATGATGCTGGGTTGAGCGAAGAAATCTTCAGTGGAAGCAACATAACCAGTCACCTTGACGACCCGCTCTAAGTTGTCCACACCACCCGCAACATCCGCTGCTGCGGCCAGAGCATTCAGGGCTGCGACGCGGGCGGCTTCCACTGCCTGTGGCTCCGTGACGGCGCGCGCACCCAAGCGCCCTTCGCAAACCACTTGGCCGTCGCTCGTGGGCAGCTGCCCGGAGGTGTGTACGAGGTTCCCAACTCTCACAGCCGGAACGTAGGCCGCAACGGGGCGCGCCACCGCAGGTAAGGTGAGCCCAAGTTCTTCTAAGCGTCGGGAAACAGTCAAGGGGGACTCCTAAATCAGGGTTGAGGCCAAGTCCGGTCAAACCCAATTATAGGCGGCGAGGCAACGACGACACTGCCCACCTCACCTGGCCACCTCAAGTGAGCTAGGTGAGATCTAGCCCATTTATGGACTGACTCTCCACTGGGGGAACACTGGAAGGTAGCGTTGTGCCTGTAGTAACCACTTACATGAAGTACCAAGCGGGATTCCGCGTTGTGAAAAGTAGAAGTGTCACTGCCCCAGGCTCGCCGAGCTTGGGAGGAACGCGGGAAAGAAAAGGAAACACCGCTATGGCCGATACAACTACCGGCACCGTGAAATGGTTCAACTCTCAGAAAGGCTACGGCTTCATCAGCCTCGATGATGGTTCAGGCGACGTGTTCGCTCACTACCGCAACATCGTAGGCTCGGGCCACCGTAACCTCGAAGAGGGCCAGCAAGTCGAGTTCGTGGTTGAGGAAAGCGACAAAGGCCTCCTCGCCGCCGACATCGTGGTGCTGAACTAAGTTCTAGGCTTACCCCTTTTGGGGGTTCCCGGGTGAGACCGAAAGGTTTCACCCGGGTTTTTCCGTTAACAGCTGGGCATCCCAACCACGAGTGTCTCCCCCGACCGCGCCCGGCCGTCGTCACTCACGATCTAGGGCGCTTGTCCCCAACCGCCGCTCCCACCAGACGTGCTCAACGTGCCAGGCAAATCCACGAAAACTCGATTGCCCAGCTCGAACTGGCGCCACAAGTAGCGGCCTCTCCGACGGGCGAAACCAAGCGGCAGGCCCAGGGGCCAACAACGTTGACGCCAATCACTGCCCAGAAACCGAAGGCTCTCAGGTCAGGCTCATGCCTTCTTTTTACGGAGGAAAGCCGCAGTGATGAACAGGCGCACCGCAAGTATCGTCATAAACGCTGCGAACAGCATGTTCGCAACCAGAGGGGAAACGTACATGGCGAACTTCGACCCCAGGAAAGTGGTGAGCGACGCCGACACCCCAACTATTAGGGCGGCCTTCAAGTCGACGTTACCGCTCTTCGTGTTCGCCCACGTCCCCACCAAGGCGGAGGGAATCATCATGAGTAGGGACGTGCCCTTAGCGACAAGGTCTGAGGCGCCAAAGAAAATCATGAGGGCCGGAACCACGACGAGCCCGCCCCCAACACCGAGCAGGCCCGCCAAGAAACCGGTGAGCAAACCGAGCCCCACCAGTCCCACGCCACTCCAGAAACTGATTTCCAACACTGCGTCGCGGCTGGGGATCACTATGAACATGGAGACGACAGCGACCATCATGATGAAAGAGAAACCGATTTGCAGCGGTTTCTGAGCGACTTTCGTCAGCGTCCACGCCCCCACCCGCGCCCCAAAAATGGCGCCGGAAGCTATGAGAAGCGCAGCAATCCACGACACGGAGTCGTTCAAGGCGTAGGAGATGACGCCCACCGACGCTAAGGGAATGATGACGGCAAGGGAGGTTCCGGACGCTAGTTTCGGTTGGAAGGCGGCGAACGTTATGAGGGTTGGGACGACGATGGTGCCGCCCCCCACCCCGAACAGCCCTGAAGACAGGCCAGCCACCAACCCGATAGCCACCAAAATCAGATTCTGTTCCCACTCGGGGCGCCCAACGGGTATCGACATTTCACTGCTTACGCGACCCATTGCACTCCAAGTTCTATTCGGCCGGGCGGTTTCTTGTGGAAACCCCAGCTTACGCTCCCCCTGCTGGCCGAAAACTTTAGGTGGGGTCTCGAGGGGTTCCCCTCACTGGGGGTCGAGGACCGTCTCTGGACACTTGGATAGCACCTTGCGCATAGTCTCGGCCTCAGAGCGTTGAACCGTTAGGTCCCACTTGTGTTTCACTGCGACTTGGCGGGTGATGAACTGACAGTGGTAGT
>CAYFUO010000090.1:0-8361 GCA_964346255.1 uncultured Actinomyces sp. | reverse complement strand
TTGTCCCACCTGTCGCGCCGGTCCTGTGAGCGGCCCTTCTGACCACCCGAGCGACCCTGATCTTTGCGATCCCGCCCGTCCCACCGCTTCTTGTTCCGGTCCCGATCGTTCTTACGGGGTTCGTAATCTTGCGCCACGATACCTCTTTCCAGATGGTGTCTCCCAGTTGGGCAGATACTATCCTAGACCCTCAAGTCGCCGAGGGCCCTTCCGTCAACGTGGGGCGCGCCCCCCACTTGGGGCCCACACCTTGTTTACGCCTCCGGCGAAGACAGTTTTCTTAGGTAGCCGCCCGCCTCTAACCCGGCCTCCACTTCGAACCTGTTCCTCAACGGGTCCGCGCCAGCCGCCGCGTACAGGATGGGGAAAAGGAGCCCGTATCGCCTCCACTGTTCCACATGAACCAACTCGTGGTCCACGACACTAGTAGACGGGGGCGCACCCGTCAGAAAAACGTTGCCGACACACAGACCACCCCTGGGGTAAGCCCACTTGGGCAACTGCGTGTAGATGCGCAGTCCCCGGTCAACGTGAACCTTCGATGTGGGAAAAGATGAGCCGTAGAGGCGCGCGAACCCGGAGGCAACGGACGCACCCGCCCTCCCCACCCACTCAAACAACGGGGGTATTCGCGCGAACATTTCGTGGGTCCCCTTTCTCACTATCCCAAAAAGTGGGGTCCCACCCACTCTATGCTTGCATCAAGAACTGACGCGCCAAGCAGGACACAGATTTGGGGAAGGCGGTGGCGCACATGGAGTACTCCGGAAGCAACTATCAGACCCTGACCACCCCCAGGGCCCCCAAGAAGAACAGGAAACGTAAGGCTTTCATTGTCGGCGGGGACATACCCGGCCTTGCGGCCGCGGCGTTCCTCATCCGGGACGCGGGCTTCAAACCCGAAAACGTCACCGTCCTAGTTGACCCCGCGCAGAGGGAAAGTGGTCCCGCCAACACGGGGGACGCGGACAGTGGGTTCATCACCCGCGGTAAGCAAGAGTTGGAGGAGAACTTCCAGACCCTGTGGGACCTCTACTCAACCATCCCCTCCTTGGAGGTCAATGGCAGCGTCCAAGACGAGGTTGAAGAGCTGAATGCTGCGGACCCCAACGTGGCTCAACGCCGGTTCACCCACAAGGGGGGCCGGAAAGTTACGAAAGAAGACTCTCTTGGCCTGTCCGGAAAAGCATTGGAAGACATCACGGCGCTCGTGCTTTCCCTGCCGGAGGACCTGTACGACCGGGAGATCCGCAAGCGCGTCAGCAAAGACTTCTTGGATTCTAAGTTCTGGTTGCACATGCGGACCACGTTCGGTTTCGAGAAGTGGCATTCCGCCCTCGAACTGAAACTGCACCTGCAACGCTACGTGCACCTCATCCCCCACTTTCACGACATGTCGGGGTGGAAAACCACTAGGTACAGCCGCTACCACTCCCTAGTACTCCCACTAGAAACTTGGCTGCGTAGTGAAGGCGTCAACTTTAAGGACGTCTCCGTTACAGACGTCGCCTTCAACATCGACCACATGAGTGAAGAGAAAATAGCGACCTCCCTGACGTACATGGACGAGGGCGGTAAAGACAAGTCTAAGGCCTCCCCCACGACCATTGAACTGCGCAGAAAAGACCTGCTGCTGGTGACTCTCGGTTCGGTCACCGAGAATGCTTCCGTGGGCGACCACGACACTCCCGCCGTGGAACGTAAGGACATTGATGAGGGTGGCTCTTGGGCGCTGTGGCGCAAGATCGCCGTGAACGACCCGTCCTTCGGTAACCCCGACAACTTTTGCACGCGCACCGGCGACACTAGGTGGCACTCCGCGACCCTCACCGCCACTTCAGAACAGGTTAGAGAGCGCATCAGCGAAATCACGGGGAGGACCCCCTCCCCTGGGAGAACGGTTTCCGGAGGAGTTGTGACCGCTGTCGACTCCCCCTGGCTGCTGTCGTGGAGTGTTCCCCGCCAACCCCACTTTCCCACTCAGAGGGAAGACCAGACGGTCATTTGGGTGTACGGGAAGAGTCCCGACCAAAAGGGCAGCTACGTGAAGAAGCCGAGGCGAGAGTGCACGGATTACGAGATCACCAAAGAGTGGCTGTACCACCTTGAAAAAAAAAAAAAAAAGATTGACACCATAGCGGCGGAAGAAGTGATCGGTAGACCGGTTTCCATGCCGTTCGTGACCTCCCCGCTGCTGCCGCGGCACGGCATGGATCGGCCTAGGATCGTGCCCGAGGGAGCCGTGAACTTCGGCTTCTTAGGGCAGTTCGTGGAGACCGACCGGGACGCGATTTTGAGCCCCGAATACTCGGTGAGAACCGCGATGGAAGCCGCGTACTCTCTGGCCTCCGTGAACCGTAAAGTCCCTGAGGTTTACAACTCCACCTACGACATCCGCCACCTGCTGCGCGCTGCCGCCG
Source organism: uncultured Actinomyces sp. (assembly GCA_964346255.1). Classification (GTDB taxonomy): domain Bacteria; phylum Actinomycetota; class Actinomycetes; order Actinomycetales; family Actinomycetaceae; genus Scrofimicrobium. The sequence goes on along the minus strand of CAYFUO010000090.1, from coordinate 5,941 downwards.
CCCTTTCCGACTACAAGCCGTACAAGGTCCCCAAGTCTCTCGCCAAGCGCTTGGCGCGCACAGAACTCGGCTGGATGCTAGCGCAGTTCGGCCTGATCGAGTCTGTGGAAGAGATGCGTAGACCCGTGGAAGCTGTCGCCCCCATCAACCGTTAGGCGACCACGCGTCAACCACTCAAGCGTTGGCTGCGCGGACCAGACGGTTGATCGCCCGCACCGTGTCTTCCCACCCACCCACGGGGTAGGTGGCGAAGCCCGCTTCTTTCACCGCGTAATCATTGCCGCCGACATCCAAGCGGTCCCCGATGAAAAGCATTTCTTCCCTGGGGATCCCTGTCTGGGAAACGAGGGCGTTCATCCCGTACGCCTTGTCCACGCCCGCCGCCGTGATGTCCACGGACGTCGAACCGCCCGAGCGAACCTCGAGGTCCCCGAGCAGCTCCTGCACTTGGGTGGCTAGCCGCGCCTTCTTTTCTCCCGTGGGATCCCAGGCCCTCTTTTCTTCTAGGGGCGCCTGTTGGCCGAGGGCGGAGAACGTGATTTGGGATCCCCTATCCTCAATCACGTCACCCCACGTCTGCTCTTCCCACAGCCCAAGTTCTTTAGCGCGGCTCGTGAGAGCCTCAATGGCCCGTCCCCTCTCATCGTCAGACAGGGTCTTGGCGTAAACTTCGGTCAGCTCGCCTGCGCGGTGCCGCAAATACTGGGTTCCACACGTTGGCAGGAGGTGCAGCCCATCGAGCGCGTCCGCTGTGGCGTCCAACCCTTCAAGCAGTTGGCTTTCGAACTGTTGAAAGGCGCCGCCAGAGATGACGGCGACAGGCACCACGTCAAGAAGCTCCTGCAATGCCACTGCCATCTGGGGAGGTAGGGCAGACTTTGAGGGGGCCAGAGTGTCGTCAAGGTCGAAAGCCACTAGGGACCATTTCCGGTCCAACAGGGAATCGTCGGGGATGGGCAAGTGGTTCCTCCTAAATGGGTTGTGACCGCAGTTTTCCCTTCGCTTACACTGGGGTGGGCGGGAAAACTGGACGCCTGAGAGTATACGCATCACCCGTGGGAGGAAAAGTGGCGACACCGCACATCCGAGCTGAAAAGGGAGACTTCGCTCCGGCAGTCCTAATGCCAGGAGACCCACTGCGCGCAAAACGCATCGCGAAAATGGTGCTTCAGGACGCGCGCCAAGTGAACGATGTGCGCGGCATGCTCGCCTACACGGGACACGTGAACGGGAAACCCTTGTCAGTCATGGGTTCCGGGATGGGCCAGCCCTCCATCGCCATCTACGCAACCGAGCTCTACCAAGTTTTTGGTGTGGAAAGGATCATCCGGGTGGGAACCTGTGGGGGGATCGCCGCTCACGTCAAAATCGGGGACGTGGTTGTCGGGGTCGGCGCACACACTGACTCTAACTTCAACCAAAACCGGATCCCCGGGGTTTTCTTCTCCGCTACCGCCTCTTTCCCCTTAGCGAAGGCGGCGCTCGACGCGAAGCGGGAGGCGGACACCGTTCACGTTGGCCCCATCATTTCGAAGGACCACTTCTATGATCACGTGCCCGGACAGTTGGAGGCTTTGAAGAAGTATGGGGTTCTCGGCGTGGAGATGGAGGCGGCCTCCCTGTACGGGACGGCAGCGGAACACGGGAAAGAAGCGTTGGCTGTCCTCACCGTCTCTGACCACTTGACGGAACCGGGCATCGACATGTCCGCTGAAGAGCGGGAAACAAAATTCCAAGGAGCCCTTCAACTAGCGGTCGCGGCTGCCCTCTCCTAGGAGGGACTCTCAGCGGTCCTTCTGGTAGGGGTTCGCTTTCAGGATCCACCCGGTAGCGAAGATGACGACCGGCCAAGCGAGCAACGCAATCCACAGTGCGGTTGAGCGCACTCCACTTGCCACATCAAAACCGGTGAAGCCGAACATCACCACTCCAACACCCAAAACGGTCCACAACAAAGCCTGACGGATAGCGGGGTCCACTTGTGCCTCCTACCTGTAGTAGCCCGAAAAGTGGGCGCGCCCCAACTGGGGCCTGAACTTCGCCAGTCTACAGCCCCGGCGCGCCCAGGCTACCTCCGGCCGCCAATTTCATTAGGTCGGAGTCAAAGTCGAGGCCCTCATCCGGGTCCGCGGTGTTCACCGTGGGGTCGAAGCTGCGCCTGTACCGTTTCCCGGTGGCCTGCAAAACTGAGCCCCGCACGTCGAGTGCCATCTGGGCAGCCAACTCTTCACCCGCCCTCGACGCGCGTTCGCCTAGTGTCTTGGGGTCCGCCCAATCTTCGGTGGCAGCATAAACGGAGGTGGGGGTGACGAACGCCCTGAAGTAGGCGAACAGGGGACGCATGTGATCATCCGGCACTAGGGCGTGCCTGGGAGTCCCACCTGTCGCGGCGAGCATGGTGGGCATGCCAAGCAGAATGTCGTCGTCCAGGACATCCAAGAATGCTTTGAGCAGACCGGAGTAGGAGGCCTTGTAGACGGGGGTCCCCACGATCACCCCATCCGCTGCGGCCAACTTGTCCACCGCTCCTTGCAGCCCAGCTGAAGGGCGGCCCATAGCAATCGAGGCCCCAACCTCTTTCGCTAAAGGCGAAAGGCGAACACTCTGCACCGCCACTTTCTTGCCGGCGTTTTCCAGTCCGACTCGTGTCGCCTCACCCAACTGCATGAGCAGGCGCCAAGTCGTTGACTGCTCGGATGACCCCGCACTGAGCAGGACCAAGTTAGCCTCATCGTTTTTGTTGTTCACTGCGCCCCTCCCCCGAGCCTCTGTGTTTTCCTCTTCCCGATTCCCTGTCTTTGACCCCGTCCCCGATCGCGGCTGCGCCGGCGGCGCCAAGTGGTCCGGAGCGCCACTCATGGCTTCTGCAAGCGCGTACACAACACTCTCAACTGCTCGATTTGGTCACCGTCAAGGGCGCCCCACACGTATCGTGCAATGTTGTTGCCGTGAACGCGGCCAACTTCCCTCTGGGTCTTGGCGCCCTCCTCGGTCAGCGACAATACGGTGGACCTTCCATCTTCCACGCACGATTCCCTTTTGATGAGGCCACGGTTCACCATCCGGGTCAACATCCTGGACACGGCCGGCTGGCTGAGCGCCGCCGCCTTAAGCAGTTCCGCTTGAGTCAGTGGTCGGCCGGCTTTAGCGAGAGAGTAGAGCACGTCGTATTCGCGGATAGTTACTTTCTGAAACGCCTCGTCCGCCTGCATCGCCCTTTGCATCACATTGTGAGCGCGTATGAAAGCCTCCCACGCGTCTGACGCTAACGCGACCTCGTCCTTGGTCAACGCGCATGTCGCACCGTCCTTACTCACTTTGCCTCCCGCCACTGCCTGCTTCCTTCCGTGACCTTTGCACTAAAAGTAGTTGGGCAGCCTCACTTTCGTGTCTGGGTCCGTGTCCTGGTAGGGCGAGGTGCCAGTGACATTGTCTCCCCGGTTGGGGTTGGGGCGAGCGGCTCGCACAGGACCGTCACCGTACTTCTTCTTCACCAAAGACTCATGCGTTGGCGCTTTCGCGGCGCTTGGCGGCGTGACCGCCTCAGTTTCCTTGCGGAGAACCGGGAGAACCTCGCTGCCCAGCATCTCCAGTTGATCCAACACTTCCCCTTCACTAAGGCCACCGTGGTCGACTAGGAACAGTTGCCTCTGATAGTTCCCGAAGTAGTCACGCAGGCCCATGGTGCGGTCGATGATCTCTTGCGGGCTACCAACAAACAAAGGTGTCTGCTCGGTCATGTCTTCCAGGGTGGCCCCACCCCCGTAAACCGGCGAGCTCTCATAGTAGGGGCGGTACCGTTCCATGGCTTTCTCTTTCGTGTCCGCCACGTACAGTTGGGCCCCCACACCAACAATCGCGTCTTCCTCGGTGCCGTGGCCGTAGTGGGCGTAGCGGCGCCTGTACAGGTTGATGAGCCTCTGGAAGTGCTTCATCGGCCAGAAAATGCCGTTCGCGAAGAACCCGTCACCGTAGTAGGCGGCCTGCTCAGCGATTTCTGGGGTCCGGATCGAACCGTGCCACACGAACGGGGCGACATCATCCATCGGCCGGGGAATGGAGGTGAAGCCCTGGAGTCCTGAACGGAACCGCCCTGAATGGTCGACGACGTCCTCATGCCACAACCTGTGCAGCAGGTTGTAGTTCTCCAGCGCCATCGGAAGTGACTGGCGAATGTCCGCGCCAAACCACGGGTAGACGGGAGCGGTGTTCCCCCGGCCCAGCATGACGTCGAGCCGGCCGTCAACCAAGTGTTGGAGAAGTGCGTATTCTTCGGCGATGCGCACGGGATCATTAGTGGTGATGAGTGTCGTGGAGGTCGATAACGTCAGGTTCTTTGTGCTCGCTCCGACGGCGGCGAGGAACGTGGAAGGCGAAGAGATAGCGAAGGGCGGGTTGTGGTGTTCACCTATCGCAAACACGTCGAAGCCGACTTCCTCCGTCTTCTTAGCGATGTTCGTGAGCGCCTTGATTCGCTCACCCTCGGTCGGGGTGTACCCGGTGATGGGGTTGGTGGACACGTCTCCAACTGAGAAGATTCCGAACTCCATTACAAGACCTTCCTGTCCTCGATGCCGTGACAGTCTCCCTGCCAACACCCCCAGTATATGCATTTGCATACACAGGTCTATGTTTGCGCATGAAAGTTGGGGTGAGCTTGCTAACGCTGGTAGACAAGGGCCATGAACACTTTCCGACCGGTTCTCCCTGTCACCAACGCAACTTTGGAAACTATCGTCTCCCACCGAAGTGTCCGAGACTACTTGGATGAGCCGGTTGGGGACGCGGAACTCCAGTCGATGTTTATCGCAGCTCAGTCGGCCTCAACTTCCTCGAACCTGAATGCGTGGAGCGCCGTGGTCGTCACAGACCCGGGCAGGAAGGACAGGCTTCAACGAATGACCGGGGGGAACCCCTTCATCCGTGAGGCGCCGGTTTTCATCGTCTGGGTGGCGGACTTTTCCAGGAATGTGGCGCTGTGTGCACCTGAGTCCCCACCTGAGACCCTGCAGTATCAGGAGTCCACGCTCATCGGCGCCATTGACGCTGCCCTTGCAGCGCAGACAGCTGCGATCGCTGCGGAATCTATGGGACTGGGCATCTGTTACGTCGGTGGTATCCGCACGAACATGCGTCAGGTGACAGACTTCCTCGGGTTACCTGAGTTTTCTTTCCCGGTTTTCGGAATGACGGTGGGGCACCCTGACCCGAAGGCTCAGGCCGGCGTGAGACCGCGGCTGCCAGTGTCCGCCCAGGTTTTCTCAGAAAAGTACGACGGGGAAAGCGCGCTTGCCGGTGTAGAAGACTTAGAGGCCAGCAACCGACAGTACTACGAAGGCCAGGGTCGGCCGGGCATGTCGTGGAAGTGGGCGACTCGGCGACGCACGGAAGACGTCACGCTGATGCGTGGTCGGGAGAAAAACAGTGAGGTGCTCTCCTCCCAGGGACTGCCAGGACTCTAAAGTCGCCGCCGCGCAGCGCGCTTTGGCAAAGAAGTCCGCGCGCACCGACCTGAGTCTGGTTGGCGGTTGCGTCTTCTTAGGTTCCGGAGCGTGAGTTTCGGCCTGTTTGTGCGGCTTATGGTTTTCGGATAGGGCGCCAATAGTGCTTGCTGAATGCGTGCTAAAGGCTCCAGTTCGTGAGGCTAAAACCGCCGCGAGATGACCGCCGTGCGCGCGTGCAGGGGCATCAGCTGGGCGCGACACGCCGCCACCGTGCCGCCACCCACTTCGGCTCGAACGAAACCAAGGCGAAACCTGTGATCTGGCCCAGAAAGGCTCCCAACCAGCCGGCGGCCTAGAACCATTCAAGGAAAAACGGGAAAAACGTGAACGCACCCACCAAGCCGGGACACCAAAGCGGTGAGAGCCTAGGTGCCGCCCCCCACGGTGGGTGTCAATCTGTTTGGAGTCAGTGGGTTGTTTGTTTTTGTGTTTTTGTT
>CAYFUO010000089.1:0-8532 GCA_964346255.1 uncultured Actinomyces sp. | reverse complement strand
AATCCCAAGATCAGTCATCGATCATTCCTAATCAATCTAGTTTCTAAGTTTGCTGGGTTTATCGTCTGTGGTGGGTCAGGATGTGAGAGCTAAACGAGCCTCTTGCAGGTCCGAGCGGACCGAGGTGTCCACCGCTTGCTCACCCATGTCCAACCTGAACCCACCCACCAGGTCCGGGTCAACATCCCAAGTCATCAGCACGGGGGTGTTCCACCGTTTCGAAGCTAAGTAGGTGAGCCGCGTCTGCTGCTTTTCACTGAGCGGAGCGGCTGAAGCGCCAATCACCAGCTTCTTGTCCGTCAACCAAGCAGCTGTTTCCGCATACTTGCGTAGCTTCTGAATCAGCTCCCCGTACTGGGTGGTGAAAACAGCTCTCCGCACGAGGGCCCTCGCGGGCGCGTCAAGGTGGTTCTTGAAAATCTTGCAGGCCAGCTCAGCGCGATCATCGGGCGAGCCAACCCCCAAGTCGGACAGGTCAACCCGCAGGTCTCGGTTCCGCGAGACCACGCCCATCACGTCAACCAGTTGCTGGCACAAGACGTCCACGCCACCAACATCCTTAGCCTCCGCCACGTAAGCGGCGAGACCCAACTCGCCGAGTTCCGCGGCCAAGGCGTCCGGACGGTTCCAGTGGCCCCCCACCGAGTTCTTGATCACCGTCAGGGTTGGCCCATCGACGTGGGGTCCGAACACGGCTGCAGCCAAGCCTTCCCTGGCTGCACTGTCGCGTCCAGCGTCAGTGAGTGCTCTCAGCAGACTAGGGTTTTCCCGCAGAGAGTCGGAGGTAGCGAAGAGCTGGGCGCCAAGCGTTCCCGGGTTGGCGCCACCCTCCATTTGCGCTTCTAGCACTCCCCGGCCGCTAGCGAAGTTCGTCTGCTGCTCGTGGCTCATGGAATCTGTGCCCCCACGTCCACCTTGCTCATGTCAGCTTCCAACTCGTCCATGAACCGGTCGATGACCCTGGATGAGAGTGCCTTGTCTTTGAGCTGTTCGCCAACGATCTTCTCTGCAAGCTCGGTCGCAAGTCCCCCAACGTCTTGGCGTAGGGAAACCGCGGCTGCCTGCCTTTCCGCATCGATTTGGCGGGTGGCGGCTTCAGTGATGCGCGCGGCCTCAGCTGTCGCGTCCCTACGGGACTGCTCCACGATTCGTGTCGCTTCGCTGCGCGCCTCGGTGCGGATCTGTTTGGCGTCCTCGGCTGCTTCCTGCAGCAGCGCGTCGCGTTGACGCTTCGCTCTAGCCACTTCTTCCTTGGCTCTAGCGGCTGCCTGCAGCCCCTCTTCTATCTTCGCCCTGCGCTCATCCACAATCCCGTAGATCTTCGGGATCGCCTTACCTAGAGTCAGCCACAGCAGCAGTAGCACCACCGCTGACCAGAAGATCTCATAGACAGGTGGGATGACGATCGAGAGGCCTCCGACTTCGCCGGCAGCCTCCGCAGGGAACGGAACGGTTGGAAGCATCAGACGATGAAGGCGAGCACGAACCCGATCAGGGCGAGGGCCTCAACGAGGGCCGCGCCAATCATCATGTTCGTGAAGAGTCGGCCCGCAACCTCTGGCTGGCGCGCGGTCGCTTCCTGAGTTTTGCCGACCAGCATCCCAATACCCAAGCTGGGGCCGAGAGTGGCAATGCCGTATCCGACAATGGTGAGGCTCATCTTTTTTCCTTACTTTTGTTTTTCTAGTGGGACTCTACCGACATCTTGATGTAGACGGCGGTAAGGATAGTGAACACGTACGCCTGTAGGACGGCGACAAATATTTCGAACAGCGTGATGATGATCGAAGCTCCGAAGGTCACGACTGCCACAGGTTTCATGGCCATGGAGGCCAGCAGTAGGGACTGGGTACCGAAGTACGTCAACGCTAGGAGCATGTGGCCAGCGATCATGTTTGCGAGCAACCGGATCGCCAGAGTTGCTGGGCGGACAATGAATGTTGACACAAACTCGATTGGGGTCAACAGGATGTACATGGGCCAAGGGATCCCGGGTGGGAACAGTTGCGCCTTGAAGAACCCAAGACCCCCCTGCGTCTTGATGCCCGCCGCTATGAACGTGACGTAAGCGAGGACAGCGAACACGACGGGCACGGACATGACGGAAGACGCCGCAATGTTGACGCCCGGGAGGATGCCAGTCAGGTTCATGGCCAGCACGCCGAAGAACACGAACGCCAGTATGCGCGCGTACCGTTTCCCTCGAGAAGTCCCGAGCAGTTCGATGCCAATGTTCTTTCGTACGAAGTCGAGGCCCATCTCAACCAGCACTTGGCCGCGCCCAGGAGACAGCTTCGACCGTGCGGCCACGATCATAAAGATCGCGGCGACAATGGCGGCCGCGATGAAACGCGCCAAGGTCAGACGGTTGAACTCAAAGTGTGTTCCCTCCCAGATCATCGCTTCTGGGAAAAAGTCAGTGATCCCGGGTTGGTGAACCTCGGCTTCACCGCCGCTGAACCCACCGATGATCGCTGGAAAGAATGTTACGACGACAACCAAGGAAATGATGCCGAGGCCAACAGACCACCAACGCGGCCGACCCCCTTTTTCGCCTTCAGGCTTGGGGGTGGTGGACGTCAGAGCCGTGTCAGCCGGTTTGACCGCTTCAACGCTGGACAGGACTGCCTCCAGGGACTAGATCGCCCTCACCTTAGAGGGCACTGGGACGTCATCAGGGGATGACCACCCAATGTTAGCAGGACAGACCCCGTTGGACCCAACTTAGGAAACAAAAAGGCTTTCTCCGCTCGAAACCTGTTCCCACAAGGGGGGCCGCAAGGGCCAGCTACACTTCGAAAGACGAATGTAGGCTACTGCGGCCCCAAGTCAGGGGGGACCTGGCACCAAGCGGCGAAGGACTCTAACAAAACATGGAAGAACCAAAACTTTCTGAGAACGTGGCCCCAGACTCCCCCTCACCCTCCCCAACTGAACCTGAACCCGAAGAATCAGGGAAGACGAAAACTTTGGTTTCCCCACTCCCAAACGCTGAGACGGCGGTGGCTGGCATTTGGGTGGGGGTCGTGTCACTCATCCTGATGCTGCGACTGTTCGCCGTGTCCGGCTGGGATTGGAGGGTCGCCGCATCCCTAGTTGACTCCTTCAGTTTCGATGACGCCCTTTCCATTTTCATGGGCACCCTCTTCGAACGACCCCACATCACTGGGTTCCTCGTAGCCGTCGTCCTGCCCGTCGTCATCGCACGCGACTACTGGCTGGCCCGCACCCACTCCTTCAAGTCGCGGGCCAACAATGGCGCGGTGGCTTTAGGTTTGATGGCGGCCCTCTACGTCCTCGTGAGAACCTTTCACGTGTGGTGGACGCTGTGGGCAACAGTCGTTCTCACAATCCTCTTGGTCGGAGCGTCCCTCATTTGGCAAAAAGGTGTCGCCCGCAACCTCTTATCGCGCGCGGGGCGGCACAGCGGTGCACTGGTTGTTGCCGTGCTCGTCTATCTTGCTGTCACTGTTGACACACCGTGGATAACGGAAGAGAAGATTGAGACGGAGGTCTCCACCTACTTCGGGTACGTCCTGGAAGACAACCCGGGGTTCCTGAAAGTGCTCACGAAGGACCGGGACGTGTTGATCTTGCCGGACTCGGACGTGGTGGCACGCACCCTAGTGGAAGACTGAAGCGGAGCCCACTACTTCGGGGAAGCGAACGCAGCCACTTGGGCCAGCATGGTGGCAAAAATCGCTACCACTAGGATCAGGCCGACCGTCAGTGAGGCTAGGGCCACCATCGCCTTCGCGAAAGCTAGGATCCCAATGGTCATTACCAGTTTCAGCAAGTAGTCGGCTGCCAGCCACCCAATCTTAATCTCAGTACCTGAAGTGACCTTGGTGGAAAAGAACCAGGTGAGCCCCGTGAATATCAGGCCCCCCAAGCCACCAACCAAAGCGGACGCCCCCCTACTTTCGGCGCCATTCACGGGACCCCAAAGGGCGAAACCGACTGCGACCGCGGCGACCAACACGGCGACCAGCATCAGGTAGACGCGCAGTTTCTTCAGGGCTTTCCTGACTCGAAGGGTGTGTTCCATTTACTCGATTTCCTCCGGGTGGGGTCGGACACGTGACTTGTCTGATGGTGGCTTGAACGCTGGGGGCGCACCTTCAGCAACGGTGACGGGCGCATCGTCCTCGTCAACAACGACTGTGGGGAGTGCCAGCGGGTTCACGGGGAACCAGCTGCGCTCTAAGGGTGGGCGCGAAATAACTTCTTGGCCGTCGTCTCTCACGAAGCGTCGCGGGTGGGTGGGTGTGGGCGTTGGACGCCGCTTGAATGGAAAATGTGGGACGGTGAACGCGAGCACGACCAGCGCTACGGGGAGCGCCCACTTCCACACCGATTGGGGTGGCAGCACGATGAGGGTCACTGCCACTAGGCACGCGAGGGCCGTCCACGCGTACATAATGAGGACGACGCCCCGGTGAGAGTGTCCCTGCCCTAACAGGCGGTGGTGGAGGTGGCTGCGGTCCGCGCTGACTGGGCTCTGCCCGCGGAGCATCCTAAAGAACGGGGTGACCACTAGGTCTGTGAGCGGGATTAGTAGGACAGCTGCGGGTAGGAGGAGTGGAACCCACGGGGTGATCGCTGACTGTTCGTTCAGGATCGCCGGGTTCACCTGACCGGTGACGATGATGGTGGCTGAGCCGAGCATCAACCCGAGCACCATGGACCCACTGTCGCCCATGAAAATGGAGGCGGGATGGTAGTTGTACCAGAGGAAACCGAGAGACGCTCCAGCTAAAGCGACGGTGACGACGGCCGCCGCGGTGGCGTACGAGGTCGCACCCATCAGGCGGGTCAGCAGGTAAGAGTAGGAGAAGAACCCGACGGAGCCGATCGCGATCACTCCGGCTGCGAGCCCGTCGAGGCCGTCCACAAAGTTCACCGCGTTGATGATCGCCACTAGGACGAACACGGACAAAACGACGGACAGGCGGGCGCTGCCAATAGTCACGCCGAACACGGGGATGTTGATGAGCTGCACGCCGCCCATCGCCATCCCACCCGTGATCAGGATTTGGCCCGCAAGTTTCGCCAGCCAGTCCAGTTCCCAAATGTCGTCGATGAGACCCAGCACTGTTATCGCCATGGCGCCCACCACCACCGCCCACAGCACCGACGACTGCTCGTAAATGGGGTGCAGGAACGGTACAGAGTTGCCGAAAACCATGGCCATCACGATCCCACCGGTGATCGCGATCCCCCCTAAGCGGGGGATGGGGTAGGCGTGAACGTCTCTAGCCCGAAGCGGGGTGACGATGTTCATGGAGAGGGCGAAACGCCGGATGATCGGGGTAGCGATCATGGTGGTGGCGAGGGCGACTAACAGCACCATGATGTAAACGCGCATGTCACCCCCCTACGCTGAGCCTAGCCGCATTTTCCGGCCGGGCAGCGCCTCAATCACGCTTGCAACTTGTTTCTCGGTTACGCCCCCAGCCCTCAAACACTTCCACGACGGGAACGCGCTCAGGTCCACGATGGTTGAGGGGCAACCTTCCCCCAAGTCCCCACCGTCGACATAGGTGGCGACCGTGGCGCCGAAATAGTTTTCCGCTTGGCCGAGTGTCCGCGCGGGTGGCTCCCCCGTAGGGTTCGCGCTGGTCACCGCGAGTGGCCCCGTGGCAGCCAAGAGCTCCAAGGTGACCTTTTCGTTTGGGACCCGCACCGCCACCGTCCCGGACACGGCGCTCGTATCCCACGCTAAACCGGGTGCGGCCGACAAAATGATGGTGAGGGGCCCGGGCCAAAACTTCTTGGCGAGCGCGAGAGCGGCGGCGCGCTGCTCCTCGGAACCGAATTCCACTAGCGGGAACACTGCTTGGGGCGCCGCACCTAACACGGGTGGGGGCATGCTCAGACCGCGGTGTTTTGTGGACAGTAGTTTCTCCACGGCACTCGGGTTGAAAGGATCACAGCCCAAACCGTAAACGGTGTCTGTAGGTAAGACGAGAAGGTTCCCGTTGCGCACTGCTTCAACAGCGCTTTGGAGCACGTTCACGGTTTGCGCGCAACCAGGTAGCGGTCACGGCCGACCAAATCCACTTGGGTGGAGACGTCGGTGAAACCGACGTTGCGAGCATGTTCGCGAAGCGCTTCGCCCTGGGTTTCGCCGTGCTCCATGACGAGGACGCCGCCCGCCCGCAACAGGTCGAATGCGCGCCCAACGATGCCTCTGGGGGTTACGAGGCCGTCCTCGCCCCCACCGAACAATGCGACTAGTGGGTCGTGGCCCGCTTCCACTTGTTCAGGTGCGTCCGCGTGGCTCACGTAAGGCGGGTTAGAGACGACCAGGTCGATGGTTCCTTCCTCGCCGCTCAGGGCTTCCATCGCATCCTCAACAGCGACCGTGACGGTCGAACCTTCAGCGAGGGAAGTGTGGGAGGCGTTCCGTTTCAGGTAGGAAGCTGCGGCGCGCTCCAACTCCACTAGGGTGACGTTCACATTGGGTCTCTCCGAGGCGACAGCCAGACCCATGGCCCCAGAGCCCGCACACAAGTCCACCACCCTCAAGTCGCCCTCGCCCCCCTCAACTGCTTTGCGTGGGAGGCCCCGCCCGTCTACGGCGTCAAAAGCGACATCCACCAAGTGCTCCGTTTCGGGGCGGACACTAAAAACACCTGGGCCCGCTTTCAAAGTGAGGCTCCGGAAAGCCATTTCACCAGTGACGTGTTGGAGTGGAGTGCCCGCCTTACGTTGAGAGATTGCGCTCCGATACTTTTCGGCTGCCCTGATCCCAACCTGGTCGGGGCCCGTCAGCAGAGAGGGGACTCCCATGGCCCATTCGAGGAGCCACGCGGCTTCCACGGGGCCGGCCCCCACGGACGCCAACTGTTCGCGGCCCCAACGGAGCAGCATCGCTTGGGAGACGGTCGCCTGCCTTCGGCGGTCCCGCCCACGCTGCACAATCACTATGGGGTCGGGTGAAGATTCGGCCATGTCGCCTCTTTGGTGTGGGGCCCGAAAAGTGTTGAGCCTGCTTGGGTGTTTAGCTTTCGGACACGGATTTGAGGCGCGCAGCCTCATCCGCCTCAATGGCTGAGCGGACAACCGCTTCCAGTTCGCCTTCCAACACTTGGTCGAGGTCGTAAGACTTGAAACCCGTGCGGTGGTCAGTAATCCGGTTTTCAGGGAAATTGTAGGTGCGGATCCGCTCCGAGCGGTCCACGGTGCGCACCTGAGACAACCTCAGTTCGGAGGCCTCCGCTTCCCGCGCCGCCTTAGCTTCCGCGGCTAAACGGGTTTTCAGCACCCGCAGAGCGGCCTCCTTGTTTTGGAGCTGGGACTTCTCATTCTGCATCGACACGACGACACCCGTGGGAATGTGGGTGATCCTCACCGCCGAGTCCGTCGTGTTCACACTTTGTCCCCCGGGGCCAGAAGACCTGTAAACGTCGATGCGCAGATCGTTCATGTCGAGCTCGATCTCATCGTCCTCAACCACTTCAGGCATCACCATTACACCGGCCGCGGAAGTGTGGATCCTCCCCTGAGACTCAGTGACGGGAACACGTTGGACACGGTGAACACCGCCCTCATACTTGAGGTGGTTCCACACGCCCTCATCCGGTGTCGGGTTACCTTTCGCGCGGATCGCGATCGTGATTTCCTTGTAACCGCCAAGCCCAGTGTGGGTGGTGGACATTTCAGTGGACTGCCAACCCTTAATGTCCGCGTACCGCATGTACATGCGCGCCAAGTCTGCGGCGAACAGGGCGGACTCTTCCCCACCCTCCCCCGCCTTGATCTCCAAAATGACGTCGGAAGCGTCGTCGGCGTCTCGGGGCGCTAAGACTGCGACCAGCTCGTGGACCGCGTCCGAACGGCGGGCCTGCAGTTCCTCCACCTCATCAGCGAAGTCCGGGTCTTCAGCCGCTAACTCCAGTCCGGCTTCCACGTCCTCGTCCAAACGCTCGATCTCACCCACGAGTTTCACGACGCGGCCCAGCTCCGCGTAGCGTCTACCCACTTTTCGCGCACGGTTCTGGTCTGAGTGGAGGGTCGGGTCGGACAGGGCACGCTCCAAGTCCGCGTACTCCTCCAAAAGGGGGGCCGCAGCCTTCAGTTCTTCTGTTGTCGTCACCTTGTCCTCACTTCCGGGGCGATTCCCCAGTCAACAGACTCCCCCACTTCGGGGCCCATTTCGATTTTAGGTAAGAGTGAGCGCCGACGAGGATCTCGCCGGCGCACATCTCAAAGAACTATTTTTTGGCTTTCTTGCCGTAGCGCCTCTCGAAGCGCGCGACACGGCCACCGGAGTCCAGGATCTTCTGCTTACCCGTGTAGAACGGGTGGCAGGCGGAACACACGTCGACCCTCATCTGGCCGTCTTCCATGGTTGAACGTGTAACAAACTCGTTACCGCAAGTGCAGGTAACCGTGGTTTCCACGTATTTGGGGTGGATGCCAGGTTTCATTTCGTCTCCTTTGTAGTCTGCCCAATCCCGGGTCCTAGGTAGGTGAACCGGAATCGACACACCAGTTTGTCACTTTGGGCGCGGCCGGTCTAGGCGC
>CAYFUO010000088.1:0-8533 GCA_964346255.1 uncultured Actinomyces sp. | reverse complement strand
TGGCGAGGACGGGGTGGGTGTCGTTCAACTGGATTGAGTTGAACTTGGCGAACTTGGCGAAGTCGTTGCCGTGCACCTTCTTATAGTTCTCAATGATGGTCTGTAGGGACGCTGACACGAAGAAGTACTGTTGGCGGACCCGGAGGACCTTTCCCTCGTACGTGGTGTCGTTCGGGTACAGGACGCGGCACAGGTCCATCACCCGTTCACGTTCGACGATGGCGTCCGTGAAACGCTGGGAGTTGAACGCTTCGTAGTCGAAGTCCTCTATTGGCTCCGACTTCCATAGCCGCAGCGTGTTCACGTTCTTCGTGTTGTAGCCGGTGATCGGCATGTCGTAGGGGACTGCCCGCACTTCCATGTCGGCGAAGTGGACGTACTTGTCGGCCTCTTCCCGGCGGATGACGAAGGGGTAACCCTCCTCCATCCACGCGTCTGGGTGCTCGTTTTGGAAGCCGTCGTCGATGCTCTGCTTGAACAGCCCGTAACGGTAGAGGATCCCGTAACCGGTGACCGGAAGGTCAAGGGTCGCGCAGGAGTCCAGGAAGCAGGCGGCCAAACGGCCCAACCCACCGTTACCCAAGGCGGCGTCGTGTTCAGTGTCGAGGACGTCCGAAATTTCCTGCCCGTAGGCTGCTACGGCCTCGGTCGCTTCCCCCAGCATGTCGAGGTTGACGAGGTTGTTGAGCAGTGCGCGTCCCTCTAGGAACTCTGCAGAAAAGTAGTGTTCTTGGCGGCCCTGTTGGTAGACCTTCGTTGTCGCGTCCCAATCGTCCGCGATCTTGTCGACAACGAGGCTGGACAGGCCTGTCCAGAACTCGTGGGGAGTCGAGTTGCGAGCGGACCTGCCTGACGCTGCCCGAACGAACCCTCCCAGTTCCGACGTGTAATCTGTCGCCATAAAGTGTGTCTCCTCCAGCAGAAAACTTGTGGGGAAAGCAACTGCAGCCTTCCCGTCTTGGGCCCGCGCTCTGGCCGGGTGGCCCCGCGCGGAACGTTTTTACCTGAGGGCCACTGTCGGTTGGTGTCCGCATGCGGCCCTAACGCGATCCAGCATACAGCGGGGCCTGCCAGCCCTTAAATCGCTGGTCACCGCGGCATCCCGTTGGGTGATTCTGCGGCTGACATGCTCTTTTAGTGGGCTGAAACCTGTGGTTTAAGCAGGCGTTCCCTCACTTACTGGGGAACGGATGGAGCCACCTAGGAGACTTGAACTCCTGACCTACTGTTTACAAGACAGTTGCTCTACCAACTGAGCTAAGGTGGCGCGCCCCCATTTTGCACTGCCTGGGGGCAAAAATCAAAACTTACTTCGCGGCTTCCACAGCGTCAAGTATCGCTTGGTATTGCTCTTCAGCGGTGTCCCCGGTCCGCTCGAAGGCTTTCCCGGCGACAACGATTTCTGGAGTCGCAAACCCGTCCCGGCCCTCAACGTCGGAGTCCATCCACAGGGCTTGCGCCTTCTGCAGGTACTGCTGGCCAGTTTCGGCGCTGAACGTGTCGACTAGGTCAGAGGGGATACCCAACTCTAAAGCCGTGTCAGCGACCAGCCCAGCGGCGGAGTCCGCGTCCTGCAGTGCGGAGACGTCACCCGTTTGTGCTTCCGTGTAATAGAGCATGGCTAGGCCCTGTTGGAAGTCAACGAACTGCTCCGGCGCCTCCGCTGCAACAGCGAGCGCCGCGCCTGTCGCTGCGTATGTGAACGCCATCTCAGA
This sequence comes from uncultured Actinomyces sp., assembly GCA_964346255.1. GTDB lineage: Bacteria > Actinomycetota > Actinomycetes > Actinomycetales > Actinomycetaceae > Scrofimicrobium. The sequence continues at coordinate 6,818 of CAYFUO010000088.1, read as the reverse complement.
GGTGATGACTGGGCGCAAAACGAGGTTGTACTCTCCAGCCTCCGCACCCGCAACCAAGTCAGGTCCGATGCTTAGCTCAGTGACAGCGCACGCGCTGCACGAGTAGCTGAAGTAGAGTTCCACGTCCGGCACTTCAGGGTCCATGCCCATGATGCCTTCGGAGGAGATCGTAATGGGCTCCCCATTCTCGAAGCGGGCCAGTTCACCATCAAGCCCAGCGGTTCCGCCCTCTTCACTTGGCGTCCGCAAGATCACCAGAGCGACTGCAGCCAAAACGGCGACTGACAGCACCGCGGCCACCGTGATCACGATGTTGCGGGTTCGGCGGTCCGCTTTCGCTTGGGCTTCACGCATAGCTTTCGCTTTTTCCTGCATGGAGCCGCTGCGTTCCTGCTGTTTCTTGGCCATGGGTTCCTCCACGTTCCTCTTATCTTCAGACAGAATAGCCACCTTGGGGCTCGCCGCGCACCTAGGTGTTGCACACGTTGCACTGAGAGGAGCGTCGGGTCGCGTGGCGGCGGCTCACCGCGGGAAGCGTGGCCGGCGAGGCGGCTCCGCGCGGCGCCTCACACAACTTAGAGCAGAAGGACGAGGGCGGTCGCCACGCCGACCAGTAGGGCGAAGGTGGCGAGGGCGCGTTTCGTTCGTGAGGGCGCAACCTTCAGTGCGACCTGTTTGAACCCGAACCTGAGGGGGCCACAGGTGGGGAACACCCACACGAGGGCTATCCACAGCCACCAAGAGCACCAAGCTGTAAGGAGTGTTTGGGGTTGGGATCCGAAGAGTGGCTGGGGGTTGACGAGCCACTCGGCAATGGTGGGTATGGGGGTCGTGTAGCCATCTAGGGCAGTGAGTCCCCAGAGCAGAAGAGTGACCGCGGCGAAACTAACGAGGGCTGCGATCGCCAAACCCAGTGATGCGACCACGGCGGACAGGGGGGCCGTGAACACCATTCGGAACGCTCGCCCGGGTGACACTCGGCCGTTTGGTCCCCGATGCCGGTGTAAGCCCAGCCCTAGGCTCCCACCGATTTGGAGAGCAGTCAGTAAGACAGCTAGGAGCCAAGCCCCATTTGCCCCCATCAAGGCAACCGACGATGAGGCTAGCAAGGTGAAGGCAGTTGCGAGCAAGACGGGGTACCGCGTCTCCTCCGGCGGCCCCCAAGGGGGGATGGCCGTCGGGGGGATCCACTCGCCTACGTAGTGGGGTGGCTGCTGCTGAAGGTGGGGCGGTTGGGGGTGCGGGCGCGGCGGGGCCTGCCGGGCTGGCTGGGGTGGCTGGAGCGGCTGGTTCGTGGGGGTCGGAGCTGGTGGGAGCGGAGGGGGTGGTTGGGCGACCCGCGTGGGTTCCACCAAGGGGGGCATCAGCTCCGTTCGCGGGTGCAGCGCGTGAGTCTCGTCCGGGTCGCCCGCGTCCTCGTCACTTCGTAGGACAGCCAACACTCCTTCGGGGGACAAGCGAGACTGAGGGTCGGGTTGAAGGGCACTTTCGAACGCTCTCGCCAAGTGAGGCGGCAGTTCTCCCGTGTCGACCACGCCGGACGAAACGTTCGCAATCACCTGCTCGACCCGCCCCTCACCGAAGGGGCTCAGGCCTGTCAGCGTTTTCAGCACGGTCGCGCTCCAAGCGAACCAGTCCCCTCGCTGCAGGGCGGAGATGTCGCCAGTGTTGGAAACAAGCAGTTCAGGAGCCAAGTATCCTGGCGTACCCAAGACAGAGCCGTGAGAGGTGAGAGACGAGTCGCCCTCGCCCCTAGAGAGTTCGAAGTCAATCAGGGTGGGTTTGCCGTTAGCAAGCACAATGTTCGACGGTTTGAGGTCCCGGTGTGCGACACCGGAAGCGTGGACTGAGGTGAGCACTTCAGCGAGGTCGTCAGCGAGGTCCGCTGCATCCTCATGTTGGAGGGGCCCTTTGGCAAGCGCTTGCTCCAGCGTGGGGCCATCCACCAGTTCAGTGACGACGAAGGGCAGAAGAGCGTCAGCCTCCACGTCCAACACCTTCGCAACCCTGTCGGACGGGATCTTGTTGACTAGGCGGGCTTGGCGGAGGATGCGCGCCCGAGCGGCCTCATCCGCAGCTGTGGCCGGGTGGAGGAGCTTCAGGGCAACCCGGGAGCCGCCCCCGTCTTTCGCTTCCCAGACGGTGCCGGCCCCGCCCCTGCCAAGAGGCCTGATCAGCGTGTAACCGCCGACCCAAGTCCCAGCCACTACGCTTCCAGTCACACTTAGAGTCTAAGAGACAAAAGTGGGGCGGAAAACCGCGGTTATCGTGTTACTATGCGGGAAGGCCACGGACAAGAGGGTCTGCGGCTGCGGCGCCGGGGTGGCGCCGGTAACTCTACAACGGACCGTCCGGCACGTACCTGCCGGTGGAGGAAACAGAAAATGGCAACAGTAACCTTTCAGAACGCGACCCGCGTTTACCCGGGAAGCGACCACCCAGCGGTGGACGACTTCAACCTAGAGATCGCTGACGGCGAGTTCCTAGTGCTCGTTGGACCTTCTGGTTGTGGTAAGTCAACCACCCTGCGCATGCTCGCAGGTCTCGAAGATGTGAACTCTGGCCGCATCTTCATTGGTGACCGCGACGTCACCGACGTTCAGCCGAAGAACCGTGACATCGCGATGGTTTTCCAGAACTACGCTCTGTACCCACACATGACTGTGCGTGACAACATGGGTTTCGCTCTGAAGATCGCTGGTGAGCCGAAGGATGAGATCCGCAAGCGGGTCGACGAGGCCGCGAAGATCCTAGACCTCACCCCGTACTTGGAGCGTAAGCCGAAGGCTCTCTCCGGTGGTCAGCGTCAGCGTGTCGCCATGGGCCGCGCCATTGTCCGTAAGCCGCAGGTGTTCCTCATGGACGAGCCGCTGTCGAACTTGGACGCGAAACTGCGTGTCCAGACCCGTACACAGATCGCTTCTCTGCAGCGTCAGCTCGGTGTCACCACCGTTTACGTGACCCACGACCAGACTGAGGCCCTCACCATGGGCGACCGCATCGCGGTGCTCAAGGATGGTGTCCTCCAGCAGGTGGGTAGCCCCCGCGAAATGTACGACAAGCCAGTGAACAGCTTCGTTGCCGGCTTCATCGGTTCGCCCGCCATGAACCAGGCGACTTACACCGTGAAGAATGGGATCGCTGAACTGGGTAAAGCGCGCATCCCACTGCCACAGGCGACTTTGGACGCCATGGTTCCGGCTGACGAGGGCAAGATCATCATTGGTGTTCGCCCCGAAGACCTCCACATTGTTGACGCGGGCACGGATCATTCCATCCCGGTCATGGTGGACATGGTTGAGGAACTCGGTTCTGACGCGTTCGTTTACGGCCACCTCGAGGGCACCGGTGAGTTCACTGGCGCCATCGAAGTTGGTGCGAAGGAGTTCACGGTGCGCGTACCTCCGAACACTGCGCCTCCTGCCGGTACCGAACTGTGGGTCCGCATTGACCCGGGTTCGATGCACGCGTTCTCCGCTTCCACGGAAGAGCGTCTGCCCACCGCCTAACCAGTTGGTCAGTGTTAGCGGCCGTAAGGTTCGTTGAATAGAGTTTTTGGGTGGTGCCTTCGGGTGCCACCCAAAACTTTTGCTCAAAAGCGCTTGCCACGCCCGGGGGCTCTCCCAGGTGAAACGTGGCTGTAGAATGTGGCCGGAGTTCAACCTCCGCGTGAAACGGGGGGCTGGCCGAGGTAGAAAGTGAAAGTCCATGCCGCAGTCACTGCAAATCACGGCCGCCAACGTTGACCCAGCGTTGCTTGACTTACCGTGGGACGTGCCACTTGAGGAGTGGCCTGAAGACATTTTGGCGGCCCTCCCCCGAGGTATTTCTCGGCACGTGGTTCGGTTCGTGAACTTGGAGGGCCGGGTGATAGCTGTGAAGGAGATTGGGGAGCCTGTCGCTTACCACGAGTATTCCCTGCTACGCGATTTGTCGCGCATGGAATCCCCATCCGTCCAGCCCACGGCGGTTGTCACCGGGCGGAAGGACAAGAACGGGGAGGAGCTGAACGCGGTCCTTGTCACGGAGCACCTCCAGTTCTCCCTCCCGTACCGTGCGTTGTTTAGCCGCAAGATCTCGAAAGAAACCATTGACCGCCTGATTGACGCGCTCGCCGTGTTGTTGGTGCGCCTCCACTTGCTTGGCTTCTACTGGGGTGACGTTTCTTTGTCTAACACGTTGTTCCGGCGGGACGCGGGCGCTTTTTCGGCGTATTTGGTGGACGCGGAGACCGGGGAGCTGCACCCGAAGCTCACGGATGGGCAGCGCGAGTACGACGTTGATTTGGCGCGCGTGAACATCATCGGGGAGCTAATGGACTTGCAGGCCGGCGGTTACATGGGTGACTTTGATGACACGGTCGCCATGGGTGAACGCTTGGTGGAACGCTACAACGCTTTGTGGAAAGAGCTCACTGAAGTTGAAGAGATCAGTGGGGGAGACCGGTGGAAGGTTCAGGAGAAGATTGACCGCCTCGCGGACCTAGGGTTCTCTGTTGGTGAGCTAACCATGACTTCTGACGCTGAAGGGGACCAGCTTTTCATCCAGCCGAAGGTGGTTGACGCCGGCCACTTCCACCGCGCCATCATGCGTCTCACTGGGATTGAGGCGGAGGAACGCCAGGCTCGGCGCATGCTTGAGGACATTGAGGCGTACCGTGCGACTAAGGGTAAGCCGGGCCAACGGTTCGAGCATGTTGCTCACGCTTGGATGAACGACGTTTACGAACCTGTCATTCAGGCGATCCCACCTGAGTTGTCAGCGAAGCTTGAGCCGGCGGAGGTTTTCCACGAAATATTGGAGCACCGCTGGTATCTCGCCCAACAGCAGCAGCGTGACGTTCCACTGCAGGAAGTGATCGACTCTTACCTGGGTGAAGTGTTGCCCGCGAAGAGAGATGAGGCTGTCCTACTTTCCGGTCCGGACGACGAGCCCCTGTCCGGGTACGCGGACCTTGTTGGCGAAGAGGACTGGGATGATGTGCCGGACGAGGACGAAATAGTTGAGGAGACGGTTGAGGGGGACCCTCCCGCGGAGGCCTGAGCCTAGCCGGAAAGGCGGCGCGCCGGTTCAGCTGTGTTTGAGCATCTCAGTGAGCATTCGGCGACCACATGCGTGGGTCGTCTACCCCAACCATGGTTTCAGTGGCGGTTCCGGTCGCAGCCCAGTTGATGCCTTCAACGCCGGATTCCTCCAACAGTTGGTTCGTCCTCGAGAAAGGTTTGGAGCCGAAGAAGCCTCGGGAAGCGGAAAGTGGGGAGGGGTGGGGGGACACGATGGTCCGCGTATCCCCTAGGAGGGGTTGGGCGCCTTGGGCGTCGCGGCCCCACAGGATCGCGACCAGAGGGGCGTCACGTTCAACAAGAGCTTCGACCGCGCGGCTAGTGACTTTCTCCCAACCGCGCCCGCGGTGGGAGCCAGCTTGGCCTGGAGACACCGTGAGGACTCGGTTGAGCAGCAGCACGCCCTGTTCGGCCCAACCGGTGAGGTCCCCGTTTGGGGGAGGGGCGACACCAAGGTCCGCTTCCAGCTCTTTGTAAATGTTGCGTAGCGATGCGGGGACTGGCATGTGCGGGTCGACGGAGAACGCGAGCCCGGTAGCATTCCCACGCGTCGGGTACGGGTCTTGCCCCAAGATGAGCACTTTCACTTGATCGAACGGGTAGGTGAAGGCTCGCAGAACATTCTTGCCGGCCGGCAAATACGTTTTGCCTTCGCTCAAATCTTGTCTGAGGGCGTCGCCCATCGCCCGAATCTCGTTCTCGACGGGGGCGAGCGCTTCAGCCCATCCCGCATCAATGATCTGGTCTAGTGGGGGTGGGGTGGTCTCACTCATGGGCCCAGCTTAGGGTGAGTGCCCGTCTTGGGTCTCGTGAAGGGGTTTCTGCTAGTGAGAAGTGCGACGTGCCGGGCGTTAAACCACGCGTCTTGGGGGTGGGCCGCTAGGCTAGCGAACGTGAGCAGCGCATACCCAAAAGATGAGTTTGACGATATTCAGGATGGCGGGCCCGTTGGGGTTCACCGTAAGCCGTCCTCCCGGTGGCGTCCCGTCCTGCCCTTCCTAGTTGTTTTGGTTGTGGTCCCACTTCTCGCGTGGGGGGTCGCCAGCCTCATACAGAGGAACGTTCCCGACGAAGTAGTTGAGGAAATCATTGAGGTCGCCCCCCAATCCGAACCCCAGTCTGAAGGGGAAAAGGAAGAGGTTGTCCTCCCCGAATCTGATGTTCCAACAGCGGCACCCGACTCCCTAGATGAGGAGGAAGCGGAGACCCCAGCGGAGCAGCAGGCCACTGACACGCCAGTGAACTACAGTGCTTCGATCGGCGTTTACAACGCTAGTGGCGTGCAGGGTTACGCGGGGGACGTCGTGAGTAACTTGGCGGCGCACGGGTTCGACAACGCTTTCGCGGACAACGCTGACAACTGGGGCGTCGACCAGAACACTGTGTTCTACGCGAACGACTCCAGCTTGAGTACGGCCCAGCAGGTTGCAGCTGACCTTGGCTTCGGCGCGGTTGTCCAGGACCCTAGCAACATGGGTGACTTGGAGATCTTGGTTCTACTGGTCAACTAGCCTCCTCAAGGTTGTAACGTCCGCCACGTAATCATCCGTTGTGCTTCCCTACCTTGCACTCGGGGCCTTGGAGTGCCAAACTTGGTTTTAGCACTCCTTAGGTGAGAGTGAAAAACTTGGGTCCCAAGGGCCGGCCCTCCACGGGTGACCGGCCACCATTGGGGCCGGATCCAACGTGGAAGGGAAACTATGGCAAAGATGATCGCGTACGACGAGGAAGCACGTCGTGGCATGGAAAGTGGGC
>CAYFUO010000087.1:0-8601 GCA_964346255.1 uncultured Actinomyces sp. | reverse complement strand
TTGTTGGGGGAGGACAAGTGAACATTGATGGGGTCCACAACGGCATAGTGCTCGATCACATTCGCGCTGGCGACTCTATGCGCCTGTACAACCTGTTGAACTTGGGTGAATTGGAGTGCACGGTCGCGATCATTCAGCGGGTGGAGAGCGAAAAGTATGGGCGCAAAGACATCATCAAAATTGACCAAGAGATCGATGTTGACTTGGACGCCCTCGGCTACATTGACCCGCGGATCACGGTGAATGTGGTGAAGGATGGGGCGCTCGCCGAGAAGAAGCACTTGGAGTTGCCCCAAACTTTGCGGAACATTGTGCGGTGCAAGAACCCTAGGTGCGTCACCTCTCAGGAGGAAACAGCGGACCACATTTTTGTGCTGGTTGACCCGGAGAGGGAGATCTACCGCTGCGTGTACTGTGAGGCGGCTGCAGACAAGCGCACGGTGTGACGGAAGAGGGGAAGCTGACGCCAGTTTCGCCTTCCTTCGCCTTTAATCCGATGCGACTGGGCCCTCTACGGCTTGCACTGAACTATTCGACGCGTGTGAAGACACCTTTAGAAACTTCATCCAGATATTCCAGTGGAGTGGCTTCGGAGTAGCCTGCGGTGCTCGCGTAGATCCGTTCCACATTTTCATCTGAGGGCACTACCAGTCCGGTCGCTGCGGGTCCACCAGTCTGCTCGATGGGGACGTCCGTGTGGATCGGGATGCCTACGGGAGAGAATTCAAGTAGAGGAATGAAGGAGAAGTCTGAAAACATCGCTTGGGTGCAATCCCAAGTTTTCACTAGGGCCCCATCCGAGTACTCGATGCGCGGATTCACGCAGCCTACGGGTTCGCTCGTTCCCCCGACCGCCTCGTTGCCCACGAAGATCAACCATGGTTCTGGGGCGTCTGCCAGCCATCTTGAGTAGAACCGGATGGTGTCCCCTTCAATCTCGAGCCTTGCGCCGTTCCCGTTTTGCCAGACGCCGTTGACGCTCGAATAGTCGCCTGCAGCGATCTGGTCGAGGTCCATCCCTTGGGGCTTCGCCGCCCCCTCTTGCCCTTGCAATGTTTCCTCGGCGGGTTTTCCAACCGAAGCTGATAGCTCACCCGCGGCCTCTTGCACGCGAGTTGTGGACTCATTCAGGTGGGCCGTTGAGCTGTTTAGAGATTCGGTCACCTCTCGGACTTCCGCGACCATCTCTTTGGTGTTCACACTGTCCGCACCGGCGCGGTCCGCGACCTCCCTCGCTCTTTCGAGGGAGACCGTGACCTCTAGCAACGCCGCTTCGGTGTCTTCCGCCGTGCCCAAAGCAGTCAGAACTAGGGCTTCGTCGTCCGTGGCGTCCACCAACGCCCGCAGTTCTTGGACGGCTTCTTGGGCCTCAGACGCAGACTCCTCAGCGGTGTCAATGGATGCGTTGAGCTGGTCCAAGGCCGCCGAAAGGTTCTCATCGTCTTCCCCCGACTTGCTTCCCACGAAATGCCAAACTAGGCCGCCGGCGACTAGCGCCAGCACAGCGACGACCGCGCCGATGGTGAGAGCGAAGATCTTTTTGCTTGCCGTTTTGTCTCCGGAGGGCGGGACTGGGTTAGCGGGCAGGTTGGGTAAGCTCGGCTGACCGTAGCCGCCTACTGGCTGAATGGGCCCGGGAGGGGCTTGCAGTCTCGCTGCAGCTGCTGCCTGGCCCTCGATGGTCCCGTACCTAGAAATCCAGTCGAGCAGATCAGCGTAAGCATTGGGGTGCTGTGCGATCTGGGCTTGCAAACCCGGGTGGGTCTGAGCCAGCTGCGCTAAGACCTCTCCCCTAGTGTTTGGGTCAGACAGCAAGACCTGTGGGTTAGTCATGGCGTCCTCATCGTTAAGACAAAACAGATGGAAGCCAGCCTACCAACTCAGACCAAGCGCTCCATGCCAACGCCGACCGACATAAGCTGGGCAAACACGCGCGGATCGATGCGCCAAACCTGAGGGGCCTCACAGTGAGTTTTCAAGGAACCGACCAAGACCGATACCTTCTCTCACTGCCTAGCACGCCACCTGAGGAACTAGCGCGAATAGCGTCGGCGCGACCCGACCTGTGGGCTGAGATCCAAGGCCACCCGAACGTGTACCCGGAGCTCGTGGAGTGGATGGTCGCGAGCTCTGCCCAAAGCCAAGTGCCGAACAGTGCCTTTGGGGCTGGGGGCGCGTCAACAGTCGACGTGTCGGGGTATGTACAGGCGGGTTCCCCCGCGGCGCAACCCGTCGCTACGCCGCGCATGAAGAAGCGTGACGTGAAGACCGCCCTAATCATCGGTGTGAGCGCTTTCGTGGTGGGAGCCATTTTGGGGGTGGGTGCATGGTTCCTATTCGGCAAGGAAAAGGAGGAACAGTCCACCGTTTACGGTTCACTCCCCGTCGTCTCCTCGGCTGCAACCATTGGCTCCCCGGACACTCCCATCCACTTGATTCCCATCGGACAGGCGGGCTACGTGAACGCCGACAACCTAGTTGTCGCGGCCTCTGATGTGGGTGGCCAACAGATGCTGGTGGGCGTGGAAGAGGGGAGCGTTGGCGCGCCCGCTTGGACAGCCACCGTTTCCGGGCCACTTTCAGAGTGCGCCTTCCAAAGCGGGTCCCTGAGGTGCGGGGCGCAAACCGTGGATGTCAAGAGTGGCGCGGTGACGGAAGGGGCCGCTGCGTCCTCGAGCGAATCCACCCGGGAAGATGCCAACGAAGACCAGGTGGGCGAAGAACAAGCGGGCGAAGACCAGGGAGCCGAAGGCGCTCAGGCCGAGCGGGACAAGGCCAGGCAGACGCCGCAGGCGCCCTCGGACGCCGACTACACCATGGAGGGAACCGACCTCCTAGACAAGAAGGGGGAAGTGCTCACCACCTTCGGGTCGACGCCCGTCTGGCAGCAGAGCAGCAGCGGTGGGGTTTTCATTTTCTCTGACGGTTCGAAGGTGGCCGCGGTGAAGGGCACCAAACTACTGTGGGAAGTCGAACTGGAGGACGGTTCCAAAGAAGTGAACCTAGCGGAAGGCTCGGAGGCGCCTTTCGACGCGGACTCTCAAACAGTGATTGTTGGCCAGCCTACGGGGATCCTGGGCCTAGACGTGGGGACCGGTGAGGAAACGTGGAACTTGGAGGCTCCCGTGGACACGTGGTTCGCCTCCGGTGAAACGTTGATGGTGGGATCTGAAGGGGCGATTTACCAGTTGAGCTTCCCCACAGACGGTGAGGAGGCTGAGACGGGCAGCGAAGAACTCGTCAAGCTGGAACAGCCCGAGGGAGTGGCGTGGGAAGTCCTAGCGGACGCGTCCCTCATGGTGCCAGATGGCTGCGTGGGTGCGGGTAGCCCGCTGCAGTTCTCGGGCGGGGAGGCGGCGGGCACGAGCCTCGACGTGGTTGAACCAATGATGGTTGGGGGCGAAGCGTTCGGGGTCGCCCAGCTGATGTGCACGACAGCGCAGGGCGACTACGCACTGTATTGGGCGATCTACGACGCGGACGCGAACCTGGTTGCGGGCGGGGCATTGGACGAAGTGCCGGGCTTCGGCCAATACGAGATCCCCTACTACGCGTTTGAGGAGCCGCTTGCCGTGGCTGGAACACAGTTCACGTACACGCTGAAGGACGTGGAGCTAACGCAAGGTTCCACGGACGTGACGGTCACCCACGGGTTCAATGGCAGTGAGGTGAGCGTCGACGACGTTGTTTACCTCATGGCCAATGGTGAGACTCGAGCCCCGAAACTAGATGAAGTGCAGGCTCTCTACGACGCGATCGCTGCGGGCCAAGAAGACTCAGTAGCGGGCCAGATCTCCGCTCAGGAACTGGACGCCATCAAGACGGGGATCCTCGGCGATGGGATGGACGGCGTCTCAAACTACCGGAAGTACTTGTACCCGGTGGGCGGCAAGATCTCTTCGTGCGTGCTGTCGACACCCGCTTACCTCCAGGGCCTTCCCATCACTGATGACCTAGGCGTCACCTTCTACGCGACGGACAAGGATTACGGGGTGTCGAGACACGAACCCGGGGTTTGGCTGTGCGGTATAGAGACCCCGCTTGGTGACTATGGCAGTGGGGGACTAGCAGATTGGGGGAGTGGGCCGATGTACGTTCAGAACCTGCGCGTCACCACGGATGCGGAAGGGACCCCGACCATTGTGGGGACGGACCGCACCTTCTCCTAACCCTCTAGAACAGCGTCCAAAGCGCTTGGTTCGGCGGCGCCACGCCACGGCGGGCCAGCTCTTTGTAGGCTCGCTTAGCTTGCGTGACTGAAGGCGTCCCCACCTGCCCAAAGGCTGGTAGGTTCGGGGAACAGGAAGCCAAACCGTTTGGGGGATGACATGTCGAGCAAAATGAAAAGGATCGCGATGGGGGCTGCAGCGTTGACGCTTGCCGCCGTCGGTCTAGTTGGATGCTCCAGCAGCGACAAAGATGTTGAGGCTTGTGAGTCCCTAAATGAGATCCTTTCCGAGGACGCCCTCTGGGACGGGGAGGCGGACTCCGTCGCGGAACTCAAAGAGAAGGCAGCGAAGGCGGCGGAGACAGCGGAAAGCCCCGAGTTGGCCGGCGACATCGAGGCGTTCGCAGCCTCCTTCGATTCGGTGATTGGGGACGCGGAAGCCACGCAAGAACAATTCATTGAAGTTGCAATCAACACTAAGAATCTCTTGAACGCCTGTGAAGCGGCGGGCGCGTCAGTGTCCGGGTTGCAGGAGGCTGCGACCGTCATGGGGATCGACGGGTTCTCAGTTGAGGAACTAGAAGACATCAGGGACCACGCGGCCGCCTTCAGCGAAATGGAGGCAGCAGAAGAAGAGGCTGCAGAAGAGGAAGCCGAGGAACGGGAAGACGTCGCTCCCGGTGAGGACCTCGTTATCGACGGCCAGAATCTTGAGTACGACTTTGACGCCATGGACGCAGAGCTCGCCGAGGAACCGACTCTCACCTTGGCGTGGTCCGAATGCTTCGAAGGCAACATGGCTGGCTGCGACACACTCTACGAAACGGCTCCCGCGGGGTCGGTCCTGAAGGAGTGGGCAGCTGACTGCGGCGGGTTCATCGTGGGCAATGATGGGGCCGGCTGCGCCAAGTAGGTCCACGCCCAACGGCTCCCTCACGCCACCGGGTCCCCTAGTGGTTGAGTAGGACCCGGTTCCCGGAGGGGTCTTCCAGCAAATAGCCGGGGGCGCCCCAAAGTCCGCCTTGAAGACGTTATCCACGTTCACGTCTGGCAATCGGCCTTCGACTTGGCCGCCGACGGTTACGTGGCGTGGAGCGCAACGGCCCCAGCTTGCGTGCAGTTCGCCTTCGGTGTGACCTTTGCCGACTTATCCGAGGACAAACTGGCGGACCTGACCCGAATGTTGGGCCGCATCAATACGAGGCTAGACGTATGGGAACCGAGTGGCCCTACACCAAGAACGTCAGGTCCGAACCCCCGGGCGTGAGCGCCGCCAGCTCGGCGTTGAGCACCTCGTTCTCTGGGTCGGCAAGGTGAAGCGCGAAAGCGTCGTCGTCGCGGTAGCGTTCGATGACGATGACTTCGTCCTTGTCGCGGTTGCGGAAGACTTCAAACCGCTCCGAGCCGTCCATTTGGAGCACGTGCTCTCCATACTCTTTAAGCAGAGCGACAACTTCGTCAAGGTTCTCAGGAGGGGTGGCAATGTGCGCTATCAAGTTCACGGGTTTCATGGGGAAAGCTCAACAAGAAGTGGCGTGGCTAATGCTCTTTTTGGTGCCGGCAGGCACTCGTATCTCCATTGACGTCGACTGGGTCCCCTGAAACGCGTCAAACATGAGGAAGTTGCCAGGAAAAGGGCTGAGGCCGGGCTCCCGTGGCAACTTCCTCATGTTTGGTGAATTCCGGGTGTTGAGCCGTGGTTTTCTTGTGGCCGCCCGAACGCTGCCGCCAAACGTAGACACGTCCACGGTCGCAGCAGTGGGCACAGGTACAATCAGCCCCATGTTAAAGTTCGCGTTGTTCTTGTTGTTGGTGTGGGCGGTCGCCACCGTCCTCGGTTTCGTTATCAAAGGTCTGCTATGGCTCGGATACGCCGGCCTAGTCCTGTTTATCGCTACCGCGATCTGGGTGTATTTCCAAAACCGGGCAGACTGACGGTCCCTGAGCTCTTCAGGCGCCGACCGGCTCAACCGCGGAGCGGATCAGCTGCGCCAAAGCTATCCCCGACACGTCCGCCAGCTGGCTGGCCTGTGTGCGACACGAGTAGCCGTCAGCGACGTAAACCGTGCCCGGCTCGGCTTCGCGCAGGGCCGGCAGTAAGCCGTTCTCAGCCACTTTGACACTCATGTCGTAGTGGCCTTTCTCCATCCCGAAGTTCCCAGCCAGCCCGCAGCAGCCGGCGAGCTCTTGAACCTCGCACCCTAGTCGGCGGAAGACTTCCATGTCTTTCTCGTAGCCCATCACCGCGTACTGGTGGCAGTGCGGTTGGGTGATCACCTTCAGGCCCTCCAACGAGTGGGCGTAGAACCATTCGTCATCCGGTCCCAGACGCTCGTCCGTCAACAGCTCCGCCAAGGTCATCGTCATCTCTGAAACGGCGCCCGCGCGAGGGTCGTTGGGTAAAAGTTCCAGCAGGTCAGAGCGGAGCACGGCCGTGCACGACGGTTCCACCCCAACGATGGGCACTCCCTGCATGGCGGCAGGCCCCAGAACGTCGAGGACCCCACGCAAACGTTTCTTGGCGCCCTCCAACTGTCCGGTGGATATCCACGTCAGCCCGCAGCAAGCTTTCTGCGAGGGGATACGCACCGTGAAACCTGCTGACTGCAGGACCTTCACCATCGCTTCCGCGTTTGAGGGGTCCAAGTATTCGCTGAAAGAGTCCGCCCACAAGATGACGTTCTTCTGGCCCTGTTTTGCCCTGCCTGCCACGTACGAGGACGTTTCCGCAGGTTCGCTCCCTGCAATGTCTCCCCGATAGGTTTTCTTGAACCAGCGGGAGAACCGCTGGGTGGTGAACGAAGTCATCTCCCTGCGGGAGTCCAGCCCCGAAATGCGGAACACTAGGTCCTTCAAGGGTTGGATAGTGAGGGCACGGTCCGCGATCGCCGCGACAGCGGGAACGGTTGTCACCAGTTTCGCCCACCGCGGCAACCACCCGAGGACGTAGTGGTTCATGGGCCGCAAGCGACCCTTGTAGCGGCGGTAGGTTACCTCCGACTTGTACATCGACATGTCCACGCCCGCAGGACAGTCCGTCCCGCACGCTTTGCAGGAGAGGCACAGGTCTAGGGAGGCCGCAACCTCGGGGGCCGCCCAATCGCCGTGGAACGCCCCGCGGGTCAAGTCTTGCAGGATGCGGGCGCGCCCCCGCGTCACGTCTTTCTCATCCTTCGTCGCCTGGTATGAGGGGCACATGAAGTCCCCAAACGCGAAGTTGTCGCCCCGACATTTTGCGACGCCCACGCAGCGGTGAACAGCGGAAGTGAAGTCGCCGTCATCGTCAATGAACGCGAAACCTTCCGCCTCAATTTGGCGGGCCTGCGGGCGGCGCAGGCCCTCCGCGATTGGTGCGGGCTCAACGAGCACCCCGGGGTTCAACAGGTTCTCGGGGTCGAAAAGTGCTTTGAACTGTTCAAACAGGTTGATGGCCGCGTCCGAATACATGTGGGGGAGTAGTGCACCTCGGGCGCGCCCGTCCCCATGCTCACCCGATATTGACCCCCCGTAAGAGGACACGAGTGCTGCCGCGTCTTCCATGAACGCCTCAAAAGTGTTGACGCCACCCGGCTGTCCGAACGGGAAATCCATGCGAACGTGGACGCAGCCGTCACCGAAGTGACCGTAGGGGAGCCCAACAATGTCGTATTGGGCCATGAGGTTCTCGAAATCTTCCAGGTAAGGACCCAAGTTCTTTGGGGGGACAGCAGCGTCCTCCCAGCCTGGCCAAGCCTGATTGCCTCCCGGGGTTCGTCCGGCAAGGCCAACACCGTCAGCGCGGATCCTCCACAGTGCCGCGGCCTCTTTCGCGTCAGGGACGATCCGGTAGTCCAAACAGTTCGCTTCGTCCGCAATCAACTGGGCTTTTTCTTCGGCAGTCATGTCGGAGGCGTCGTCTTCACCGACCTCGCAAAACAGCCATCCTTCGCCCTCGGGCAACTCGGGAACACTGCCGGTGTGTTGGCGGACCACCTCCACGAGCCGGGCGTCCATCCCTTCCAACGCGAGGGGCTTCAGGGGGAGTAGGCGTTCAACGTCCGCAGCCGCGTCCACCATGGTCGGGTAGGACAGCACCAACAGGATCGGTTTCTTCGGCACTGGTTTCAGTGCGACCTTCGCTTCGAGGACGACAGCGCATGTGCCCTCCGAACCTACTAGAGCCTTCGCAAGGTCACTGCCCTTCTCAGGCAACAGGTGTTCCAGGGAGTAGCCGGAGACTTGGCGGACGAACCTGCCGAACTCGGTGCGCAGGACCGCAAGGTTTTGGTCGATGAGGGTTTTAAGTCCGGGCACTTGGGCGACTGATTCTGTTCCAGCGCCGGCCGTGAATTTCCGTCCTCGTCCGTCAAGTATGTCTAGGGAGATGACGTTGTCGGATGTGCGCCCGTAGGTGAGCGCGTGCGGGCCACACGCGTTATTGCCGATCATCCCGC
>CAYFUO010000086.1:0-8675 GCA_964346255.1 uncultured Actinomyces sp. | reverse complement strand
TGTAACGTTCCGTGGTCTCCAAAGAAGAGTGACCCAAATACTCCTGCACAAACCGCAGGTCCGCCCCACCCTCCAAAAGGTGGGTCGCTGAAGAGTGCCTGAGGTCGTGAGGAGCAACATCCGCAACACCGGCACGAGCGGAAAGCCGATGCAGGTCCCCACGCACCACGCGTGCGTTCACGCGCCCACCCCGGGCCCCCAAGAAGAGGGCCGGCTGTTGGCTGCCGGGCGGGAGAAGGATGGGTCTCACCTCCAACCAAGCTCTAATGCTCTTGGCGGCCGGGAAACCAAATGGAACCACCCTCTCCTTGTCGCCCTTGCCCCTAACCTTCACGCGCATCGCGTCTAGGTCGACGGAGGAAACGTCGAGGGCTGCCACCTCCGCGACGCGAAGAGCAGCAGAGTACAAAAGCTCCGTGACTGCCCAGTTCCGAGTTGCAACCGCTCTGCGGGTCGGTGTCAGACCTTCCTCGAGGGCCTCGTGTTCCGCGCGGGCGAGCAGCGCATCCACCGCCTTTTCCGTGAGGACAGTCGGCAGCGCTGCTTCAGCGCTCACCATTTCGATCAAGGCTCCAGTGTTGGCTTCAAGCACACCCTCGACCGCCAAAAACTGGGTGAAGGAACGGACGGAAGCGGCGTTGCGCGCCACGGTAGCTCGAGAGGAGCCGCCGTGAACACGGTGGGCCAACCAAGACTTTAGGTTCCGCACGGAAAAAACCCGCGCAGCGCGGGAGGCGTCCAGTTGCGATCCCTCGTCAACCCCCAAATAGGCCAGAAGATTGGTTACGTCCCCCACGTAAGCCTTCACTGTTTTGTCCGACAGGCCCTGGCGCACCTCCAGCTGCGCTCGCCACGAGGCGAGCACATCGGACGCTGTAGGAGCCATGAGCCCATCGTACAAGCGGGCACCTCAAACAGCGCGGCGCCACTTGTCGTCCTCACACTTCGCTAGACCCACGATGTGGAGGGACAAGAGGCCGCTGCCCGCTTCGTCGTCCGTGATGCCCGCTGCCTGCGCCACAGAGTTTGAGGGGGCCGCACCCATGAGTGGTAAAGCCTCCCAGACCCGCTGAGCGAGAGGAGTCAAAGTGTGCAAAACCCTCGCGGTCTGAGCACTCACGCCCGGAAGTCCCTCATGCTTGTTCGCCTGATTTTGCAGCTTGTCCAAGTCACCCGTTTCGCTGGGGTTCACCACAGAAAGCACGTCGGCGGCATCTTCCACCAGCGTCGCGCCTTCCCGCAGGAGGATGTGGGGGCCAGCGGAAGAGGGAGAAGTGACAGGCCCCGGCACTGCTGCGACCTCTCGGCCCAAGTCGACAGCGCGGTTAGCGGTGGCAAGCGCTCCGGAACGCACCCCTGCCTCCACGACCAAAGTCAGTTCTGACCACGCGGCGATCAACCTGTTTCGCTCCAGAAACCGCCAGCGCGCGGGTCGGAACGAGGGCGGCACTTCCGCCACTATCCCCCCTCCTTCCACCAGGATCCTGTCAAAGAGCCTCCTGTTTCCTGGCGGGTAGAGATTCGACAGGCCCCCACAGATGATCGCGATCGTTGAGGGTGCGTCGTCGTCTTTGACCGTTCGTTCCTCCAAGCGGCGCAAGGAAAGAGCATCTAGGGCGCCCCTATGGGCGGCCGCGTCGATCCCATAGGCCCCACCCGACACTACGATCACGCCACTCTCCGCTAAGTCGAACGCGATCTGGCCCGCCAACTTCGTTCCGTATTGGGTGGCCGCCCGAGAACCCACTATCGACACGTTGGGAGACTCTTCGTCTCCCCTGATGTTCCCCACCACCCATAGGGCGGGTGGCATACGGTCCTCCAAATGGTTCAGGCCACCGGGCCACTCCCTATCCCAGGGGAAGATGAGGCGCCCGCCCATCTTCTCGAGGGCATCTAGGTCTTTCCGGTAGTCGTAAGTCTCCAACCGCGTGGACCAGCGGCCATGAGCAGTGCGCCACCCCTTCATGGCACCCGCACCCACTTGCCCGCCTGGGGCCTCCACATCTTCGGGCAATGGAGCGAAGGGGGCGATCGCCCATTGGAGCGCTCGCTCCACCCCAAGTTGCCGACGCAGCGCCCCCGCCCACGTGTCCCCCGGTTCCGCTATGTTCGACCACACGGCCGGCGCCACGTGTCTAGCTAATAGTTCCATCTTGGGTTCCCATTTCTCCTCGAAGTTTCATGGCTAAAGCAAAATCGTTCGCGTTAGGCGCTCCCCTCCCAGCCAGGTCAGCGGCGGACCAAGCGAGCCGCAGAATGCGGTCCGCACCGCGCAGCGAGATGAGCCCGGAGTCCACAGACCGATCCAAAGTGGCTAGGTAGTGTTTCGGAACGTGAGCTGAAGAGCGGAGGTAGCGGCCCGGCACTTCGGAGTTCAGCGTCCACGGCGTGTCCTTGAGCCTGCGTTTCGTACGTTCTCTTGCTTCCGCGACCCGCCCTCGCACTTGATCGCCCGCATGACGCGAAGGGCGGGCGAGATCGCTCCGATGCGGCCGCCCTACCTCAATGTTCAGGTCGACGCGGTCAAGCAGGGGCCCGGACAACCTAGACCAATAGTTCTTCTTCTTCGCCCAACTGCACGTGCACCCCTTCGAGGAGGTAGCGCTGTCTCCCCCACCCCCACACGGGCAGGGGTTGGCCGTCATGATCAACTGGAACTTGGCTGGAAACTGCGCTTGTTGGCGGACCCTGTGAACGGTGATGGAGCCGGACTCTAGAGGTTGGCGTAGTGCGTCCAACGTGCGGGGCTGGAATTCTGGGGCCTCATCCAAAAGGAGAACCCCGCCGTGAGCGAGCGACACTGCACCTGGCCGGATCGGGTTTCCCCCTCCAACTAGCGACACCAGCGTCGCTGAGTGGTGCGGGGACTGGAGCGGCGGTCGCCTCGCCAATCCAACCTCGGTCCCGGGTGGGGCCGCCAAAGACTGGATGGCCGTGACCGTGATGGCTTCCTTCGACTCTAGGTCAGGAAGCAGTAGTGGCAGTCGAGTGGCCAACATGGTTTTCCCTACCCCCGGGCTTCCCCGCAGGAGGACGTGGTGGGTTCCGACGGCCGCAAGCGCAAGCGCTTCAATCACGTCGTCTTGGCCTCTCACGTCCCCCAGCTCTAGGCCGTCCGGAGCCCCGCCACTGAGGCCTGTTGCTCTTCCGAACAGGTCCAGCTCGACTGGCGCGGAGCTGTGCTGTTGGTGTCCTATCTGGTTGGGCCGCAACCCGTCGTGGGTCGGCTCTTGAGGGAGCCTGTGACCGGTGTCGACCACGACCTTCCACGCGTGTTCAGCATCTTTGCTGTTGGAGATCCTGTGGGGGGAGAACGCTTTCAGCATCCACTCCAAGTGCCCAACGGGGACCACTTCAAGTTCATCTACTAAGCGAGCTTCACCAGCCATTGACGGTGGAACTACAATCCGGTCGAAGCCCGCGTCCTTGGCGAGCAGGGCCGCCGACAGTGCCCCCGGCACCGGCTGTAGGGACCCATCTAGCCCCAGCTCCGCGTAGTAGACGGTTCCCATGGTCGCGTCCCCCACCATGAGTCCGCGCGCGACCAGCATCGAAACAGCGATTGCCACGTCGAACGCGGAGCCGCTCTTAGGCAGGTCTGCGGGAGACAGGTTCACGGTGACGCGTCTATTCAATGTTGGGATGCCGCAGGAGAATAGGGCGGCCCGCACCCTTTCTTTTGCCTCTCGAAGTGAAGCGTCCGGCAGCCCGACTAGCGTGGTCCCCACGATTCCGGGGCCAACGTGGGTTTGCACTTCGACGGGCGTTCCCGACAAACCTTCGAGGGCGACCCCGTAGGAGCGAGCCAGGGTCGTCACTGGCCAACGTCCTGCAACCACTCGAACAGCGGTTCGCGGGCCGGCCGCAAGTAGACCCCGATCACGTCAAACCGGTAAGACCCCCTGTGGTGGTGGTCGCGCAGCCACGCAGCCCCAACCTGCTTCATGCGGGTGAGCTTTCGACCGTCAACTGCTTCCAGTGGGAGCCCAGCGGACAGTGTTCTGCGGGTCTTGACCTCGACAAAGAGCACCTCGCTGCCCTTTGCCATGACTAGGTCAAGTTCTCCGAAGCGACCCCACCGCCAGTTCTTGTCTAGCAGCGTGTAGCCGCGGTCTTCCAAAAAGTTGGCTGCAGCCCACTCGCCAACCTCACCGGTCCTCAGTTTCGTTTCTGTTTTCACATGGGCAATACTCGCGAAAGGAGGCCGCCCTCGAGAGCTTAGAAAACGACTTGAGTGGAAAACGCCCCCAACCAACATCTGGGGATAGAGGCGAGCGTCCAGTGGTGAAAATGGGCACCCAAGAACTGGGGCCCGTTTAGGAGGGGATGTCTAGGTCCGGTTTGGAGAGCTCCTCCACGTTCACGTCCTTGAAGGTGAGGACCCGAACGGACTTCACGAACCGGGAAGGACGGTAAATGTCCCACACCCAAGCGTCAGTCAAGTTGAGCTCAAAGAAGATGTCGTTCCCAACGGGCCGAGCTTGGAGCTCTACCCCGTTGCACAGGTAGAAGCGGCGCTCCGTTTCAACCACGTAGTTGAAGAGGCGCACGACGTCGCGGTACTCGCGAAACAACGCGAGCTCTGAGGCGTTCTCATAGTTTTCGATGTCGTCCCGACTCATTTGCGCCTCCAAACCACGTCGACTTTCCCTTCGGAAGTCTACGCCAACCCCGCTAGGTTCCACCCTCTCCTATGCTGTCGGCTCAGCCCAAGATCCGCGATGGCCCGGGTGTGGCTCTTCGTGGCGTACCCCTTGTTGGACGCCCACCCGTACCCCGGGTCCGCCACTTCGCTCATGTAGGTGTCCCGGTGAACTTTGGCGAGGACGGAGGCGGCCGCCACCGCTTGGCTCACCCGATCCCCCTTCACTTGGGTGAACGTGGCAGGGTGGGTCCGGTGGGGCGAGGTCGAGAACAGGTCTTCTGTCCCCATCCAGTCGTAGTTCCCATCAATGAGAAGCGCCCCCGTCTCAGGGAGACCACGCGCCCGAAGGGAAACCTGCACCAAGTGGAGGGCGCGCCAAGTCGCTAACCGAAGTGCAGCCATGATTCCTTGGTCGCTCACTTCCGTGGGACTCGCCCACCCAACCGCGTTGGCCAAGGACCACTGCCGAATCCGGGGCACAAGGAGAGCGCGCGCCTTGGCACTGAGCAGTTTGGAGTCTTTCAGACCTGCTGGGGCCGCCCTCGTCCCGTCAACCACGACTAGGCCTACAGCGAGGGGCCCCGCAACCGCTCCCCTACCAACCTCATCCACCCCACCCAAAGATCCAAAACGGTCGATGAAACTGGCGTCGAAATCCGCGGTGGGGCCCCCAGTCATCCCCCGTCACCAGCGAGACGCACAGAGGAGAAAACATCCCTAGCGGAAATGCTGGAAAGCTCATTGAGCGGCCAGATCACGTACTCCGCTTTCCCGATCACGGACGACATGGGGATGAACGGGTTCTCACCCGTGTCAGCGTGGAGAGAGGAATCCGCAGAGTTCTGCCGATTGTCACCCATCACCCACACGGAACCCTCAGGGACAGTGACTTCAAACTCGTGCGAGGACGGTTGCGCGCCCGGCGCCAAATAGGGTTCTTCAACCGCAATGCCATTCACGAGGAGCGCGCCACTAGCGTCACAACAGGCCACGGTGTCCCCACCAACGCCAATGATCCGTTTCACCACGATCTGCTGACCATCAGAGACGGAGAACCCGAGCAGCTCAGAGAACCGGTCGTACCAGTGGGTCTCTATCTCCTCCGAAGGCTGCAGCCAACCTTCCGTGTCCCGGAAGACAACCACGTCGCCACGCTCCACCTGCTTACCTATGACAGGCAAACGGTTCACGGCGATGCGGGAGCCAACAGACAGGGTATCGGCCATCGACTCAGATGGGATCCGGTACACCTGCACCACCGCCGCGCGCAGAAACAAAGCGATGACTACGGCAGCCCCGAAAACCCCAGCTACCTCACCAAACACGCGCCATCCACTGCGCGACTGTCTGTTTCTTGGCCGCGTCGGGGAGGGCGCCTTGGTGGGGGCTTTAGCGTGCGCGGGCGCTCTACGGGTCATGCAGTCAGCCTACGCTTCGCGCCCCAACCGATCCGGCGGGGCGCGAAACGAGAAAAGGCTACCTCGCGGAAGGGCGCTTCTCGCGCACCTTCGTCGCACGACCCTGACGATCACGCAGGTAGTAGAGCTTCGCGCGGCGCACGTCACCGCGGGTCACAACCTCAATGTGATCGATGGCCGGCGAATGAAGTGGGAACGTACGCTCCACACCCACGCCGAAAGAGTGCTTCCGCACCACGAATGTCTGCTTCACACCGTGGCCACGGCGGGCAATCACGGTGCCCTCGAAAACCTGGACACGGGTGCGCTTACCCTCAGTGACGTTCACGTGAACCCTCACCGTGTCACCGGCGCGGAAGTTCGGGATGTCGTCGCGCATGGACTGTGCATCGAGCGCGTCAAGTTTCTGCATGTTTACTCCTCGTCGCCACCGCCGCAGGTCGAAGCGACCAATCACCGGGCCCTCCGTAAGGCGGCAGAGCCCGTAAAGTCCTTTTCGGGCCTCTTCCTTAGCGTCCCCCCACGGCAGGTTGCGCCGAAGAGCCCGACGCTCAAGCTTGCCACACCCACCATGGGCGACCAAGGCAGGAGCGGTCTCAACTGGCGGGGTGCACCGTGAGATCCCGCACGAACACGTAGTCGGAGTGCTGTTTGCCACCCACGTCGAACGTTCTCCGCGCGTATTTCACGAAACCGTTTCTCCGGTAGAAGCGGGTCGCCCCCCTGTTAGCGACGTTCGTTCCGAGGACGACACAACCCGAATCCCAGTGTTCCTGTGCGTCCGCTAAAGCCCGCTGCAGCAAGGCGCCGGCAAGCCCGGACCCATGCCACTCAGGTTTCGTGTAAATCTTCGACAAATAACAAGGCCCACCCTCACCGCACAGGTCTTCTGAGGGGCGCTCCAAGTCGTCGGGAATCTGGGGGAACATCAGGGTGTAGCCCACCATCACCGGCTTCCCACCAGGCGGGGTCGCCGTTACGAAGAGGATTCGGGCGCCCTCGTCCTCAACATTCGCTGCCAGAGCCGACGCGGTCAAGAACTCGGAAGTGAACGCGTCAATCTCGGATTGGGTGGTGCCCGCGGGGCACGCGAAAGGGAAGAGTTCGGTGGCGAGGGCAGACACCGCAGGCAGATCCGCCTCCTCGCCCACTTGGTAGTCGAGCCGCGCCTCATAGGGGACAACAGCGACGCCCTCAGCGGCGAGCACCTCCAAGTCGGCCCTATCTAGGGGGAGGGAGCCTCGAGCGCGCCTCTTCTCGTTCGCATCCAACGTTTCGTCCGCCTCCAAGTGCGCAAGTGACGCACGATGCCTGTCGGCCAAAGAGCCGATCAGGTCGGGGCGAACCCGCAGCGTCTTGCGTAAAGCTTGGTCACGCCTGTAACGAGCAATGTTGGCGTGATGGCCAGAAAACAAGATCGACGGCGTCTCCCGGCCCCGCCACGTGTTGGGCGTAGTGTAAGCGGGCGCCTCCAAAAGGCCGGAAGGACTGTGGGACTCGACTTCCAAGCTCTCAGGGTTTCCAACCACCCCCGGCACCAAACGCCCCACTGCCTCAATGAGTGCGAGAGCTGCTACCTCACCTCCGTTCAGCACGTAGTCGCCAAGTGAGAACTCGAAAACCTCTATGCCCTCGTCCCGATAGTGCTCGGCAACGCGAGAGTCGATTCCCTCATACCTGCCACAAGGAATGATGATCTGGTTGGCTTGGGCGAGCCGCTCGACATCGCGTTGGGTGAGTGGAGTCCCTGCTGGAGTCGGTATTGCGACCACCGTTCCAGCCGCCGCCTCAGGCGTCTTGTCTGCCTCGGCAGGGAACCCTTCAGCCGCGTTTCCGCCAGCTAGGACCGCGTCGATAGCGTTGCCCCACACGTCGGAGCGCATCACCATGCCGGCGCCACCCCCCGCTGGCGGCGCGTCAACGGACAAGTGTTTACCGGTCGCCCAGTCGCGCAGGTTGTAAACGTGGGTTTCGATGCGGCCCGCGTCCCTCGCCTTCCCTATGAGGGACACGTCTAACGTGTCGAACATTTCCGGGAAGATAGTGATCACGTCAAAACGCATGCGCTACCCTTTCTGAGCGTCGCTGGGAGCGTCGGACGAGCCGGCTGGTGCGCTGGAGGCCGCCGGGTCAGACGCAGCATCAAGCGACTTGTCCTCCGACGATCCGTCCGGGAACAGCCCGTCGGGCGCGTCAACCACGACGATTCCCCCCTCAACGTCAACGGTGGGGACGAGGGCGAGCACAAACGGCACCATCACTTCCTCCCCACCCACATCCACCAAGAGGAAGTCATGTGCGGTGCCCGCCACTAGGTCCGTCACGGTGCCTAGGGTTTCACCTGCACTGGATTGCACTGTAAGCCCTTGGAGTTGCTTGGGGTACCAGGCGTCGCTTTCCTCCTCAGGCTCAACGAAAAGTTGGGTGCCAACTAGGCCTTCCGCGGCAGTTCTGTCATTGAACTCTTCGAAGGTGGCGAACATGCGGTTGCCCTGGGGGCGGGCAGACTTAACGGTGAGAGTCGGAAACTCTGTATCGTCAGTTTGGAGGGTCGCACCTTTCGTGAACACTTGTTCGGGGCGGTCCGTGTGAAGGTTCAGAGCTACCTC
>CAYFUO010000085.1:0-8740 GCA_964346255.1 uncultured Actinomyces sp. | reverse complement strand
GACTGAACGCACAGCAAACATTACGAAGCTATGTTGACGTCTCTGGCCGCGTGCGTTCAGTTGGGGGAGAGGGCTCGGCCGTGTGCGTTCAGTTGGGGGAAAGGGCTCGGCCGCGTGCGTTCAGGTGGCGGGAAGACTCAGTGTTGCGGGCGCGGGAGCTAGGTTTATGGGGGACGAATGAGTGTTTTCGTCAGATCCAATCGTTCTTCTTGAAAATCGTGTAGAGGGCGAAAGAGAAGGCGATCATCACCAGTAGGGCGGCGGGGTACCCGTGCCCCCAACCGAGCTCCGGCATCCTCTCAAAGTTCATGCCATAAATGCCGGCGACCAGGGTGGGAGCGAACAGCACGCCCGCCCACCCGGAAATCTTCTTCATGTCATCGTTCTGTCTCTCAGCCACGAGAGTCGCGTTCACGGTGAGGACCTGGGTGAGTGACTCCCGGAGCAGCGTCACCTGCGTGTTCAACGACTGAACGTGTTGGCCGAGGTCCCCGAAGTAGAAGTAGCTGTTCATGTCAGAGTCGGGATAGTTGTGGTACAACCCGTCGATCAGTGGGGGTAGACCGCGGGAAATAGCGTTTGTGGCTCGCAGTAGTTCAGCGGCCTCCTGGTTGAGCTTGTATATCTTCTTCGAAGGTCTACCGGACCCAGAGAACACTTCGTCTTCAATCTGTTCTTGGTCCTCTTCCAAACCTTCGAGGGTCGGCATGAAACTGGCGACAACCTCATCGACCAGCCAGTATGCAAAACCTGGGGGGCCGGCGGGGGCCGCCTCCTGCAGCAGGGTAGGTTCACCCACCCGCCGGAACAGTTCAGCGCCTGAAGTTGGGGGCGTTGTCCAAAGTGGCTCCCCGTCCAACCACTCACCTTGAGGGAGCAGCAGCGCTGCCTCACTGCCACGCAACAGCAGCTGTAAGGGGATCAGCCGCACGTCGCCTGTCGCGTCCGTGTAGCGGGCGCCCCGCAAAGGTAGGTAGAGGACGTCCTCGTACTGGCCAAACTTCCCTTGCATTGGGTGCAGCATGTTTTCGACGAGGAGGGGGTGCAAATCCCACTGCTCAGCGAGCGCTTCGACTTGGGCTCGATCGGAGTGGGGGTAGATGGTCAGCAGGTAGTCGTCTGGCGCTGAGCTCTTTGGCGCTGCCTCCCCTCCATCCTCTTGGAATAGAAAGATCCCACCGTCCGCTAGGCGGAAACGCGCGGGCTGGGAGTCCCGCCGCGCTTCACTTGTCTCCCCTTTTTTCGCGTGAGAGTGCAGCAAGTGGGGCAGGGGGTTGAGGTGACGGGAAGCTTCCATGGCGCCATTGTCTCATCACCATCTAGTGGTTGCAGGTCCCCCAAGTGAACAGTGTTCCCGTTGCGCCACCGAACCCACGTTTGGTGAATAGGCTTGAACAATGAACACCGGATATTCCGCGACGCTTTTCGTTCCCAGTGTGACCGCGATCGGTGGGTCTCTAACACTCACAGCTTTAGTTTCGGTTTTGCCCCTCCTAGTCTTCTTCGTGCTTTTAGGCGTCTTCAAAATACAGGCGGAACTGTGTGCAGCCATCTCGTTGGTCGTTGCCCTCTTGGTGGCGACCCTCGGCATGGGAATGCCACTGGACCTAGCGTTGCTGTCCGGCACTCAGGGTGCACTGTTTGCATTCTTCCCGATCTTGTTCATCGTGATCGCTGCCGTGTGGAACTACCGGTTGACGGAAGAATCCGGTAGAAGCAACAACATGCGAACTGTTTTCGCCCTCGTCGGAAAGGGAGACAAACGCGTCCAAGTGCTCCTGATCGCTTTCGCGTTCTGCGGACTGCTGGAGGGGCTCGCCGGCTTCGGGGCGCCGGTCGCGATCACGGTCGCGATCCTTTACGCGATTGGCGTGCCCCCGGTGAAAGCGGCTGTCGTCACCATGGTGGGGAACGCCTTCAACGTTGGGTTCGGCGCGATGGGGATTCCCGTCACCACGGTTGGCGCTCTCGGCGGGGAGAACCCGGTGACGGTGGGGGCGTTGATGGGGCACATAACCCCCCTCCTCGTGTCCTGGGCGCCCCTCGTGTTGCTGTGGATCGTTGACGGGAAACGTGGGGTGAGGGAGGTGTGGCCGGCGGGACTCGTCGCGGGTGTCGCTATGGCTGCAGGCCACTTTGTTGGCGCCCAGTTCCTCACCTACGAGCTCACAGCCGTGTTCGCCTCCCTCCTATCATTCGGGGCTTTAGCTGCTTTCTTGAGGTTTTGGTCGCCGCGGACCCCGAAGGATCAGGCGTCCGAAGTGGATCTTGGGGGCCTCACCCCATCAAAGGCTTTCCTGAGCCTCTTCCCTTACGGTCTGATCGTGGTGGTGCTTGCGGTTGCGAAACTGTGGAAGTGGGGGATCGACGTGCCAGCGCTGCTGGCCTCAACCGACCTGCGGTTCCCCTGGCCGGGTTTGCACGGGAGGGTCGGTGACCTTGCGGGAGAAGTTGCTTCTTCCAGCATTTTCACTCTTCAACCACTGTCAGCCCCCGGTTTCCTGCTGCTACTTTGCGGCGTGGTGGTCTCACTGGTTTACGCGAAGTCCTCTTCGGCCAGTCAGCCTTTCACGTTCCGCTAGGGGATAGCGACTTTGGGTCAAGTGATCTATTCTCTTCGGCTCACCATCGTTTCGATCGTCACGATCATGGCTTTGGCTTACGTGATGAACTTTTCGGGGCAGACAGTCGCCATCGGGACCTTGCTCGCCGCGACGGGCGCAGCGTTCGCCTTCCTGTCTCCGCTGCTGGGCTGGGTGGGGACCGCTGTCACCGGTTCAGCAACATCGTCGGCCGCACTGTTCGCGAACTTGCAGGCGGTGGCCGCCGGTCAAGCGGGCCTAGACCCCGCTTTGCTGCTCGCAGCGAACCAGATCGGTGGGGGTTTAGGGAAGATCGTGAGCCCCCAGAACCTGTCTATTGCGGCTTCCGCTAGTCGCCGACCGGGTAGCGAACCCGAGTTGTTGCGGAGCTCCACACCCTATTCTGTTGGGTTCGTCCTCGTCCTAGGCGTGATCGTCCTGCTGATTTCTTGGGGACCCCTGAGTTTCCTCTTGGTCTAGCGCTCTAAGCGGCCTTTTCAGGGCCGTCTTTTCAGGGCCGCTTCTTCAGGAGTTTCCTTCCGGCCATAGCGATCATGACGGCGCGGATCGTGGGGGCGAACTGTTTCAGGTGAGAGTCAATCTCTTTCGGGTTGAGTGCGCCCTCGTAAACCTTTTCGCAAAGCCGAGTCCACCCCTCACCCATAGCCACAGTCACCGCGGAAGCAACAGAAGCGTTCACGACACTGCCGACACCCGGCAGAAGTTTCAGGAAAGAACGCGCTAACGCTTGGCCGGCCAGTTGGGCGCTGAACTGGGCTAGGGTCCCCGTCGACAGCATCGTTTTCATGTCGAGCTCATAGATCGCGGCGATCCTGCCCATCATCGTTATTTGGATCGGCGCGAGAAGGGCAGCGTCGGTAACCGGGATGGGAGTCGCGGCAGCTGCGAACGCAGTTGCTGAGGCCGCTGCAGCAACTTTTCTCGCCAGCTCCCGCTTCCAGGGGAGGTTGAGTTGCTGGGCAATACGAAAGGCGTTTTTCTCGCCTTCCGGTGAGAGCTGTAGGGTTTCGGAGACGAGTTCACTGAGCCCATGTCCCATGCCCTTCCCCTTATTCCCCACAGTCGACGTTGGGATCACAGCGTGAGCGGGCAGGTTTCCCGGCCCCGTGTCTCTAGTGCGGGCGACCAGCCAGTCGCAGAAATCTTGCTCGTCTGGCTCTAGGGTCGGCTCATTCTTCAGGGGGCTTTTCACCCATTTCACTTTCGTGAGCACGATTATCACCGGCAGCCCGAGGCGCGCCAACTCGCGGATGAGTTGGACTTCTTCTTCCACGATCCGGTGAGACTTCGCGAGGACGCAGTACCAGACGACGGAGACCTGTTCGTTGCGTGGCCTCCGCGCAATTTGGGCGAGGTCGTCCCTGAGCCTTTGCACCGCTCCGGGTGTCCCGATTTCTAGGCCTTCAGAGTCCCAAATGCCTAGGCCGTCATCGTGGTAGTAGGTGAGCCCCTTAGTGACGGGCAGGCCCACCCCAACCTGCGCTAGGTTCCGCCCGAACACTGCGTTCACGAGGGAGGACTTCCCAACTCCCGCTGGCCCCATTATCAGCAGGTTGAAGCGGCCGTAGTGGGCTCTGGCTTCCCAGTGGGCGGTGGTGAACTGGCGTTCGTTCGCGATCGGGTTCGCCGCCACATCCGGGTTCATGTTTCGTCTCGCCGCGGCCAAAGGGGCCTCCTAGTGCCAGCCAGTTGTTCCTAGTGACAGGTTACGTGACGGGAGCCACGGCCGCCTCGGCCTGCGTCAGGTGTGGCGCGCCCTAGAGAAGGTCCGCCCTCGTTCCTAGAATCGAATTGGATGGAGGACAAGATGACTAAAGCGGCAATGTACGAAGAAGTGGGTGGGCCCGAGGTGCTCTACGTTGGGGACGTCGAGCCAAGTGACTTGGGGGAGGGCGAGGCGCTAGTCCGCGTGGAGGCCGCGGGAATCAACCCGTTCGACTCGAAGGTTATTAGCGGGTTCATCCCCATGAAAGCGCCGTTCCCAAGGCGCGTTGGCTCCGACTTCGCGGGCACCGTCCACCAAGTGTCTGAGGGCGCAACGTATTGGGATGGGACGCCAGTTGGAGTTGGGGACGCCGTCTTGGGGCGCGCGTCCGGCTCTGTTGCGACCCACGCTATCGCATCGGCCTCGGGCATCACCCGCCGCCCGGAAGGCCTCCCCGTTGAGGTGGCGGGCGGGTTGAACGTTGCGGGGTTGACGGCGGTCTCCTGCTTGGCGGACGTGCCTGTGGGCGAGGGCGACACGCTGCTCGTAGGTGGCGCGACCGGCGCTGTTGGCATGATCGTCGCCCAGTTAGCACAGGCGCGGGGCGCGAAGGTCATTGGCACTGGGTCCGCTGCGAACGCTGAGTTCCTCAAGTCCATCGGGGTCACCCCCGTCGAATATGGGGAGGGGCTGGTGGAAAGGGTTCAAGAGCTCGGCCCGGTCACGGCGGTTGTCGACTGCCACGGGCGTGAGGCGTTGGACGCGGGCCTCGCTTTAGGGGTGCCCCCGGAGCGGATGACCGCGACCGCCGCTTACGACGCCGCCGAGGAACTGGGTGTCAAACCTGTAACTCACGACCACCGGACGGCGAAGAACCTGAGCGTCTTAGCGAACCGAGTCGCGGCAGGCGAACTGGTGGTCCCCGTGGTGGGCCAGTTCAGTTTGGATGACGTCGAGGACGCTTTCAGGCTTCTCAACTCTTCACACGCGCCCGGCAAAATCGTTGTCCTGCCCTGAAGTGTTCAACGCCCCCGGGGAGTTCCCGGGGGCACAGGCGCACTAGTGTTCCTTGTGGTCGATTTCTTCTTCGATTAGCTCCGTGACGTCGGCCATGGCTGCTGCTGTGGGTGCGAGCAGTGGTGGCGGTGGCGTGTCGAGTAGGGCCTCGTCCTCGCCGGGAACGTCAAGTGGGGGCTGCCTCTTCGGGCTCGCCGCCATAGACCTAGCCACTAGGCGCGCTAAGGCGGACAGGCTCAAGTTGATGGCCAAGTAGATGCTGACCGCCACCACCCAAGAACTGAACAAGTACCTGTTCCCGTAGAAGTTGCCTAGGTTGCGGACGGTGGACGCCAACTCGGGGTAGGCCACAATGTAGGCGAGCGACGTGTCCTTCAAAAGGACCGCCATCTGGGCTATCAGCACTGGCAGCATCTGCATGAACGCTTGCGGAAACTCGATCAGCATCCTGGTCTGGGTGGGACGTAAACCGATCGAGAGGCCCGCTTCCCTTTGCCCCTTGTGTAGGGACATGATCCCCGCGCGCAGAGCTTCAGCGACGATCGCCCCATTGTAAATGGAGAGGGCGAGAACGGCCGCCCAAAAGGCGCTGGTTGACGCGACCAGCAGGATGAAAAGCATCATCAGTAGGACGGGGATGCCGCGGAAGAACTCGAGCAAAATGTACACGGGTAGGCTGATCCACTTGTGTTCAGACAGCCTCCCGAAAGCGAGCAGTATACCAATCAGGAGGGCCCCCACTATGGCGACCAGAGCGGCTTTCAAGGTGGAGACGATGCCAGCCCAAACGTACTGCCACACCATCGGGTCCCCCCAAATGTCCCAGCGGCTCGCGTCGAACATCCCGGGTGTCACGGCACCGTTCGCTGCCACCTGGGGCTGGGCGAGACGCCAGACGATCCAAATGAAGAACAGCGCGATGAGCGCCGAGCCGACGACGGAAACTATTTGTGAACGTCGCCTACCGATCGGTCCGGGAGCGTCGTACAAGACGTTTGCAGAGTT
The DNA here is from genome assembly GCA_964346255.1 of uncultured Actinomyces sp. Lineage (GTDB taxonomy): Bacteria > Actinomycetota > Actinomycetes > Actinomycetales > Actinomycetaceae > Scrofimicrobium. Next base: position 2,410 of record CAYFUO010000085.1, on the reverse strand, counting down.
CACTTCAGCACCCGCACTTTCTTCTCAACCCCGTAAGCGATGAGTCCGAGAGGCACCGTGATCGCCAAGTAGCAGACAGCGATTCCAAACAGGATGGGGACAACTGCTTGGCCGTTAGCGTTCGTGAGGGTCCGCGCCGTGTAAAACAGTTCAGCGACGAAGAACCCGCCAGCAACAGAGGTGTTCTTTGCGAGGGCGATAAACACGTTGATGAGGGGTGGCACCACCATGCGCATCGCTTGAGGTAGGACAACAATGCGGAGGGTTTGGGTGAAAGTCAGGCCGATCGACCGGGCGGCCTCCGCCTGACCCACGGGGACACCATTGATTCCGCTTCGTAGCGCCTCCGCCACGAACGGGGAGGTGTACACGGACAGGGTGATGATCGCAATCACTTCGTATGGCAGGCGCAGCGGGAAGATCAGAGGTGCTACGAACACGGTGAACAGGAACACCATCACCAACGGGGTGTTACGCACAACCTCCGTGTAGCCCGCCGCGAAGGACCGGAGGGCCGCCATGGGGGCGATCCTCATCGTCGCCACGATGATCCCGATCGCCATGGCCCCCAGCCCACTGAAAAACAGTAGTCGCAGGGTCATCAGGAACCCCGACAAAACCATGTCGCGGTTTTCAAGTAAGACTTCCATTCCCCAACTCCTAAACGATCGGTTGAAAGGGGGTGTGGGCGGTGGGGTCAGTCCCACCGCCCACCACCGGCTAGCGGTCCAGGGCTGGCGGCTCTGGGGTGGACAGCACTTTCCCTGCCGTCTTCTCCCAGGCTTTCGCCCAGTCACCGTTGTCGTAGGACTTCTGCAGCACGTCGTTGATGAAGTTACGGAACTCTTCATCGTCCTTCTTCAGGCCAATACCGTAGGGCTCCTCTGTGAACGCGTTGTCGATGACTTCAAACTCGCCCGGGTTCTGGTCAGCAAGCCCAGCTAGGATCACGTTGTCCGTGGAGACAGCCACAACCTCCCCCGCACGCAGTGGTTCGAGGCAGTTGGAGTACGCGTCAGTTTCCATCACGGTCACGCCCGCGTCCTTCAGGTTCTGGGCGGAAGTGGAGCCCGTCGCCGAGCACACCTTCTTACCCTTCACGTCGTCAATGCTGGTGATCCCATCCGGGTTTCCCGCGAGGACCAACAGGTCTTGGCCCGCCGAATAGTAGGGGCCCGCAAACGAAATGACTTCCTTGCGTTCATCGTTGATCGTGTACGTGGCCACAACGATGTCCACTTGACCACCCTCAATGAACGGTTCACGGTTTGCTGAAACCGCCTCTTTCCATTCAATCTGGTCTTCGGGGATCCCCAGGTTCGCGGCGATGAGCTTCCCTATCTCAACATCGAAGCCTTCCGGCACGCCGGAGGGTCCGACAAGTCCGAAGAGGGGCTGGTCAAACTTCGTTCCGATGATGATCTTGCCGTCGTCGTGGAGCCGCGCCATGGTTGTGCCCGGCTCAAATTCCACTTCCTCCACGACGGCTGCGCCGCTCTCTTCTTCTTCAACTATATCGGTTTCTTTATCGCCACCTGAAGTGCAGGCACTGAGGACGAGGGCGGCGGCTATCGCCGCGCCAGCACCGATTCTGTTGAGTTTCATTTTCAAACCTCCTTGGGTTCGTCGCAAAATGCGTTCGGTTCATAGCGCGCAATCGTTGCGCGCTAGTGGGGTGTCGGAGCAGTTCGCTTCGCTTAGTGGTGAAGGATCTTGGACAGGAAGTCTTTAGCCCTGTCCGTCTTCGGGTTGTGGAAGAACTGCTCGGGCGTGGTGTCCTCCAGGATTTCCCCGTCGGACATGAAAACGATGCGGTCAGCTGCTTTATGCGCGAACCCCATCTCGTGGGTGACAGCCACCATGGTCATCCCCTGATTGGCGAGGGCGATCATGGTGTCGAGGACCTCGTTGATCATTTCTGGGTCGAGGGCCGAGGTCGGTTCATCTAAGAGGATTAGTTTCGGGTCCATGGCGAGTGTGCGCGCGATCGCTGCGCGCTGCTGTTGGCCCCCGGACAGTTGTGAGGGGAGCTTGTGAGCTTGGTTTGCGATCCCCACTCGTTCCAGCAGCTCCATTGCGCGCTGCTCAGCTTCCTTCTTCGTCTTTTTGCGCACCTTGATGGGGCCTAGGGTTACGTTCTCCAAGATGGTCTTGTGGGAGAACAGGTTGAAAGACTGGAAGACCATGCCGACGTCTGCGCGCAGGGTCGCAAGGTTTTTCCCTTCCTCCGGTAGGGGGACTCCATCTATGACTATGTCCCCAGAGTCGATGGGCTCCAAACGGTTTATGGCTCGGATGAGAGTCGATTTTCCCGACCCGGACGGGCCAAGAACCACGACGACTTCTCCGCGCTCAACGTCTAGGTTTATGTTGTTCAAAACGTGCAGGTCACCGAAGAATTTGTTCACCG
>CAYFUO010000084.1:0-8936 GCA_964346255.1 uncultured Actinomyces sp. | reverse complement strand
GTCGGTAAGGGCGTTCATGAGTGCGCGGGACGTTTGCGGCTGGCCAACAGAAGCTCCGCTGGAAGTTGGGAGGGCGACGAGAGCCGTCCGCACCTGCGCCCCTACGCTTCCCCTCTGCACGCCAGTGGCTGCGAGGAGGGACACCGCGATCCCCTCCGGCTGCTCTAAGAGCGCCTCTAACAGGTGGAGTGGCTCCACCTGCGGGTTCCCCGCTGCGGACGCCATCTGGACCGCTGAAGATACCGCTTCTTGTGCTTTGGTCGTTAAGTTCATGCTCAAGATGCTCCTATTTTCGTCGCTACACCAGTTGTTCCCTGACCCGACCGGCAAGCCCGCAACCTTCGCGAGGCACTCCCCAGCTTAGCCACCGGCCACACAGATTGCTCCCACCCTTTGGTGAATCACACGCAGGGGGAATGGCAGCCCGCGCCGGGCCTGCTCCCCGCTGCGGGGACCTCATTGTTTGGCCGTCGTCGCAGCGTCGCCGCCGTCAAACCCCATTGTTTCGCCCTCGTCATGGCAGAACCGTCGTTTCGGTCAGGGTCACGGGGGCGATCCGTGGCCACGGGCCCGACCGGTGGCGGATTCCAAGCCGTTTCCACCCCTGTTTTGGGCACCACCCGCTACCGCAACCACCCATCGCTACGACGACCCCAACTTCAGACCCGCAATCGACCAAAAGCCCGCCACCCGACCACGAATCGCCATCCGCCAGACGTCCGAGGCGAGCGGCCTAGGGCCCCCGTAAAGTGGGACGCAGATCCCCTTTGCAGCCACGAGGAGTCCCCCGCATGAAACAGCACCCAACTGACCACGCCGCCGGCAAGGACACTCACGAACACCAGAAAACAGGCGAAGCCGCAGACCCCGCCCATCGACTGGTTCCAGCTTTCCTTGAAGAAGTTGAGGGCGAGGACGCCCTAGCTTTTGCGACCGAGCACAACCGCGCGACGCATCAAGTGCTGGAGGCAGAAAAGGAGGGGGACCTGCGCTTAGTTGATGCTCTCGAAGGAGAGATCCTAGAAGTGCTCGAGAGCCCCGACCGCATCCCACTAGCCGCCTTCCGCGGCGAGTTCGCATACAACTTCTGGACTGATGAAGAGAACCCGCGGGGACTCTGGCGCCGCCAAAAGGTGGAGGACTATCTGGAGGGACTGGACACGTGGGAGACCCTGCTTGACATCGACGCCCTCGCCAAGAAGGAAGGGAAGTCTTGGGTGTGGCATGGGGCGAACCTGTGCCACCCGAAGTTCGACCGTGCCCTGGTGAACTTGTCGGATGGAGGCACTGACGCGGACGAGACCCGCGAGTTCCACCTAGAATCCCTGGACTGGATCGAGGGCGGGTTCTACAGACCGGAGGGCAAAGGGACCCTAACCTACATTGACGAAAACACCTGTTGGCTGACCCAACCCATGGGCGAGGACGGCACGTCCCCATCGGGTTACCCGCTACAAGCGCGCCTCCTCAAAAGAGGGGAGAAGATCGAGAACTCCCAAGTGGTGTTCCAAGCACCAAGTGACGCGATGGGGGTGTGGGTGGGAAGGCTCGCGGAAGACGGTCCGACCCGCTCGATCATCCGAGTTCAGGAGGACTTCTACACTTCCAAAACGCTCGTGTTGACGGCGCCCGCAAGCGCCATTGCCACTACTGAGCCGCTCCTAGTCCCCCTACCCGAGACGGCGCAGGTAGTCATCTGGAAGGACTGGGCTGTCGCTTGGCTGCGAGAGAACTGGGCGCGCAACGAAGGGGGTGAGCAGGTCGCGCACCGAGCTGGATCTCTGCTTGCATTCAATTTGGAGGCCCTCACTTTGGACCCCGCCAAGACACCCAGCGAAACGCTGTTCAGCCCCTCTGCAACGGAAGTGGTCGAAGACGTCACTTTTACCCTTGACCGGGGGGTGCTCACCACGCTAGACAACGTGTCTAGCAGGCTCTACCAACTCGACCCACCCCAGGACGAGGGAACGTGGAAATCGACCCCACTAGCTGTCCCAACGAAAGGTGGTGCCGAGGGCGGGTCGGCCTTCCAAACCGTTCACGTTAGAGCGGTTGAACCTCGGGAGAACAACCAGGTTTGGGTGACCACAACCGGGTTCGGCACGCCGACCTCACTGTGGCTTGTCGACTTAGACCAGGCAGGGGGCGAGGACGCTCAAGGAGCCCTCCTAGTTCGCGAGGCACCCACCCTGTTCAACGCTCAAGACCTGACCGTGGAACAACACTTTGCTACCTCAAAGGACGGAACCCGCGTCCCCTACTTTGAGGTTCGCGAGGCCGCCACCCCGCTTCCCACCCCCACCCTCCTCTACGGGTACGGCGGCTTCAACATTTCGTTGACGCCAACCTACGCACCCACCGTTGGGCGGGCTTGGATAAGTCGCGGTGGGGTTTACGTAGTGGCTAACATCCGGGGAGGCGGCGAGTTTGGCCCCACTTGGCATACGAGCGCCCTGAAAGAGAAGAGACACCGGGCCTACGAAGACTTCGTCGCTGTCGCCCGCGACCTCGTTGCTAGAAAAGTGACCACACCCGACCAACTGGGGATCCAAGGCGGATCGAACGGTGGGCTGCTCATGGGGAACATGTACACCCAATACCCGAACGATTTCGGAGCGGTCCTATGCCAGGTTCCACTGCTCGACATGGGCAAGTACCACACCCTGTTGGCTGGGCATTCTTGGGTGGCTGAGTATGGCGACCCCGAGGTTCCGGGCGAGTGGGAGTTCATCAGGACATTTAGTCCCCTTCATCTGTTCGAGGACGCGAAGGACGAGGGCGTTTCATACCCGCCCCTCATGATCACCACATCCACGAAGGATGACCGCGTCCACCCCTACCACGCCCGCGCACTAACCCACCTGGCTGAAAAGCAGGGTGAAGACGTCCTCTACTACGAGAACATCGAAGGAGGACACGCGGGCGCTGCCGACAACCGCCAGCGAGCACATAACCAGGCGCTCGGGTGGACGTTCCTATGGAAGACCGTGGGCCGAGGAGGGCAAGAGATCTAAGAGCCTCGGGCAGCCGTTCTTATGGAAGACCGCCGTCGACGAAGGTCAGCTCGGGAGCGATGGAAGGAAGGGTTCTAGAACCCTTGCCAGATCCGCCTGCGTTCGCGGTTCTTCCTAGTCAACCAGACGATCCCGATGATGACCGCCGCAAAACCGGCGACCCCAATCGCTGAGGCGACACCCATAGCTTTCAGGGTCACGGACACCATCGAATCCACGATCGGGCCGGCCAACACCATCAGCTGAGCGCCGGGAAGAGCGCCTTCACAGGAAATGGTGTACTGCCCGGGGGTCAGCCCGCGGGCGACAGCGATTGCCCCATCCAACTCGGGTTCCGTTTCATAGGTGCCACCGGGCCCCTCCAAGACACAGTTGCCGGGCGACGTGCCACTAGAGTCAGTCAGCCCGATGGTCCCTGACTCCCCAACAGTCACCTGACCACCGTTGGTAGCAAAGAAATCTTCAGCTCCCGCAGTGGAGAATCCGATGCCCTGCAACACCATGGACACGAGAACCACGGGTGCCACCACCAATGCCAACAGGGCTCCCGTAATTATGGTCAGGATCGCGCCGGTCCGAGAAGGCAAGTCCTTCGCGACCGGACGGCCACCGCCGCCGGCGTAGGGCGTGCCGGGGTGCGGAGACCCCGGGTACGGGGACCCGGAATATGGGTCCTTAGAATACGGGTCCCCTGAGTGTTGAGCTCCAGCGTCGGGGGCTCCCCACTGCTGGTAGCTCGGGTAAGGAGTGCTCACATCCGGAGCACCCAAGTGCGACGAGTCTCGAGTTGGAGTGGTCCCGCCAGGCTCCTCACCGTAAACGGCCCACGGGCGTTCCTCGTCAGGGTCTTCGCCCTGCGGCCACCTTCCACCACTGGTCATCCGTCGACTCCTCCCACTACGTTCAGTGCTGCTATCCTCTTTGCCCTCAAGGCTTCAACCTGGGGAATCACCAGTGGCTCCAGCTGCTCTTCAACCGCCCATCCAAGCAGCAGGTCCGCCAACTGGGGGTTGCGTGCTAGGGCGGGTCCGTGCAGGTACGTTGCCACGATGTTCCCCTGAACCGCACCCGAATACTTCACCACCCCAGGTGGTTCTTCCCGGTTCCCAACCCCATGGATCACGCGACCCAAGGGAGCCGCGTCCTCGCCGAGGATCGTACCTCCCCCATGGTTTTCGAATCCCGTGAGAAGGTCGGTCACGCCCTCGATCAAGGGTTCTTCCAAAAGTTCCCCAATGGCGCGTTTCCCCATGGGCACCGTCACGAGGTCGAGCAACCCTAAACCGGCCACCTCTTCACCCCGCGCATCCGTGTACTGCTCACCCAGAATCTGCAGGGAAGCGCAGACAGCGAAGATGGGGGCGCCCCTTTCCGCCGCGCGTGCAAACCCCGTGTGTTCACGCAGTTTTTTGGCAGCGAGTTGTTGAGCCGAGTCCTCCCCACCCCCAAGCGTGTAAATGTCCAAGTCTTCGGGGATCGGGTCGGACAGCCCCACAGTCACAATTTCCGCGTCTATCCCACGCATCTCCGCGCGCTTCTTCAACACCAAAGAGTTGCCTGTGTCCCCGTACGTGCCAAGAACAGATGGGTAAATCACGCCAATGCGCAATGCTGACTCACTCATCAGATGCCCCCCCTACGATCAGGGTTCTCTAAGTCTTTTTTCAGGTCCCGAAATGCCGTGTAGTTCAAGAGAACTTGGACGGGGCCAGTCTCCATGCTTTCAATAGCCTTGAGCGGGTCCTCGACCAACTCCGCTTCGACGCCCGAATAGGTGAGCCGCACATCTAGGTCCTCCGCCCGCTCACCACTTGCGACCAGCTTCTGCAGTGGCAGTTCTTCAAGTGGGCTGAAGTCAACGTCCCAAAGCCACGACAAGTCCTCACCGTCGGGGATCTGCCCGTTCACTGCCACCACCATCTGCGTGGCTTCCTTGGGAACAGCTGAAAGGGCCTCCTGCCATCCTGCTGGGTTCTTCGCCAACAACAGGTTCGCTTTCCGCCCCGAAACGTCGTACGTCTTGTACCGGCCCGCAACTTGGCGGACCGTGCCTACAGCCTCCGCAGCAGCTTCTAGGCTGGCGCCCAAAGTCACCGCCGCAACGATCGCTTGGGCCGCGTTCCCTTGGTTCGCTCTGCCGGGCAACGCCAACGTCACCCGGACGTGCTCGCCCTCGGGCCCAAACAAAGTGAAAGAGTCAGCGTCCCGCTCCCCTATCCACCACGAGGGCTTCGGCCGCACGTATCCCTCATGACCTTCCACGAACCAATGGTCACCGTCTCGCACCACCAGCCCGCCCCCTCGGGGGAAGGTCGTCGCGTCATCAGTCCAAGGCGCTCCAACCGAGACCCACACGACGTTAGGCGCATCGTAAGCGGCAGACACGATCAGGGGGTCGTCACAGTTCGCGACGATCGCAGCGCCGGGGTTCTCTTCGACTGCGCTGCGCAGCCGTTTCTCCACCGCACCGATCTCGCCAACTCGATCCAGTTGGTCCCTAGACAGGTTTAGCAGGACCATCACGTCCGGCCGGGTTTCCGCCGCGATCGCTGGAAGGTGCATTTCATCCACTTCAAACACAGCAAAGGGGGCGTGAGCCCCCTTCATCGCAGCAGTGGTGATCCCTGGGCCCATGTTGTCCCCACCCAAGTTGGCGGCTACCTTACCGACCGTTGACAGGGCAGCGACCGTCATCTTCGTTGTCGTCGACTTCCCGTTGGTTCCGGTCACTAAAACGACTCGCTTGTCACGGGTGAGCGAAGCAAGAATGTCAGGGTCTAACTTCAGGGCGACCCTGCCCCCCACCATTCCCCCGTCGCCCTTACCTAAGGTTCGTGAGGCCGTCCGTGCCGCCAAGCCTGCCAGCACGGCGATTCTGGCCCTCAATGACATGGTTTGGCTCATTCGGTGCCCTCCAGGGTAGCGGCGTCTACGGGTGCGAAGTGGCCAGCGTAGCGCATGTACCACCAGTAGAACGGGTGGGGTGCAGCCAAATCGGAGCATGTGCTCTTCGCATCACCCGACTGGCGCCTTTGGGGGCGCAGCGTCACGCGCCCGTACGAGTCCGCAGTGAAAACCCCGCGGGTGGGGGCTTTCATTTGGGCTAGTTGGAACTTCAGTCGCGCAACCTCTTCCCGCAGCAAGTCGACTTCGTCTTTCAGCTCGAGGGCGCGCTTCACCCCCGCGAGATTCAGCCCCTCCTCTTTGGAGAGCCTCTGGATTTCCCTCAGACGCTCAACATCTTCAGGGGTGTACCGTCGACCTCTCCCCTTCGCGCGCCTCGGTGAGATCAGGCCCAAACGATCGTATTGCCGCAGCGTTTGAGCGTGCATGCCAGTGAGGGAGGCCGCCACAGACACTGTGTAAAGCGGACTCCCCCTCAACTGGCTAGCTTGCTCTGGGCCGGTCACTTGCGGGAGGCCCTCCCCGCTTCACTTCTGGGGTTCCAATCGCCAAGGGCGGTCTTCAACTGTTCGACAGCTTCTTTCGCCGCGTCGTCTAGTTTCTTCGGGGTGACGATGTCCATTTCTACGAGGACGTCCGCCTTCTTAGAACCCTTCTTGATCCCGCGACCCTTCAAGCGCAGGACCGCGCCAGAGGAAGTGTTCGCTGGAACCTTGATCCCTATCTTCGTGCCGTCAGGTAGGGGGACGTCGACCCTGGAGCCCAAGGCCGCCTCCGGGTAAGACACCGGCAGTTTCACGCGCAGGTTCGCACCATCCATGGAGAACACTGGGTCTTCTTCCACCGTGACTTGCACGATTAGGTCCCCAGCAGGTCCCCCGTTTATGCCCGGCTGTCCCTTGCCACGCATCTTGATCTTCTGGCCGTTGCGGACGCCCGGGGGGATCCGCGCTTTCATGGACTTCCCGTCCAGACTGAACTGGAGGGTTTCGCCCTCGTAAGCCTGTTTGAAGGTGAGCTTCGTGGTGGTGGTTAGGTCAGCGCCCTTTTGAGGCTGCGGCTGACCAAATGGGGTCCCACCGCCGCCACCGAACGGACTGCCGCCCCCGCCGCCGAACGGCATTCCGCCACCACCGAAGGGGCTGCCGCCCCCACCGCCAAACTGGGCTCCGCCGCCGGCGCCACCGCCAGAGAACAGGGAGGACAGGATGTCCTCAAACCCGCCTTGGCCTCCGCCGGAAGTTTGGTATTGGACGCGTGGGCCGCCTGCCCCGCCGCCACCGCCAAACATGCCGCCGAACATGTCCTCGAATCCGCCTCCTCCACCTGGGGGTGGCGCGAAACGCGCTCCCCCGGCAGCCATCTTGCGTATGGTGTCGTAGCGTTCGCGCTGTTCCTTATCGGACAAAACAGCGAACGCCTCACCGATCTCTTTGAACTTGTTCTCAGCTTCCGCGTTGCCTGGGTTCTTGTCCGGGTGGAGTTCGCGGGCCAACTTTCGGTAGGCCTTGCGAATCTCCTTTTCGTTCGCCTTCTCGCTGACGCCCAGCATCTTGTAGAAGTCTTTGTCGAACCAATCCTGTTCAGACACAGGTGTTCCCTCCCCCTCTTGTTGTCCGAGTCGCTACTTGTTCGCCCACGTCAGTTCGGTGTCTCTACGACAACCTTGGTTGGGCGCAGCACTCGGTCGCCAACCTTCACCCCGGATTGGAGAACCTGTTTGACGGTTGGTTCTTCCACCTCGGAGCTGGGGGCAGCCATCAGTGCGTCGTGCAGCTGCGGGTCGAAAAGGTCGCCGCCCTCGCCGTAGCGTTCCATGCCGAATCGGGTCTGGAGGGTGTCCTCCAGCTTCTCCGCGATCGACGCGAACGGTCCGTCCGTGAGTTCCCCGGCCGCACGCGCTGCTTCAATGTCATCTAGGACAGGCAACAGGGCCTCAACGGCATCGTGCTGGCCTTCCTTACGCTTGGCCGCGCTATCGGCTTTCGCGCGTTTCACGTACCGCGCGTACTCCTGCCTGACGTTGTACGTTTCAGCGCGGGCGCGGGCAAGGTCGTCTTCTAAGGTCAGGATGCGCATTTCCGCTACCTCGAGGGGATCTGGCTCTTCCGCAACCTCTTCCACCTCATCAATGACTTCGCCTTCAGGAGTTTGTTCCACTTGGGCATCATCAATGTCGATGTCATCTGTTTCGGGACCAACTGCGTCGAGGTCGTCCGTTTCATTCATGTCGGGCGCGTCCAAGTTCTTGTCTTTTGCCACCTGTTGTCTTCCGTTTCTCGTGTTCTCGGTTTAAGAGTGGGGGCCGCCCCAGCGACCCCCACCCTTTCGTTACCTATACGGGAGGTGACTACTTGTCGTCCTCGTCATCGACGATCTCAACGTCGATCACTTCTTCTTCAGCGTTGACATCTTCCTGGCTGGGCAGATCTGGCTCTTCAGCGCTCTTCTCTGCTGCCTGGTAGACCTCTTCGCCGATCTTCATGCCGACCTCGTTCAGGTGGTCCAGCGCCTTCTTCACCTTGTCGCCGTCGTCGCCCTCAAGGGCCTTCTTCACCTCGTCGACAGCCTTAGAAACGGTGTCCTTCGTGTCGGAGGAGAGCTTGTCATCGTTGTCCTTGAGCAGTTTCTCCACGGAGTAAACCATCTGCTCAGCGACGTTGCGGGTCTCCTGCTCCTCGCGGCGAACCTTATCCTCTTCCGCGTGCTCTTCCGCTTCCTTCACCATGCGCTCAATGTCTTCCTTCGGAAGGGCCGAGCCGCCGGTGATGGTCATGGACTGTTCCTTGTTCGTGCCCCGGTCCTTGGCGGAGACGTGGACGATGCCGTTCGCGTCGATGTCGAAGGACACTTCAATCTGAGGCATGCCACGCGGTGCGGGAGCAATGCCGGTCAGTTCGAAGGTGCCAAGTGGCTTGTTGTCGCGAGTGAACTCACGCTCACCCTGGAACACCTGGATCAGAACGGAAGACTGGCCGTCCTCAGCGGTGGAGAACACTTCGTTCGCACGCGTCGGGA
>CAYFUO010000083.1:0-8949 GCA_964346255.1 uncultured Actinomyces sp. | reverse complement strand
AGCGCGCCGCCCTGTCACGGCGGAGGTCGCGGGTTCAAGTCCCGTCGGGGTCGCGGAAGCCGGCTATTTGTAGCCGGCTTTGGGCTCTGTAGCTCAGTTGGTAGAGCGTTCGACTGAAAATCGAAAGGTCAGGGGATCGATGCCCCTCGGAGCCACAGGAAACCTCGCGGAAGCGGGGTTTTTCTGCTTTTGCCGCCCACCCGCACCCCGGTGTTCACCAAACATGCGCAAGTTGCCATAAAACCCAAGAAACGGGGCGTTTCGTGACCACTTGCTCATGTTTGGTGGAAAGCAGGCGGAGGCGCTAAGTCCATGGACGATGATCACCTCTGAATCGTGGATCCGCCGCCACTGAACCCACTTATGTCGTGGGGCCGCCCTCTCTAACTGCGTGGGCCTTTATCCAGCCAACGACTTGCTCGAAGCTCATTTCCCCCGAGGCGACCAGCAAACCTAGGGCGACCACCTCGGCCTCGGTCGCCTCAATCTCAACGCCGTTGAGGGCAAGCTGGACAAGCATCGCGTGGATCCCAACACGTTTGTTGCCGTCAACGAAGGGGTGGTTTGCGATGAGCCCGAACCCAAGGCGCGCACTTTTTTCGATGACTGTCGGAAAGAGGTCTTGACCCCCGAAGCTAGCGGTGGGAGTGTCCAACGCTGATTCGAAGAGCGCATGGTCGCGCAGCCCATGGGAGCCGCCGAACTCGGACACCAAGTCAGCGTGGAGCATAAGGATCTGTGCGCGCCTCAGTAAAATCACTTGGCCAGCTCTCGATACGCTTGCGCATGTTTGGCCATGACCCGTCGTGACACCTCCAGAACTTCAGCGTCATCGGCGCTCCCCGGTTCGGTTAGCGCGTCGTAGTCGAGAACCACGTAGCGTGGGCGGTTGTTTCGAAGCACCACAACCGGGCCGCGCTCGTCAACCATTCTCGCCACACGAGAGAAATTCTGGTTCGCCTCTGTCATGGACACCAGATTTGCCAAGTCAGCCTTCATCTCACACCCTTTCTAGGATGCTTTCATCCTATTTGATGTTCCATTGGACGCGCCGTTCGATTGAAAATAGAAAGGTCAGGGGGTCGACGCCCGTCGCAGCCCACCGCCCGGAAAACCACGATGGTGGGGGCTTCAACCTGCCCGGCAACCCTTGTCAAGCGTCGGCATCGTGGATCTATGGCGACTATGAACATTTCCTTGGGCGACGACCTGCGGGACTTTGTCGAGCGGGAAGTCCGAGAGGGCGCGTTCTCGTCATCGAGCGAGTAAGTCCGTCACCTTCTACGCGAGAAACGGGAAGAGTCGCAGTTGCGAGCGAAGCTGGTGGAAGGACTAGATTCGCTGACGCTAGAGGCGAGTGCCGAAGAGCTTTTTCAAGAACTCCGGGAAGCTGTGCTCAGTGACCGACCGGTCGGCAGCGTTTAGGAAAAGAGTCGCCCAAGACGTTACAAAGGCCGCCTTTTGGCACAAACGAGAAGCCGACAGGAGAGTAGCCGAGCACTTCATAGGTCAGACTCAGGAGACTGTGCAGCGAGCCACTGATTTCCCCAGCCTCGGCTCTCCCCGATTAGCACGCGTCCTCTCTTCGCTAGATGTGCGGTGCTTACCTCTCGACGGGTTCCCCTATTTGGTCTTCTATGTAGAAACTGCCGGCGGGATCGAAGTGATCCGGGTCCTCCATAGCGCGCGTGACATCCCCACACATTCGCAAGAATCACCTAGCAACTCACCTCGCAACTGAAAACCGAGAGGTCAGGGGCTCGACACCCCCGAAACCACAGGAAACCTCGCGGAAACGGGCCTTTTCTGTTTTTCACCACTCAGCCCACCCCTAGACGCTCACCTAGGAAGACCATGAACACAACGAACTCGAAAGCGCTTCCGACCTCGACGCTGGTCCTCTCAATAGTCGGCGCAATCGGGTAGGCGGCAAGTCCGACAGCATAAAGAGCGCGGTGCAACGCGACGCCGCTAGGGGGCCGCCAGGGTGAGTAGAATGCAGGTCAGACCACAAATGGGAGCGCTTCTTGGCGACCCAACCCAATCCGGAAGGAAGCGGGAATGGAAATATCAGAGTTCATCCAAGGCTTACCGAAGGTGGAACTACACGTTCACGTTGAAGGAACACTTGAACCTGAGTTGAAGTTCGAACTGGCCCAACGGAACGGGATCGAGCTGCCGTTTGACTCACCTGAGGAGGTTCGGGACTCCTACGACTTCACCGACCTCACGTCGTTCCTTGACGCCTACTACGAGGGCATGAACGTCCTCCAAACCTCCCAAGACTTCTACGATTTGGCGTGGGCCTATTTTGAGACGGTCGCCGCCCAGAACGTGCGCTATGTCGAAATGTTCTTCGACCCGCAAGCGCACACTTCCCGCGGCGTCTCATTCGACACGGTCATCACTGGGCTGCGGCGCGCCCAGATCGACGCTGAGCAGCAGTTGGGGGTCTCTTCAGCCCTAATCATGTGTTTCCTGCGGGACTGTTCACCCGGGTTCGCAATGGCTACTTTGTTGGAGGCCCTACCGTACAAGGCGTGGATCCTTGGGGTCGGCTTAGACTCAGATGAAAACGGTCATCCGCCAAGCAAGTTCGCGGCCGTGTTCGCTAGGGCCCGGGAGGAGGGCTTCCTGCTCACCGCCCACTGTGACCCCGACATTCCCGGCTCCGTTGACAACATTCGGAACGTGGTTGAAGAGATTGGGGTGGCACGCATCGACCACGGGACAAACGTGATTGAGGCGCCCGACCTCGTGCAACACTTGGCGGAAACGGGGATCGGCCTCACTTCGTGCCCCATTTCTAACACTTGGCTGACTGAAGATTCCCGCGCTCACCTCATGGAACAGTTGGTGAACGAGGGCGTGAAAGTGTCTATCAACTCGGATGACCCCGCGTACTTCGGTGGTTACATGAATGAGAACTTCCAACGTTTGGCGGACGACTTGGACGCGGACGATGAGCTCCTCACGCAACTAGCGTTGAATGGTGTCGACATTTCTTGGGCTCCCCCACACCTGAAGGAGAGGCTGCGGAAGGAGATCGCCGACTACGCTGAGACGGCCCTCTAACCCCAAGTAAGAGACCGCGCTGGCGGGAGACCATACTGGTCTTAGGGGCGCTCACGGCCAAAGTGGTTGGGGGCACGGAGGATTCCCGCAAGCGAGAAGGAACGCATCGTGACAGACGCAGAGAACTGGTGGCAGTACGCGGCAGAGCAGTTGGGTATGCCTTTAGCGCTGGTTCCTATCGTCATCCTCTCCGCAGCTGTCGTCTACCTGGCTTTCACAGCGATCATCAAACTGTTTGGGGTCCGTGCCCTGACCGCAACTACCACGTCGGACTTCGTGTTCGTCATCATGTTGGGTGCGGTGGCGGGGCGTGGCGTCATGGGCTTGCACCCAACCGTTGCGACAGCCCTTGTGGCCTTGCTGACCTTGTTCTCTTTGGAAATGTTCTCTCACAGGCTGCGGGACACGTGGGTTGCGCGGCGTTTGACCCACACGGAACCCATTGTTGTGTTCGCGCACGGTGAGCCCGTGGAGGAGATGTGTGAGCGCACCCACACCAGCGAGGAGGATCTCGCCACCGTAATGCGCTCCGCCGGGGTAGCGCAGTTCTCTGAGGTCCAAGCCATAATCTTGGAGCCCACTGGAGGCTACTCTCTCATCCGCGCGGAAGAAGAAATCAACCTTGGACTATTCAAGAACCTCAAGGGCGTTGAATACCTGAATCCTGACAACAACCTCTAACCCACGCTGAAGGTCACGTGGAACCCCAAGTTGGCGGCAGTCGCTCCGATCAGCGGGGACGGTAAAACCATCGAAACCCCTCAGGCAAACTTGATAGGAGCAGCTTGATGCGATCACACAAAAAGCCAGGTCCGTGCTGACTGCCTCCGCTGGCGTGCTCCTTGCACTTGCCGCCGGACGGTGTTTTGCGTGAGTGAGTACCAGCGCCCCAAGATTGAGCAGCGCGTCTTTTTCGACGAGGACGGCAACGTCATTAGCTACGGACATCGATGGCCCGAGGGGCCACCGGATGAGCGCTACTCCGCGATCACTCACCCTGAGCGGTTCGCGCCGCTACGCGTGGTTGCAGACGCTCTTGTCAGCCACTTGGTAACCGACTACGACGTTCGCGTGTCCGGGGGCATGGGATTGCTAGATGCCGTGGGGGAACGTGTTTACGCTCTGCCCTCCGCCGCGGATGTTGACCGCGTGGCCCGTTTTATTCCGAACGACGAAGACTGCTCGCCGATGGTTTTCGTCTACACCTCCTATCCTGGCTTGTGCGTTTATCCTGGGTTGTTTGGCGCTTTTGTCTACCCCAACTGCGGTTTCGATGCGTGCGACGAGACTTGGGAAAGCGCGGCCGAGGAGCTCGAAGAGGACGTGCTCGCGGTGGTCCGGGGAACCTACCGGGAAACGGTTAACCTCAACCCGCTTAGGAAGATCGGTTATAGGAGTGGACTCGGCATCAATGTGGGAATGGGACGGACTTACGGTTGGCAGTTCGACGGCCCGGATGGCAGCCCACGCGCAAGTTCCGTGAGTGACGCCAGCGACGTTGAGTTACGGGCGCTGAAGGCAATGAAGAAACGGCTGAGAGCACTCGCGGAGGTGAATCCGGAAGGTAGCTGGAAAGCGTGGCCGGTTGCCTCTGCGGCACCCAAGTGCTTGGCTTCGCGCTGGGCCAGGCTGCCGGACAGGTTTTTTGTCCCATCAAGACAGTTAGGGGCCTTTCGTTCACGGTTGCTAGGCGGCCGACCCTGATCCAACGTACGCTCATTGACATGAACCGGCCAACACTTGTCGTCCTCGGTGGACTCCCCGCCACAGGCAAGTCCACGGTCGCCTCCCACCTCAACAAAGGTGGAGAGTTCTCCTACCTGCGCATTGACACCATTGAACAGGCGCTCCGAGCTTCGGGGGAAATGGGTGACCTGGGCGTGCGAGCGTCCGGCTACATGGTTGGCTACGCGGTCGCCGGTGACCTGTTGGACGGGGGCAACGACGTCCTGGCCGAATGCGTGAATCCCTTCAAAATCAGTAGGGAAGCGTGGCGGGAAGTGGCGAACAGTCGCGACGCGGGACTGCTCGAAGTTGAGCTGTTTTGCTCCGACCAAGCCGAACATCACAGGAGGGCAGAGTCCAGGGGGGCGACCGTTCCCGGGCTGAAACTTCCCAGTTGGGAGGCGATCCGAAACCGGGAGTACGATCCGTGGGGTGACGCTAACCTACGCTTCGACACCTGCGTGGCCTCCCCTGAAGAGGTTGCGGAGCAGATCCGAAAGTCGGTAGACAACCTCGCGGGTGGGCCCTCCGAGAGTCCCCGCGGCAACACTCCTAGGCGGCAGTCAGGTGGGAGACCGCAATCATGTTGACGAGCTTCCTGACCAGCTTTTCCATTCTCATCGGCTACTTCGTGGCGTGCGCTGCCACAGCGGTCCTCATCCGTCATTTCGTGCCCATGCACGACGAGGTTTTCCGCAAGACCTTACACTTCATCCTCTTGGGCTCCCTCCCCATCTTTCTTTATGGTTTCGAGTTTTGGTGGATGGCGGCCGCCGCGAGCCTCCTGTTCGCGATCCTCGTCTACCCGGCTTTAGTGCTCGCTGAAAGGTGGGACGGCTATTCAGACCTACTCACCGAACGCTCAGACGGGGAGGTGAAGACCAGTCTCATCCTCGTGTTCGGCATGTACGCTTTCATGATCGCGGTCAGCTGGGGTTGGCTAGGGGAACCGTGGCTAGCATTAGCCGCGATCTACGCCTGGGGGTTCGGGGATGCTGCGGCCGCCCTCGTCGGAAAGAAATTCGGTAAACACCACCTTGAGGGCTTCACCATTGAAGGTCGGAAGAGCGTGGAGGGCACGGCAGCCATGTTCGTCGTGTCGTTCGTGACGGTCCTCGCCGTCCTAGCTGCGAACGCGTCTTTGGTGCCCGTCGGGTATTTCGTGGTGCCCTTGGTGGCGGCGGCCGCGACCTCAGTGACCGAGCTGTTCACCCCGGGTGGGAATGACACGGCGACCTGCCCAATCGTCGCCGCAGCCGTTATTTTTCCTCTCACTCACCTGCTGGCAGCGTGAAACCCGTGTCGAAGACGAGTGACAAGGAGGGGCAGCGGACCCTGCTCGCCTCCGTGCTCCTGTCGGCTCCGGGGCCCCTCGTGGTGGGGATCGGCCTGTTTTTCGGACGCTCTTCCACGCAGCTCGCTGACTTCGTGCGCCGCAGTGCGGAACTGTTAGCCATCATCATTTCGTGGGTGATCTACGGGGTCACGAATAAGGACGAGGACGAAAACGTTCAAAAGCGTGAGCGCTTAGAGAGGATCGCAGACATCAGTGTTGGCGTCGCCATGTGCATCAGTGGTGTGGCGATGGCACTGATCGCGCTCATGTCTTCCAACACGGAGAAAGGCAACGTCGTCCCGGGACTGGTGATCGCTGGGCTTGGGGTCGTGGTGAACACTTGGTTCTGGTTCCGTTACCGCAGGCTCAACCAGAAGACGCCCAACCCGATTCTCGCGGTGCAAGCCAGGTTGTACCGCGCGAAATCGCTGGTGGACGCGGTGGTGAGTGCCGCCCTCATAACCATCGTTGTAGCGCCAAGCTCTCCAGCTGCGTACTTCATGGACAAAGCGGGCTCACTGTTCGTGGCTGGATACCTGGTTGTGAACGGCGTGATCGCGGCCCGGGGGGGAGCCACGCAAACCAGCGGGCGAGGCGACCCCACCCCCAACAAGGGATCATGAGCGTGACTGAAACGATCTACCTGCTCACCGGCGCCACCGGCCTGTTGGGCGCCAACATCTTGGACCAGCTGCTGTCTGAGGGAGCTCACGTTCGAGTCCTAGTCCGAGACCCGTCCAGAAAGCATGTCGATGACCGTGCGGATGTCGTGGAGGGCGACCTGCTCGACGGGGCGGCTCTAAACGCTTTCTTCGAAACGCCACCGGGACCACAGGTGATCGTCATTCACGCAGCGGGAGCCGTCACGCTTGACCCGAACCCAAACGTCCTCGTACACGAAACAAACGTGACTGGAACCCGAAACATTGTTGACCAGTGCGTGAAGCACGACGTGAACAAGCTCGTCTACGTGTCCTCCACCAGCGCCTTACCCGAGGTGCCATCCGGCAAGATCGAGGAGGCCGGCTGGCACGACCCGACGCAAGTCGTGGGTTTCTACAGTGAGACGAAGGCTGAAGCCTCCAACCTAGTATTGGATGCGGTTGAAAAACGCGGACTGGACGCCTCGATTGTCTACCCCAGCGGGATACTTGGCCCCGGCGACCACAATCTAGGCCTGATCACCAGCACCATCCGCGTATTCGCGAAGGGTTTCCTGCCCGTGTCGATCGGCGGGTCGTTCAACTCTGTGGACGTGCGGGACCTAGCGGCGGGGATCGTTTCTTGCGCCGCGTCCGGGAAGCCTGGGGGAACCTACATTATGGCTGGGGACACTCACACGCTCACGGAACTGCTCACGTTGGTGCGGAAGGAAACGGGGCTTCCCCCACCCTGGTTCACGGTCCCGTTGCGCGCGCTGCGGCCCCTCGGCTGGGTGGGGAGTCAATACAGTCGGCTCACTAAGAAACCCGTGTTGCTGACTGACTACACGATTTACAACTTAGAACGTAACAACGATTTCTCCAGCGAGAAAGCGCGCACGAAGCTGGGCTTCAAGAGCCGACCTCTGGAGGAAACAGTGCGGGACACGATCCAGTGGCTACGCCGCGAAGACCTTCTGTGAGGGCTCTCGCCCTCGTCACTCGGGCCCAAACAGCCAACTTCAACAGGTGGCGCACGCGCCACCTGCGAAATGGGCCCCACCCAGCGGACATTTAGGGCCCCAAGGTCAACGCCTTGGGGCCCCTCTAAAGCCGTCCTACTAGCTACGTTCTACTTGGTTAGGAACGGGTGGTCGATGCCGGCAGTGCCCGTCGTGTCGCGCCCGCGGCTACCAACAACCGTGTCAATGGGGTCCCCGTACCAGGTCATGCCTTCCGTGAACTCCTCCGGCTTCCACTCCAACGCCTCCCAATCCGGGTCGAAGATCAGGTAGCCCCCGCCATACAGCTCGATGCGGTGGTCAGAGCCCGGGTCGAACACGTACAAGTACATGGCTTGACCGATCCCATGCTTACCCGGTCCGGTCCCGTACGAAATCTCTAGGTCTTTCAACACGTCCGCCGCCGTGAGGACGTCGTGGAAGTTCTCCAAGTTGTAGGAAAGGTGGTGGAGTCTCCCCTTCTTCCGCTCGCCGTTAGCGCCCATCGCGGGGGCATGGGCCTGCGGGGTGACAGACATCCAGGAGGCCCTCAGCTGGTCCGGGTTATCGGGAGACATCGCGAACTCGCGACGCTTGAACCCTAGGACGTCACGCGCGAAAGCTTCCGCCTCATTGATGCTGTCGGGTGAGGTCTGCACGTTGTAGTGGTCGATACGACGCACGCCGAGCCCCCTACGGGTGGAGCTGTTCGACTTGATTCGCGAACGGATCTCTTCCGGGGCCTCTGGCTTCTCAATGTCGTAGTAGAGCTCGAATGGGTGCTCCCCACCTGGGACTAGGAAGCGAATCGCTTCCCCCCGCCCCAGTTCTGTTCCGGCGGGAATCTCCCGCACGTCCAGGCCACGTTCCACGAGGTCGTTGTAGAACAGTTCGACGTCTTGGGGCCTCTTAGTCCGGAAACTGAACGAGTTGACGATCGCTTCGTCCTGCTCGCTCAACACCAAAGAGTGGTGTCCCTTCTCCTGGAAGGCACGCAGGTAGGCGACGTCACCGTCGCGTTCAACTTCTTCCATGCCAAGAATGTCCCGGTAAAACCAGAGGGACTTCTCTAAGTCGAGGACTCCAAGGTTGATGGTGCCGCACTGGGCGATCTGGGGTCCGGGATCGTAACGGTTGGACATCAGTGTCTCCTTATGGTCGGTGGGCGTTC
>CAYFUO010000082.1:7352-8950 GCA_964346255.1 uncultured Actinomyces sp. | reverse complement strand
GGCTTCGATTTGGCTTTGAGCGCGTATCCTGAACAATTGAAAGAAGTGTACGGGGGATACTACTCACTTGGGCGAGTGTTCGTCGCGCTCATTGAAAACCCGAAGATCATGCGGTTCCTCACCTACCACGGTTTACCTAGGAGGCGGCTGATGAAGCTCGTCAACAAGCTGTTATCCGACGGGTATGAGCGTAGCGGTGGGGACGTTGACGACCGGCTGATATCCGCCCTAACAAAAATGGTGACGAAAGTATGAACGAAGAGGTTTCGGGCAAGATTGGGCTACACGCAAGCCCAACGCCCCTTTCCGACGGGAGGACCGATGACTAACCCCTACGTGCCGCTGCTGATCATGGCGGCTGTGGCCCTGACAGTTTCAATCGGCGGACTCTTGGCCTCCGCGGTGCTCGGCCCACAGCAGAAGAACAAGACCAAAGCGCAAAACTATGAGTGCGGCATCGACCCTGGTCCCCAAAAGATCGATGAGGGACGTTTCCCCGTCAAGTACTACTTGGTGGCGATGACGTTCATCATCTTCGACATTGAGGTCGTGTTCTTGTATCCGTGGGCAGTGTCATTCAATGCTCTAGCGATGTTCGGCCTCGTCTCTGTCTTGCTGTTCCTCGCGTTGATCACCGTCCCCTACATTTACGAGATCCGCCGTAAAGGCCTGGACTGGACCTGAGGAGGCAGCAATGAAATTAGGTCTTGAAGAGAAACTCCCAGCGGGAGTTGGCCTCACCAGCATGGAAAACGTGCTGGGCCTGGCCAGAAAACACAGCCAGTTCCCAGTCACCATGGGGCTCGCCTGCTGCGCCATCGAGATGATGGCAGCGGGAACCCCAAGGTTCGACATGTCCCGCTTCGGCTTGGAAGTGTTCCGCGCCTCCCCACGCCACGCCGACCTGATGATCGTTTCCGGTCGCCTGTCACAAAAAATGGCTCCCGTCGTTCGGCGAGTTTACGACTCGATGCCCGAACCGAAATGGGTGATCTCCATGGGTGCGTGCGCCTC
Source organism: uncultured Actinomyces sp. (assembly GCA_964346255.1). GTDB lineage: Bacteria > Actinomycetota > Actinomycetes > Actinomycetales > Actinomycetaceae > Scrofimicrobium. The sequence continues at coordinate 7,936 of CAYFUO010000082.1, read as the reverse complement.
TAGTGGCGGCATGTTCAACAACTACGCGATCATCCAAGGTGTGGACCACATTGTTCCCGTGGACGTCTACCTACCCGGATGCCCGCCGCGTCCCGAAGCTCTCATTCACGCTGTGCTGGTACTGCGTGAACAGATCGGGAAAGAACCCCTCGGTGTGAACCGAGCCGAGGTCGCTAGGAAGGCGGAAGCAGCGGCGCTCGCTGCGACACCCAGCCACCAGATGAAGGGACTGCTTGCATGAGCGAACAAAAACCAAGTCTGGATGTCAAACCCACGTATGACGCGAGCGTCGACGTGGACCAACAGGCGCACGTTCCCGACAAAAAGTTCCAACAGCCGGAGGTCATCTCCGTCCGCCAAGGGTCCTTCGGAGTCATTGATGACGGGGACACCACTGGTTTCGGTGGTCTCACCCAGGTTTTCACACTGCCCGGCGCGACACCACGCCCTTACGGGTCTTGGTTCGATGAGGCCGTAGACATTCTGGAAGAAGAAATCCTGAAAGAGGGACTTCAGGTCAACGACGTCATCGAGAAGGTGGTCGTCAACCAGCATGACCAGTTGATCATCAACGTGAAACGTGA
>CAYFUO010000082.1:3892-7252 GCA_964346255.1 uncultured Actinomyces sp. | reverse complement strand
ACCCGCATTGAGATGCCCCAAGACTGGGTGGGTCACCCCCAGCGGAAGGACTACCCGCTCGGCGGCATCCCAATCGAATATAGGGGCGCAACGATCCCCCCAGTTGACACACGGAGGTCCTACAACTGATGGCTGAGAAGATTTTTGCCACCCCCGGCGGGCCGGACCCAGACCTCGACGACTACCCTGAGGTGGTCGCTCAGGGGGGCGACTGGGAAGACGTGATCGAAGAGATCCGTAGGATCACTTCGGAGCGGATCGTCCTCAACATGGGCCCAGTGCACCCGTCAACTCACGGTGTGATCCGCCTGATCCTGGAACTAGATGGCGAAACAGTTCGGGAGACCCGCGTTGACATCGGTTTCCTCCACACGGGCATTGAGAAGAACATGGAGTTCCGCAACTGGACGCAGGGCTCCACATTCGTCACCCGCATGGACTACGTCGCCCCCTTCTTCCAAGAGGTCGCCTACGCGTTAGCGGTTGAGAAGTTGTTGGGCATCACCGATCAGATCCCAGAGAGAGCATCCCTCATCAGGGTCCTGCTCATGGAACTGAACCGGATCGGCTCCCACCTAGTGGCGATCGGCACGGGCGGTAACGAGCTGGGCGCGACCACCATGATGACCATTGCTTTCCGTGGCCGCGAAGAGATCCTGCGAATCTTCGAGCGGATCACGGGCCTACGCATGAACCACGCGTTCATCCGCCCCGGCGGTGTCCCCATGGACTTGCCGGAAGGCACCGTCGACTTCATTCGCTCACTGCTTCCGAACGTTCGCCGCGACATTGGGGAACTCCAGAACCTCACGCTGAAGAACCCGATCTTCAAGCTGAGGTTCGTGGACGTCGCCTACATGCCGATGTCCGCGATGATGGCCCTGGGACTCACGGGCCCCAGCCTCCGCGCTGGCGGGCTCGCAACGGACTTGCGTAAGGACGCGCCGTACTGCGGTTACGAACAGTTCGACTTCGACATTCCCGTCTACCACAACTCGGACGCTTACGACCGCACACTGGTCCGCTTCGACGAGTGCTACCAGTCGCTTCGCATCATCAACCAAGTGTTGAAGCGCTTGGAAGAAACTGAGGGCGCCCCAGTCATGGTGCCGGACAAGGCGATCGCGTGGCCAGCACAGCTAACGCTCGGCCCTGACGGTCAAGGCAACAATCCCGCTTACATCAAAGAGATCATGGCTGAGTCCATGGAAGCTCTCATTCACCACTTCAAACTGGTGACGGAAGGATTCCACGTTCCAGCTGGGCAAACCTATCAGCAGGTGGAACACGCGAAAGGGATCCTAGGCGTGCACCTAGTTTCCGCGGGTGGCACACGCCCGTTCCGCGCTCACTTCAGGGACCCCTCGTTCAACAACCTTCAGTCGCTTTCCATGATGACCGAGGGCGGCCAGCTGGCGGACGTGGTTGTGGCCCTCGCTTCACTCGACCCGGTGGCAGGAGGAGTTGACCGATGACCTACTCACCTGAGGTGAGAAACCGCCTCGTGGAGGAAGCGAAGCAAATCATTGCTCGCTACCCGGAAGGGCACGCGCGTTCAGCGTTGCTACCGATGCTCCACTTGGTTCAGTCCGAGGACGGCTACGTCAGCCCCGACGGCATCGCACTTTGTGCAGACCTGTTGGGCCTAACCCAGCCGGAAGTTTCAGCGGTCGCCACCTTCTACACCCAGTACAAGAGGCGTCCCAACGGTGAATACAACGTGGGGGTCTGCACCAACGCCCTCTGCGGTGTACTTGGTGGTGAGGAACTGTTCGAACAGCTCTCCAAACACTTGGGTGTCGGACACGACGAAACCACTGCGGACGGCAAGATCACGCTTGAGGCGCTGGAATGCAACGCGGCCTGTGACTACGCGCCCGTCATCATGGTGAACTGGGAGTTCTTCGACAACCAGACCCCCGAAAGCGCTAAACAGTTGGTTGACGACCTGCGTGATGGGACGCCTGTCCACCCGACCCGCGGCCCCAACGTCATGCGCACGTTCAAACAAGTTTCCCGCACCCTCGCTGGTTTTCAAGATGGACTAGCAAACGAGGGTCCAAGCGGTGGGGCCCCAACTTTCCAGGGTCTAGAAACCGCGAAGGAACACGGTTGGACCGCCCCGACACCTGTCGGCGGGGTGGAGCCACCCGTGGACGAGGGCACAGCCGACGCGGCCCTGCAGGCCAGCGAGATGGCCGCCGCCGACAAGGCTGCCGGCCAGACTTCCGCTGTGGAGCGTGGGAAGGCCGAACCGAAGCTGGACACGCCCGGTGGGGCAGAGAAAATGCTCGTTGAAGAGGGTAAAGCCGCAGCCAAGACTCAGGCGGAGAAGGTTAGTGACGAGCAGGTCGTGAAAGCGCCGGCTGGTAGCAAGCCGGAAACCCCGGAGACCCTCTCCACCAGAGACGTTGAGGACCAAAAGGGCCAGGCTGCGGGCCGCGCCACTCAGGCTCGCAGACGCGTGCGCCGAAAGAAGAAAGGGAGGGGTGGCAGGCGATGACCGAGTTCACGAAGGCTGACCCACTGACACCGGCCCTAAGTAAGAACTGGGCTAACGAGGACTCTTGGACACTCAAGTCCGCCCTTGCACACGGTGCTTACAAAGGGTGGGCGAAGGCGAAGGACATGGATCCCGCCGACATCACCCAAGCGGTGAAGGACGCGAACATCCGCGGTCGCGGTGGCGCCGGTTTCCCCGCGGGAATGAAGTGGTCCTTCCTCCCCCCAGACGACGGGCTGCCCCGCTACATGGTGGTGAACGCTGACGAGTCAGAGCCGGGAACCTGTAAGGACATTCCGCTCCTCATGGCCGACCCCCACCTGCTGCTCGAGGGCGTCGCGATCGCGTCGAAAGCCATCAACTGTAAGCACGCATTCATCTATTTGCGGGGCGAGGTCGTCCACGTTTACCGTCGCCTCCTCGCAGCGATCAGTGAGGTTGAGGAAGCGGGTCTCCTCGGAGATTTGAAGATCACCGCACATGCGGGCGCTGGAGCCTACATTTGTGGTGAAGAAACCGCGTTGCTCGACTCTTTGGAGGGCCTACGCGGTCACCCCCGCCTGAAGCCCCCGTTCCCAGCGGTCGCCGGGCTCTATGCTCGCCCGACTGTGGTGAACAACGTTGAAACCGTTTCTGACGTTGCGATCGTGTTCCGCAACTCAGCGGAATGGTACGCGTCCATGGGGACTGAGCGTTCCAAGGGTTGCGGCATGTTCTCCGTGTCAGGCCACGTGAAGGAGCCAGGCCAGTACGAGGCCCCCTTCGGCGTGACCATGCGGACACTGCTTGGTTTCTCCGGTGGCATCCGGGATGGACACAAACTGAAGTTCTGGACACCCGGTGGCTCCTCCACTCCT